>DDFE01000256.1 GCA_002336985.1 Sphingomonadales bacterium UBA1936
ATGTGGCGCATGGTCCTGCCCAATGCATTGCCGCCCATCCTGGTGCTGGCGACCAGCCTGTTCGGTTGGGTGGTCCTGTCGGAAAGCGCGCTCAGCTTCCTGGGCGTCGGCGTTCCGCCGCCCGCGCCGACCTGGGGCAACATGCTGTCGGCGGCGCGTCCATATATGTACGCAGCAAGCTGGCTTAGCATCGCGCCGGGGCTTTGCATCGTCGTGACGCTGCTCGGCATCAACATGCTGGGCGATGCCCTTCGCGACCGTTTCGACCCGAGGGAACGCGCATGACGCCGCCGCTGCTCACCATCGATAAGCTGCGGATCCAGGTCGACGCGCCAGACGGCAAGGTGCTGCTCGAAGGGCTGGATTTCGAACTGGCTGCCGGCGAACGCCTCGCGATTGTCGGAGAGTCCGGCAGCGGCAAGACGCTGGCGACCCGCGCGATACCCGGGCTCCTTGCGCCGGGTGTTCGCCGTACCTCGGGATCGATCATGTTTGAAGGGCGCGACCTGACCGCCTTGTCAGAGGACGAACTTCGCAAGGTGCGCGGGGCGGGGATCGGCCTGGTTTTCCAGGAGCCGATGACCTCGCTCAATCCTGCCCTGCCGATCGGCATGCAGCTGGCCGAGGGTTTGAAATTGCATCGCGGGCTGGACGATGTGGAAATCAAGCGCCGCAGCATCGACATGCTCGAGCGCGTCCAGATCAAGGATGCGGAAAGATGCCTGGCACGTTACCCGCACGAGTTCTCGGGCGGCATGCGCCAGCGGATCATGCTGGCGTCGGTCCTGTTGCTGCAGCCCAAGCTGCTGATCGCGGACGAACCGACAACGGCGCTCGATACTCTCAGCCAGCGCGAAGTGCTGCAACTGATGGTGGCGCTCACCCGCGAGATGGGCACCGCACTGTTGCTGATCACCCACGACCTGGGGCTGGTCGCGCAATATACCGATCGTGTCATCGTGCTCGAGAAAGGCGTGCTGGTCGAAGCCGGGCAGACGTCGGAAGTGCTCGCGCATCCCAAGCATCCGTACACCGCGAAACTCGTCGGATCGCTTCCGCGCCGGTCTCAGGGCCGCGAGGCAATTCCCGAAGAGGCACCGGTCCTGCTTTCGATCGAGCAGGCGGTCGTGGATTATCCGGGCAAGGTCGGACTGTTCCGCGCCGGCGCACCCAAGCGCGTGATCGATGGCGTCGACCTGCGTGTGCAGGAAGGCGAGATCGTGGCGCTCGTCGGCGCCAGCGGGTCAGGCAAGACGACGCTCGGCCGCGCCGCAATGGGCCTGAAATCGTTGGCGGGCGGGGCGATCAGGTTCGACGGTCGGGATATCGCCCGGCTGGGGCGGTCCGAAACGCACCGGTTCCGGCGGGATGCCCAGCTGGTGTTTCAGGACCCGTTCTCATCGCTGCCGCCACACTTGCGGATCGGCGAGATCGTAGGTGCAGCGCTGCGCCACATCCCCGACATGACGACGGCGGAAAAGCGCGACCGTATTTCCGCGACTCTGGAAGAAGTCGGGCTTGCCGGTTTCGAAAACCGGCGCCCCCACCAGATGTCGGGTGGACAGCGCCAACGGGTGGCGATCGCACGCGCCATAGCGTCTCGGCCGAGATTGATCGTGGCTGACGAGCCTGTTTCCGCACTCGACCTCACCATCCAGCTTCAGGTTCTTACCCTGTTGCAGAAACTGCAACGCGATCGCGGGTTCGCCTGCCTGTTCATCACCCATGACCTTGCCGTCGTCGAACAGATCGCCGACCGGGTCATCGTCATGGAATCCGGACGGATCGTCGAACAGGGCACAACCGAGGCCGTTTTTGCTGCACCGGCGCACGAATACACCCGCCGCCTGATCGACGCATCACCGGCGCTCAACCTGATCGACGAACTCGATCACGCGTAAGATTTGTGTGTATTTTTGTATTTACAAAGTACAATTAAACACTATCGTCTCTGAAAATACACGAATCTGACACGGAGAGGTCGGGGATTGACGGCGCGATGCGCTGCAGAAGGGGAGTAGTAGAATGAAGACTTCACGCTTGTTGCTGTTGGGGACATCGGTCCTCTCTCTGGCCGCCATGCCGACGTTCGCAGCAGCTCAATCGACCGCTCCCGCAGCCCGGGAAGCCGATGGACGCGATGCCGACGATATCGTCGTCACCGGTGAAAAGAACAACCAGTTCGGTACCGACGTCGTCCAGTCGGGCAGCTTCCGCAATGCGAAGATCCTCGACGTGCCCATGACGGTCGCCGTTGTTCCGGACGCCATGCTGAAATCACAGCAAGCGGTCGACCTCATCGACGCCGTTCGGAACACGCCTGGCGTTTCCACCAGCGGCGTCGGGCCGGCTACGTACAATAACCTGAGCATCCGCGGCATTTCAGTCGATACGCGCTCAAGCTACAAGATGAACGGCGCGCTCAACATCCTGTCGTCGACGGCATTTCCGCTCGAAGACAAGGATCGTGTCGAAATCCTGAAGGGTGCTTCGGCGATCTATTACGGCTTCTCGCCGCCGTCGGGCATCGTCAATTTCGTCATGAAGCGTCCGACGAAAGAACTCTTCCTTACCGCACGTGCATTCGGCGACAGCAACGGCGGTTACGGCAGCCACGTCGACATCGGCGATACCATGGGGATTTTCGGATACCGGCTGAACGGCGTTGCCGCGCACATCGATACGGGCATCGATTTCGCAAACGGTAACCGTTACGTGGCGTCTGGCGCGTTCGACCTGAAACCGACGGACAATCTGACGCTCACCGCGGACGTCGAATGGTTCAGGCGCAGCTCGGTCGATCCCGCCACGTTCATCATTCCGAACGGCGCGACGGCCTTGCCGAATCTCGCCTATCTCGATCCCCGCAGGAATATTGGCGGACTATCCTGGACCAGTAACACGACCGAAGAAATCAATACGATGGTCAAGGGCGTGTACAAGCTTGGCAAGGACTGGGACATCACCGCTTCCTGGGGCCGTTCGCATCTGACGCGCCTGCGCTATAACCCGGGCTTCGTGCCGGGCCGCGGTGCCACAGCCGCCGCCACGCCTTCGACTGCGTCGTATCTGGCATCGCTGGATCCGAACAGCGCGACCTTCGGCCAGGGCGTCATCCGTTTCGGAACGAAGGTGCAAAACGCCGTTTACAACAACATCAGCTATGCGGCCGAAATCCATGGCAAGATCACGACCGGACCGATCAGCAACAGCATCCTGATCGGCGCGTCGCGTTCGCAGCGTAGCCTGGGCGGATCGGCCGCAACGCCGCGCACGACAATTTTCTCGAACTATCTCAATCCGGTTATCGTACCGAACCCTGTCGCAGCGATCGACACGCCACCGACGCCGTCGACGATCGACGATATGGGGCTCTACGTGTTCGACGATATGAGCTTCAAGGATATCGTTCACTTGATCGGGGGCGTCCGTTTCACCGACTATAGCAACGACGGTTCCACCAATACGGTCACCAAGACACCGTATAGCGCGCGGCCAACGGCCCTGTCGGGCGGGATTATCGTGAAGCCGGTGGAATGGGTGAGCGCGTATGCAACCTATATCGAAGGCCTGGAAGAAAACTCGATTGCCGGCAACAACGTCGACAATGTGAACGAGGTCTTCCCGCCGATCGCCAGTAAGCTTTACGAAGTCGGGTTGAAGATCCAGCCGCGCAAGAACCTGCTGGTTCAGCTCTCGTACTTCGACATCAAGCGTGCCGGTGCCTATAACGAGCGCACGCCCGTCGGAGCGACGCAGGCGCATGGCTATGGCGATGCATTGCAGACCTATCGCGGGTTCGAAGGCAGTGTAAGCGGCTATGTGACCGAAGACCTGGCTGTCAACGCAACGCTGATGATCCTGAAGGCGCAGACCTCGAACCCCACCAGCGTACTCATCACCCGCCCGGGCGGCACGCCCGACGTCAGTGGATCGCTGTCGGGCGAATACACGCTGTCATGGCTGACGCCGGGTCTCAAGGTTTCGGGTGGCATGTTCTTCACCGGCAACCAGGCGGCAGACGACACCAACAATGCCTATGCGCCCGACTATACGACCTTCGATATCGGTGCGTCGTATGAGTTCGCACTCGGCGATCATAAGGTAACGGCTCGCGTTAATGGGCAGAACATTACCGGCAAGCGCTACTGGGCGGCAGTCGGCGCCGGAGCGCTCGGAGAATCGCTGCCGACCGTCGTCAAATTCTCTCTGGCATTCAGCTATTGAGCGGCGACGGCAAATAGACTGACGATGACCGGGAGCGCCCCGCGCTTCCGGTCATTTTTGTAGGGCGAGGGCAATGAAACCTGGGCAAGTGATGCGGGTTTCCTTCATTGCGGCGGCTGCGGTCGGCGTTTCCTTGGCGACGTCACCCGCGGTCGCGGAGCGCTACGCCATCCGAGATGTGAGCGTGATCGACGGGACGGGACGACCTGCGGTGCCGCATCGCACGGTCCTGATCGACGGAGCGCGGATTGCCGCCATCGGAAACGCAAAACTCCCGGTGGGCCGCGCAAAGATCATCGATGGCCGCGGAAAATTTCTCACGCCCGGGCTGATCGATACGCACATCCACCTGCGCGAAGCCGGGCCGGACGGCATCAAGCACAGCATGGACCTGCCGACGGCAAGGGCAACGCTTGCCGGATTCCTTGCTTATGGATTCACGACGGTTGCCGACCTGGGTAATTTGCCCGGCGCCGTGCAGAAGGCACGAGACATCGATCCCGCGCAATCCCCCCGCCTGTTGATCGCCGGCCGCCTGTTCACGGCTCCGGGAGGACGGAACAAGGATATCGGCATCGGTGTCGGCGCTCTGGATACGAGGACCCTGGCGAAGCATCGGCGCGAAGACAAACCGGATCTGATCAAGATCGTCGAGGATGAGGGCGGCTTCGGCGGTCAATCATCCGTGCCCGCATTGTCGCCGGCGTTGATGCGCGGGATCGTAAAGGATGCACACCGCCATGGCCTTGTGGTGGTCGCACATATCGCGCGCGAAGCCGATGCTCGCAAGGCAATCGATGCGGGCGTCGACGGTCTCGCGCATCCAGAGTGGGCCGAGCGGGAAAGCGACGCATTCGTGCGCCTTATGGTTGCCCGCCGTATTCCGTTCGCCACCACTCTCGCGATTGCCGATCGCGCGCGCTTGCCACGCCCCGAAACATTGTCCGGCTTCGCAGCATGGCGTGCAGCAATCTATCCGGTCGAAGCGGAAAATGTCGCGCGGATCGTACGGGCAGGGGGCGTGGCGGCGCTGGGCACCGACATGGTCTCGGGCGCCGCGTCGTACCACGAGATGGAATTGCTGACGGCAGCGGGACTGCCGCCTCTGAAGGTCATCAGCATCGCCACTGCAAATGCTGCGGCATTTCTTGGCCGGTCGCGCGACTTCGGCACGATAACGCCGGGAAAGCGCGCCGACATTCTTCTGCTCGACCGGGATCCGGCCGCCGATATCGGCGCGTTCAAGAGCATTCACATGATCATTCGTGACGGGAACGTCGTCGACCGCCAGCGATTGCAGGCCTTGAGCGATGGCCCCTGAAACAGTTTCGATTATTTTGCCTTCGACAGAGCGAACGTATAGTCGATTCCCTGGAAATTCTGGAAAAGAGATGACCCCAATGGCCTCAGCAGCGATCGATGAGCAGGAAACCACATCGCCACGTGCGAGCAGGCTTCAGGCCGATCTCGCCGGGCGCATCCTCCGGATGCTGAAAGAACAGGGCGCGGGGCCGGGGCATCATCTGGTCGAACTCGATCTCTGCCGGCACTTCGACGTGTCGCGCACACCTGTACGCGGCGCGCTGAAGTTGCTGGCGGAACAGGGCGCCGTCGAGGCGCGCGCAAATCGGGGGTACGTCCTGCGCGGGCCGGTGACACAGGCCCCTGATATCGATGTTCCCAGCGCAGAGGACGAAGAGGATCAGCGCCTGTTCGTTGCCATTGCCGAGGCTCGCAACCAGAAGCGTATGCCCGACCAATGCAGCCAGCTGGAAATCGCGCGCCTGTTCGGCGCGAAATTGCCGAGCGTCGTGCGCGTCTTGCGCAAACTGGCGGAACTCGGGCTGGTGGAGCGCAAGCCCGGCAACGGCTGGTCGTTTTCGATGCCGATCAATTCGGGAAGCGCACGTGCCGAAAGCTATGCTTTCCGCATGATCATTGAACCAGCGGGAATGCTGGAAGAGACTTTCGAGTTGAACCGCGAGTGGCTCGACCGCAGCCGTTCGCGTCACCTGGCGTTCCGCAAACGCCGCTGGCGCGAAACGCTGGCGGTTGAGTTTTTCGAAATCAATTCAGACTTTCATGAGCAACTCGCGCGTTGCTCAGGCAACCGCTATTTCCTCGACGCGGTGCAGCGCCAGAACAAGTTGCGGTCATTCCTCAATATCCAATGGGTCAACGGACCCGACCGTGTGGTTGAATCTATTGACGAACACCTGGAAATCCTGGATAAGCTCGATAAAGGTGAAAACCGGCTCGCCCACGATCTTATGATCGAGCACCTCCGTACCGCCAAGGACGGCGAAGCGACAGTCTGATAACCAGACATCCTAAATTGTATTTTCAACGTCAATAATACAATTCGGAATCCTTCCGGAGGAGCGGTTACGTGTCGTTCGATAACCCGATAGTGTTGTTTGGTGGCGGCCGTATGGGGTCGGCAATGCTGCGAGGCTGGCTTGCCTGCGGTGGCGTGTCTCCGGCGTCAGTCACCGTGATCGATCCGATGGCCACCGATGAGTTATGCGCGTTCGCCGCGGAAGTCGGTTTTGGGCTTAACCAGGTCCCCACCGCAAAGACGGGCCAGATCCTAGTCTTGGCGGTGAAGCCGCAAAAGGTCGGTGAACTCGCCGATACGCTGAGAACGCTTGTACAGGGCGATACGCTGGTCCTGTCCATCATGGCGGGCAAGACATTGGCCGATCTGGCCCAGCTGTGCCCCGGGGCAGGCGCGATCGTACGCGCGATGCCCAACCTTCCGGCGGCCGTCGGAGCGGGCGCAACGGTGGGCGTCATCAGCAAAGGTGCGACTACCGAACAGCGCACGGCTACGGAGAAAATGCTGGGCAGCACCGGCGCATTCGAATGGCTTGAAGACGAGAGCATGATCGATGCGGCCACCGGGTTGTCGGGATCGGGCCCGGCCTATCTGTTTTACATGGCAGATTGCCTGACCGATGCGGGGGTCAAGGCGGGCTTGCCGCTTGCGATATCCGAGCGGCTGGCGCGCGCCACCATTGCGGGTGCAGGAGAAATGCTGCGCGTCGGCGAGAAATCGGCGACCGAGTTGAGGCGCGACGTTACGTCGCCGGCGGGAACGACCGAGGCAGGTCTCAAGGTGTTGATGAAGGACAATCTCCTGCAAGGCCTTGTAACCGCAACGGTGCGGGCCGCGGCCGATCGCGCGCGCGAACTGGCTGGCTGAGAGACCGTCCGTGCAAAGATCGATCACCGTTGTCGATGCGGACAGCACGCGCGCGGCGCTGCCGTTCGACCGGCTTATTCCGGCGTTGCGATCGGCTTTTGCGGCCGACGGTACAGTGCCGATGCGCCATCACCACCACATCGAGCATCCGGGCGGGAATAATGGCGTCCTGTTGCTGATGCCTGCATGGCGCGGCGGAAGCCTAGGCGTGAAGATCGCGACCATTTTTCCGGGCAACAATGCGCACGGATTGCCAAGCGTTTATAGCAGCTACCTGCTGAGCGACAGCGCAACTGGCGCGCCGATCGCGTTGCTCGATGGGAACGAGATCACGGCGCGGCGTACCGTTGCCGTGTCCGCTCTTGCTGCATCCTATCTCGCGCGGACGGACGCAGCATCTTTGCTCATCGTGGGTGCCGGGCGCCTGGGCCAATTGGCGGCCTCCGCGTTCGCCTCGGTGCGGCCCATCCGGCACGTCGCGATATGGAACCGCGATGTTGCGAAGGCGGAAACCCTGGCCGCGGAGCTGCGGGCCTCGGGTATCGATGCGGCGGCTGCTGTATCGCTGGAGCAGGCTGTGGGGCAGGCGGACATCATCACCTGTGCGACGCCTTCGACCGAGGCGTTGATATTCGCCGACTGGCTGCGTCCCGGCACGCATCTCGACCTGATCGGGAGTTTCACTCCGGCGATGCGCGAGGCGGATGACGCCTGCATCGCGCGCGGCCGGGTCTATGTCGACACGCATGACGCACTGGCCGAATCCGGCGACCTGATCGGGCCGATCGAACGGGGCTTATTTGCAGCGGCGGACATCCGAGGTTCCCTTGCGGACTTATGCCGCGGCACTGTCGGCGGCCGCGGGAATTCCACCGACCTGACCGTCTTCAAGTCGGTCGGAACCGCCTTGGCCGACTTGGCTGCGGCGACGCTCGTCCGCGAAATCCTATTTCCGGAAAACCAGACCCAGCAGGGGGCATGAACTCGTGACAAACCGTTCGATCCGCGTCGTGGACATGCATACCGCGGCAGAACCGGTCCGCATCGTCGAGGCGGGCTATCCCGAACTCCGGGGCGCGACGATCCTCGAAAAGCGCCGCGATGCGCTGGCGCGGTTCGACGACCTGCGTCGCATGTTGATGCTGGAACCTCGCGGTCACAGCGGCATGTACGGCGTCATCCCGACCGCCCCCAGCGATCCATCGGCCGACCTAGCTGTGCTGTTCACCCATCAGGAGGGATACAGCACCATGTGCGGTCATGCGACGGTCGCGCTCGGCCGGTGGGCCGTGGATACCGGGCAAGTCGCGCTGGTCCATGGGCGTGCGCGGTTCGGCCTCGAGGCGCCGTGCGGTGTCGTGCAGGTCGACGTCGATGCGACGGGTGAGGGCGCGCCGCTGGTCGCTTTCGAAAGCGTCGAATCCTTTGCCAGCCACCTGGACCAGACGGTCGACGTTTCCGGAATCGGATCGGTCACTTTCGATGTCGCTTTCGGCGGGGCTTTTTACGTTATTCTGCCTTCGTCACGGATCGGCTTGTCACTCATGGACACGCCGCTGGCCGATCTTGTGCAGGCGGGCGTGGCCATCACCGACGCAGTGCGGGCGGCGCTGACGATAACCCATCCGACCGAGCCCGATCTGGGTTTCCTGTACGGTACGATCCTCACCGACGACGTGCCGCTCGGCAACCATGGCGGGCGGCCGAGCCATAACCTGTGCATCTTTGCGGAGGGGCAGATCGACCGTTCGCCGACGGGCAGCGGCGTTACCGCGCGCATTGCGCTGGCGGCGGCACGGGGAGAGATGACGGTCGGGCAGGATTGCGAGATCCGTGGCGTATCCGGCGAAGGGTTTTGCGGCACGCTCGCCCGTTCGGAGCAACGCGGCGAAGGACTGGTGTCGCGGGTGCGCGTGGCGGGCCGTTCCTATTACGCGGCCCGCACCGAATTCATTGCTGAACCCGGCGACCGTTTCGGCGACGGGTTCGAACTTCCCGCCAGGTTCGCGGACCTCTGAAGCCGCGTCAGGCCGCTTTGCGCGTTGCTATCAGTGTCGGCCAGGCGCGGGCACCGGAATTGATGTTGACCGCCCGGTCCATCGTCAGGCGGCCGCCGTCGACCGACAGCGTGATCGTGTCGCGAAACGCCGATTCCGTATAGTTCAGGACCATTTCTAGCCGGTCGTCCGCCAGCCACCGCATGCCCGCGACAGTCGGCGTCGCTTCCATCCGGTAACCGTGGTGCAAAGTGGAGCCGGGAAGGTAGCTCGGCGCCTTTTTCCAGCTGTCGCGCCCGGCGACGACCGTGTGCTTCCCCTCGCCGTCGGTCAGCGAAAACCGCATCTCCCCGGGCGTGAAAGACAGGGATAGCGCCGTGAGGTCCAGGTCGTTGGCGTCGAACGTCCATTCGCCATCGAATGCCGCCTCGTCGCCCCTAGCGAGTGAGGTGAAGGCGGGCGGCAAGGCCCAGACCCTCAGCCTGCGAGCCAGGCGTTCGTCGGCATCGGCATCGACCTTTCCGCTAAATGCTGCGGGGAAATGCCGGTCGAGGTGCGGCAAGAGCACCTTGCTCTCTTCCATCGCGCAATTGATGACGAGCACCGCGTTGGAGGCGGGCACGACCATAATGACCTGCACGAACTGGCCGAGCGCCATGTAATATCCGTCGCGGACGACCCAGTGATAGCCGTAGTTCGGCACGCCCTCGACCGTGCCCGTAGCCTGCGCGACCCACCATTCCGACAGGATGCGCTGACCATCCCATATGCCCTTCTGCGCATGGAGAATGCCGATCTTGAGGGAGTCGGCGGTCGTCAGGCTCAAGCCATTGCCGCCAGGGTTCAGTCCATCCGGTCCCACGTCCCATGTGACGTCGGTGATGCCCAGCGGCTCGAAGAGACGCGGCTTCAGGAAGTCGAACATCGTTTCACCCGTGACCCGCGTCACGATCGCAGAAAGCATGTAGCTCGAGGCGCTGGAATAGACGTAAACCGTTCCCGGCTCATGCTCGAGCGGGATACGGAAGAATTCGTCGATCCAGCTTGTCGTAATGCCGCGCCAGATCGCCCCCGAAACTTCGCTGCCTTGGCCGGAACGCATCGTCAGCAAATCTTCGACGGTCATTCGTGCGATCGGGCTGTCCGGTGCGACCTCGACCTCCGGAAAGAAGCGGCAAACCTTGTCCGTCAGCGAAAGCTGGCCGTCGTCGATCAACATGCCGATTGCGCAGGCAGTAATGCTCTTTGTCACCGAATGCGTGATGCGGCGTTCGTCCGCGACATAGGGCCAGTGCCAGCCCTCCGCGACGATAGCGCCGTCACGCCAGATCATCAGTTCGTGCAATTCCAGTTTCGCCGCTTCGACATCGTCGATGAAACCCACGATGTGATTTGCATCGACGCCAACGGACGACGGCGTGTCGCGTCGTAGACCGTCGGGGGAAGCTGTTGCCGGATGCTGGATTGTTGTTGCCACGACGATCTCAAAACAAGGTAGAATTCTGCTGCCGGCGCGGTTTCGCCAGGCATGTCTATCTTCAACAGTTTTGTATTACTGTTGTCAATAGTTCAAAATGTGCTAACAATGTCGCACACGGACCCGGGGCTAACGGCCCGGTCCCTTCTAATTTTGATGTTGGGTGGCCTTGAAACCGACGTTCCTGAAATTGCATCGCTGGATCGGGCTGAGCGTAGGCCTGTTACTGATGATCCAAGCGCTCACCGGCGTCGCGCTCGTTTTCCGTGACGAGCTGGAACGGGTGGTCCAGCCCTCGCTTATTGTGCAGGTTGGTCCAGCAGCATTACCGGTGCAAACAGTGCTCGATGCCGTGCCCGCGGCCCACCCCAAAGCGAAGATAAATCGCGCTGATTTTCCAACGCAGACCGACCAGGCGGTCATCGTCAAATGGACACTGAAAGAACAGCGCTGGCTGACCGCCGTCGATCCGTACACGGGCAATATCGTTCGCGACGGACCGCAGAACAACTGGCCGCTGGAATGGGTTTTCAACCTGCACGATCAACTTCTGGCCGGACCGGCGGGTGAAACGCTTATCGGTATCGAAGGGGTCGTCCTGGTTTTCCTCATCGTATCCGGGCTGATCTATTGGTGGCCCGGCCGGAAACGCTTCAGGCAGGGGTTCCGCGTCAAGCTCGACGGTAGCGCCGATATTCGTTGGCGCACCTTGCACCGGGCCGTGGGCGCGGGAGTTTCCGTTCTGCTGCTTGTGTCAGCCCTGACCGGCATTCTGATGGTCTGGAAGGATCCGTTTCGCGATGTGCTCAGTACCTTCACCAAGGTCGAGCGAAAGCCGTCGCCCAAGGTGGCCGAACTGGCCGGAGTGCCGAAACTGCCCGTCGACCGCCTGATCGAAAATGCGCGCGAGTCCTACGACATGGCGCCGTTGCGCCAACTGCGTTTTTCGAGCGGCGGACGTGTCGTGGCGGTCTATCTCGACAGCGACAGCCGCACGATCCGGCCCGACGGTACGAGCCAGGTCTATTACAACGCATATGATGGTGCCGTGCTGGACCGTTATGTCGCGGGCGAAATGGCACCAGCGAGCGAGATGGTCGATTGGCTCTATCCGGTTCACATCGGCCTTTGGGGCGGACTGTTCACCAAGCTGCTCCTGATGCTGACTGGCCTTACCCTGGTCGGGATGGGTGCGAGCGGGCTGTGGCTTTGGTACTCCCGCACGTCGAAGCGTCGGCGGCGCAAGGCATGACCATTACGATCGGAGAGTTTTGATGAAGGCGGCAGGACAATGACGCGAATTCTCGTATTGCCGGGTGACGGTATCGGCCCTGAAATCACGACGGCGACGCTGGCCGTCTTGGAAGCGGCTACGGGCGGGAACGTGATGTTCGACNNGTGCGTGCGGCGATCCCGGATGCGGACGGCGTGATCCTGGGGCCGGTGTCGCACTACACCTATCCAGCGGGACAGCCGAACCCGTCGGCCGCATTGCGTACGGGGTTCCAGCTCTATGCGAACATCCGTCCTTGCCGGTCGCGTCCCGATCTCAGCATTCTGCGCAAACCCATGGACCTGATCATCGTTCGTGAGAATACCGAAGGATTCTATTCCGACCGCAGCATGCACATGGGCCCGGGCGAATTCATGCCAGATGCCGACAGTGCCTTTTCGATCCGCAAGATCACCGCGGCCGCATCGCGGCGGGTGGCACGCGCGGCCTGCGAACTGGCGGCGTCGCGCAGCGGCAAGCTGACCGTGGTGCACAAAGCCAACGTCCTGAAATTGACCGACGGCCTGTTCCTGCGCGAGGTTCGCGCGGCGGCAGCCGAGTTCCCCTCGGTCACGCTCGACGAAGTCATCGTCGATGCGGCGGCGGCGTTGCTCGTGCGCGATCCGCAACGCTTCGACGTCATCGTCACGACCAACATGTTCGGTGACATCCTGTCCGATGAAGCGTCCGAACTGAGCGGCAGCCTGGGGCTGGGCGGTTCCATCAATGCCGGCGACGACATTTGCGTCGCACAGGCGCAGCATGGCTCCGCGCCGGACATCGCGGGGCAGGGGGTTGCGAACCCGACATCGCTGATCCTGTCAGGGGCGATGCTACTCGACTGGATGAGCAGGCGAAGCGGCAACGGTGAACTCGCGATTGCCGCCCGCCGGATCGAACGGGCTGTCGATACGGTTCTCGACGATCCGCAGAGCCGCACGCGCGACGTCGGGGGACCGTTGGGAACCGACGACTTCGCCGACGCGGTGATCTCGGCGCTATGATCGTTTCGGTCAATCCCGCGACGGGCGAACCGATCGGGCGGTTCGACCTTCATACCCCTGCGGAAATCGACACGGCCCTCGACAAGGCCGTGACGGCACAGCGGCAATGGCGGCAGACGTCGCATGAAACCCGTGCCGCGCTGCTGACCCGTTTCGCCGCGGTCCTTCGTCGCGAGCGCGACGCGCTGGCCGCCATCATCACTGCCGAGATGGGCAAGCCCATCGGCGAAGCAGTGGCCGAAGTGGAGAAGTGCGCGCTCAACTGCGATTTTTACGCGGGCGCCGCTGCCGCGATGCTGGCGGATGCGCCCGTGGCTGGTGTTCCGGGCGCGATGGTCGCCCATGAACCACTGGGCGTTGTCCTCGCGATCATGCCCTGGAATTATCCGCTGTGGCAGGTCGTGCGTTTCCTCGCGCCCGCCTTTGCCGCGGGGAACGGCGCGATCCTGAAGCACGCGGCGAACGTTCCAGAATGCGCGAACGCGCTCGAACGGTTGGTTGCGGAAGCGGGTGCGCCTGCGGGCCTGTTTGCGAACCTGCGGATCGAGCCCGCGGATGTCGCCAGGCTGATCGCCGACCCGCGCATTGCCGCCGTGACACTGACCGGATCGACCGAGGTCGGAATGATCGTCGCCAGTCAGGCGGGCGCGTCGCTCAAGAAACAGGTCCTGGAACTCGGCGGGTCGGATCCGTTCGTCGTGCTGGCCGATGCGGACATCGCTCTTGCTGCCGAAAAGGCGGTGACCGCGCGGTTCACCAATGGCGGACAGAGCTGCGTCAACGCCAAGCGATTTGTCGTCGTGGACGCGGTCGCCGACCAGTTCATCGATGCATTTGCTGCTGCAGCGCGACGGCTGGTCATGGGTGATCCGACAGCCAGCGCGACGACGCTCGGGCCGTTGGCACGAGAGAATTTGCGCGCGACGATCGATGGGCAGGTCCAGCGTTCCATTGCCGCCGGGGCACGGCTGGTCATGGGCGGCGCGCTTCCCCAAGGAGCCGGATTTTTCTACCCCGCAACCCTGCTCGATGGCGTGACGCCGGGAATGGCGGCGTTCGACGAAGAGACGTTCGGTCCAGCCGCCGCGATCATCCGCGCGCGCAATGAGGATGAAGCGATCGATCTGGCGAACCGTACGGCGTTCGGTTTGGGTGCGTCGATCTGGACGCGGGATAATGATCGCGGCCTGGCTCTCGCGCGGCGCGTCGATGCCGGCTGTGTGTTCGTGAACGCAATGGTCGCGTCCGATCCACGCGTTCCGTTTGGCGGGATCAAGATGTCGGGATACGGCCGCGAACTCGGCGATCTGGGGCTGAAGGAATTTACGAACGCCAAGACGATCCGTTGTCCGGCGCCCGCGGAGAAAGCAGCATGAGCCCGATCGTACTCCATCCCGACGACTTGCCCGTGAAGGATCGCGGCGGCGGTATCGTCACGACACCACTGGTGACGGCGGGACGTGGGTCGGCCGCGATGCTGACCGGTATCACGCGGATAGGACCGGGATGTGCCGTGCCGCTGCACACGCATAATTGCGAAGAATGCGTCATCGTGCTGTCGGGCACCGGTTTCGCGCACATCGACGGGCAGGATCATCCGGTGTCGGCGCAAGATACCAGCTGGATCCCGGCGGAAATTCCGCATTGTTTCCGCAACACTTCGGACAGCGAGCCGCTGGTCATATTCTGGACCTATGCCTCGATCGACGCGACACGCACGATCGTTGCGACCGGTGTCACGACGCGTATCGACGAGGAACGCTAGGCGGAGCTGAGCAGCAGGCTCGTTTCGCTATTGAGCACGCCTTCGATCAGCCGGACTTCGCGCAGCACGCGGTCGAGTTCCGCCAGCGACTCCACGCGGATTTCCGCGACCAGATCCCAGCCGCCGTTGGTGGTGTGAAGGGTGTGGAGTTCGGGCAGGCCCTTCAGATTGCGAACGACCGCGCTTGTCGTACGGCCGGCGACCTCGATCATCATGATCGCGCGAATGGCCGACTGTTCGTGCGCCGCGCGGACCGTAAAGCCCAGGATAGCGCCGCTTTCGACCATGCGGGCAATACGTTTTTCCGCTGTCGCCCGCGAGATGCCGGCGCGGCTGGCGATCTGCGCCATCGGCGCGCGCCCGTCGACACGCAGCTCGGCGATCAATCGTCGGTCGGTCGAGTCGAGAGGCTGCATTGCAAATTGATCCATATAACTGGGCAATTCGTACCTACATTGTATCGTAATTCAGCAAAAGTCCAATTTTTTGCAGCGTTCTGTCACCGTATTTTCGTTCGACAGCGAAAGGACGGATCATGCGGTTGGTGGAAGTCGAACATGTCGTTGCGCTCGTTCGGGAACGCGGGGTTTCGACGGTGCTCCGCGAACTCGCGGACTATATCGAAAGCGATTATCGGCGCTGGAACGAATTCGACAAATCGCCGCGCTACGCCAGCCATTCGAAAGACGGCGTGGTCGAACTGATGCCGATTGCGGATCGAACGTCGTTCGGATTCAAATATGTGAACGGTCATCCGGCCAACCAGGCCGCCGGACTGCAAACCGTCACCGGCTTCGGCGTGCTCGCCGATGTCGCGACCGGCTATCCGTTCATGATCGCGGAAATGACGATCATGACCGCTTTGCGCACGGCTGCCATGTCGGCGCTCGCGGCCAAATATCTTGCGCGGCCGGACGCCCGGTCGATGGCCATCATCGGTCTGGGCGCGCAGGCGGAGTTTCAGGCGGAGGCGTTCCTGGCGTTGCTGGGTATCCGGGAATTGCGGGTGTTCGATGTCGATGAAGACGCGACGCACAAGTTCGTCGGCAATCTGGAAGGCCGCGGCTTCACGATTCATGTCGCCAACACGGCGGGGGAAGCCGTTGAGGGTGCCGACATCATCACGACTGTTACGGCAGACAAGCGGAAGTCGACGGTCCTGTCCGACAACATGGTGGGGGGCGGCGTCCATATCAACGCGGTCGGAGGGGATTGTCCGGGGAAGACCGAACTTCAGCCCGCAATTCTCGACCGCGCGTCGGTGTTCGTCGAATACCTGCCTCAGACGCGGATCGAGGGTGAAATTCAGCAGATGCCCGACAGCTTTCCGACAACCGAATTGTGGCAGGTGATCGCAGGCAATCTGCCGGGTCGCGAGCATCCCGGCGAAATCACGCTGTTCGATTCGGTCGGTTTCGCGATCGAAGACTTCTCGGCGCTGCGCTACCTAGCGGACGTGACCGGCGCACCCGAATTCCACAGCAATGCAGACCTGCTCGCAAAGCCAGTCGACCCGCGCAACCTTTTCGGCATGCTGGACGAAAAGGTTGCGGCCGAGGCAGCCTGACGTCGGCTAGATCGCCGCGATGACGCCGATCTCGATCGTGAATTGCGGTTCGGTCAACAATGCCTGGACGGTCGTTCGCGCGGGCTTGCCGTCATGATCGATCCACGCATCCCAGACGCTGTTCATTTCGTCGAAATTGGTCATGTCGGCGAGATACAGGTTCGCGGACAGGATGCGGCCCTTGTGCGAACCTGCTTCGGCCAGCAGTTCATCGATCCGTTGCAGAACTTCGGCTGTCTGGACGGCGACGCTGGCGCCGGGATTGTTCTGCGCAACCTGTCCGGCGGTATAAACCAAGCCGTTGTGAATCACCGCCTGATGCATCCGCGGCGTCGGGTGAAGGCGTTTAATGTCGGACATACATGCTCCTGAATGTAGATTGGATACATAATGAAAATATTTTCATCTACTGACTGAAGGGCTAATCTCTAATAAAATAACCAAAAAACAATGATATATAAGAGATGTGGCAGCGATATATGTGGCTCTACTTTTCTTGTCGTTAGCGGCGAATCAAAATGTACTATTGACACGAATAGAACGATATGGTCGCTTCCGCCATAGCCGATGCGTCATGGATGCGAGCGGCGCAAAAGGGAGGTTTGGTCGTGCTTTTGAAGATGGTGAAACTGGCGCCGATCGTCGTTGCGAGCGTGGCGAGCATGGCGGCCTCTGCGAAGGGTGACGACGCGCCGTTCGTGTCGAAGCGCGCGCCCGTGCCGGCGTTCGAGTGCAAGGCCTATGTCGCCTATGACCGGGACCAGGTCCTGCCGGGTTACCTGCTGCCGACCAAGTCGGGCGCCAAGACGTGTATCCCGTTCACTTCGTCGCGTTACCAGCCGCCCAAGGGTTACAAGGGCGACTATTACGTCGACGAATTCACCGATGCGAAGCTGCGNNGCACGGCCGCTTTCTTCTCGGCAAGATCGACGAAAAAGGGGGCGATACAGACCTGACCCAAGTACGGCGTCCGGGCTTCTTCGCGCGCGCGCCGTACAGCGAGCCGATCGCGTCGGTCGATCCCGACACTTATGTCGTCGAATTCACCGTCCCGGTCGAAGCCTATGAACGCATCCACCGCAAGATGACGGGCGATATCAAGATCCGCGGCTGGTACATTCGTGGCAAGGGCATCGACGACGGCAAGGGTGGGCGCAAGCGCGGCCTGATCATCCACAGCGGCGGCGGCGGCGACCGTGTCGTTGCGATCGACGATCCCAAGGACGTGGGTTACGTCACCGATGCCAACGGCATCACTGTTCCGAACGACACCTGGCCGAACGAAACGACCGGTGTGCAGGGTCAGCGCAAGTGGCGCGAGGCGTTCCGCCTCTGGCACGAAGCGGGCTTCGACGTGCTGGCGCTCGACCGGCGCGGCATCGGCATTTCGGGCGGCTATAGCGACACCAATACGCTGCAGCAGGGGAACGACCTGCTCAGCGTCGTGGAACAGTTGCGCACCGGAAAGGGGCTTCGCACCCTGACGCCCGATGGCAAAGTTATCCTCGGTACTGCCGCGGTGACGGCCGTCCGTGGCAATGCGCCGGGGCCGCTGCCGGTGATCCTGTCAGGATCGTCGCGTGGCACGATGGCGAGCGGCTTTGCGATGGCGGCCAATTTCGACAAGATCTGCAGCTACGACCTGCCGACGATCACGTGTCGCGCGCCCAAGCGCGACCTGACGATCAAGGGCGCGATGCTGCACGCCGAGTTCTCGAGCGGCGTCGGTTACCTGCCGCTGGAAACCGCGCCGAAGGACGACGGGCGCGGCCCCGGAAAGGACCGTGGCCTGTTCATCGGCGGCATCGAGGTGGAGCACAATGTCGTATTCTTCCCGAGCTCCGCGATCCTCGCCAGCATGAGCAAATGGCCGAGTGTGTTCCTGGCGCGGGGCCTGTGGTGCTATGCCGACGGTCTCGAGGGATCGATGGACGGGTACAGCCGCGTCAACGGGCCGAAGGAACTTGTCGTCGTTCGCGGTCCGCATGCCTTCACCACCTGGCCGGACGAGGAGCGTCAGCGCGTCGCCGATCGCCTGATCGCCTATGGCCGCGCGGTCCTGCTTGGACAGAGTACGATCCCCGGTGGCCGACCGTGGCGCGACATGAAGGAACTGGTCGCGACCACCAGCGATGTCTGGGAACCGTCGACCAAGCCCACCGTCGTCAACTGATCTATCCGAATTAGGGAGCTACCCATGTCATTCCGCAAGATCGTGGCGATGTTCATCGCCGTATCGGCCAGCCTGCTCGTGGCGATCGCCACGCCGGCGATCGCCCAGGAAGAACTGAACGACGGGCCGAAATCGCTCGTCATCCAATACAAGTCCTCGCTGACCAACCGGGCAGCCTTCCGGACGTATCTGTCGACCAATATGAAGGCCAAGTTGCAGGCGATGAAGGCGAAGGGAGACATCTCCGACTTCCGCATTTTCTACAGCTGGTATCGCCAACCCAATGTCTGGGACGGCATGGTCATCGTGCGCTTCCCGACCTTCGAGGGTGTGACGAAATGGAATGCGCTCGAACGGGCGACGCCGGGCGGGCTCGATGCTGCCGGGCAGGCCCTTGGGGATCCGGTCGTTACCTATAACGTCGACCTGTCCTGGTCGCGCAATCCGGACAACCTGCGCGAAGGCGAAGTCTATTACGTCATCCCGTACGAATATCGCGATGCGAACGAGTACCGCGATTACGTGAAGGGCTACATCCTGCCGCAGTTCGATGGCTGGATGAAGGACGGCGCGCTCACCGGCTACGAACTGTACCTCAACCGCTACTCGACCGGCCTGCCGTGGGACGCGCTGTTCATCCAGCACTATCGCGACATGGCGTCCTTCGGACAGCGTCAGAAGCTGACCGAGCACACCCGCGTCGGCCTGCGCCAGAACCCCGAATGGAAAGCGTGGAGCGACAAGAAGCAGGGCATCCGTACGGAGAGCGAAAACACGATCGCCGAACTGATTGCCCATTGATCCTGCAGCGGGCGCAGCCTGTTAAAAGGTCGGCGCCTCGCTGCGGAGCAGATCGGTGATGCTCGCATCGAAATGACGGTCCATCGCCGACTGCGCACCTTCGGGATCGCGGTCGGCGATTGCCTGAGCAAGGTCGCGGTGCAGGACGAGCATTTCCACGCGCTGCTCCGGCGTACGGCGCGTGTGCCAGGCTGACGGCACCGCATTGTGCATCAGCGGTTCGAACGACCGGATGATCTGCGTGAACAACGAGTTCTTGGCGGCACGGGCGATCGCCTGGTGGAGCGCGATATCGGCGCGGGTCAGGTAATCGAGGTCTCCATTATAGAGTGCCATGTCGGCCGCATGCGCCATGATTTCGCGTGCATCGCTGTCGCTGCGGTTCTGCGCGGCAAGCTCCGCCGTCCGCATTTCGAGCGACCGGCGTACGTCCCAGACTTCGGTCGTCGAAATCTGCGCCGTTGCCACCGCATGGTCGATCGAGGTCGCCATGACCGACCCGTCGATCGCGCCGACACGCGCCTTGCGGCCGTTGCCGACATCGAGAAGGCGCAGCGCCGCGAGCGCACCGAATGCCTCCCGCATGACTGCGCGGCTGACGCCCAGTTCGGATGCGAAGGCGCCCTCGCCGGGCAGGGTGTCCCCGACCTTCAGGTCCTTGTCGCGGATGTGATTGCGGACCGCGCGGATCGCGTGATCGACCAGCGAGCCGCCGTCGACGATCGACAGGCTCGTCATGCCGCTGCCCGCAGCTTGGTGGGTGCAAGGCCGTAACGCCGGGAAAAGGCGCGAGTGAAGCTGGCATTGTTCATATAGCCGCACGCATAGCCGACAGAGGACACCGGCAGGTCAGTCGACAGCAGCATCTGCCGCGCGCCGCCCAGCCGCCGTTCGGCAATGGCATCCGCGACCGAACAGTCGAACATCGACCGGAATCCGCGCGTCAGCTTTGCGCGGTTGAGTCCGCATTCGCGCGCGATCGAATGAAGCGTCAGCTTTTCCTGCCAATGTTCGTCGATCAGGCGGCGGGCGGCGACGATCTGGCTCGCCTCGGACGCAGACAATTCACGGGCACCGTCGACGGGCACCAGCGCATGATTGGTCAGTTTATCGAACGTCGTACACAACAGTTCGATACTCTTGCCCAGGCGCATCGTTTCGCAGGCCGGGCCGGGCAGGGCGCAATCGCGGATGGCGAGGGCCACCAGCCGGACATCGCTTGGCAAATGCCAGTCGCCGTCCGTGTCGGGCAAAAAGCCGAAGACGCGCTTGCAGGCTTCTTCCATGACGATCAGCACCACGTCCGATCCCGCCAGCGGGGCTGGATCGACGGGTGCCAGGTCGAACGAGACCGTTCCCGCAGACAGGTCGAAGCCGAGTGCGATGGAGTTCGCGGGCCAGCCCTCACTATCGACAGCCCCGTCGCCGACGAAGCAGACCATTTCATGCGATGTATCGATGCGCGTCTTCATGATTCTCTCCTGAAGACCTGCGTAACCTATCTGATAGCTATTGCAAGAGCTTTCAGATAGGTTCGGCCGTTGCTGAGACCGGTGCGTGCCGCACGGCGAACGCGAACGCGATGACCGACATGATGCTGACCGTCGTCCCTACCGCCGCCAGCGCGGTGCCGAGGTGTGTTTCGCCGCCCATAATGTCGCTGACGAAGGCGACGAGCACCGGCGCTAGGCCGAAGCCGACGATACCGGCAAACGCAATGAAAGCGCCGATGCACAGGCCGCGAAGCTCATTGGGAATAAGGACGGTCAGCGCGACCGATGCGATCAGGCCGGTCACGGTGCCGCACAGGGCGAGCGTGCCGAAGGCGACCGCGAACGACGTGACATCGGGCATCACCGGGAAAAGGGCGGCCGGAACACCCAGCGCTGCGGCGAACACGGCGCCGATCAACAGGCCACCGCGACGCCCGCTCTTTTGTCCGATGTCGGCAGCGATGCCGCCGAGGATCGCGCCCAGGATCCCGGTACCGAGCAGGACCGCGCCGACCCATCCCGCGAACTGGTCCGGCGTCAGGCCATAGACGCGGGACAGCACGGGCGCCGCCCAGATATTCGCCGAGGCGTCGGCCATGACGACGCTGGTCTGCCCGAGGAACAATGGGATCAGGAATGCCCGGCGTGCCCAGAGTTCGCCTGCGATAACGCGGGCGGGGGCATGGACGCTCGACAAGACCTCACGCCGCGCCGGTTCGCGCAGCAATGCGACGGGCAGCATCAGGACGAGGGCGAGGATGGTAAGCGCGACGTGGATCCCACGCCACGGCGCCATATCGCCGAACGGCGCAAAGCCCGGTTTCGAAAACATGCCGAAAAGCGCGCCGACTAGCGCAAAGGCAGCGGCGATCCCGCCGACCTTGCCCAAATTGACGATCAACATCGCACGGCCCCGCTGTTCGGGGCGGCAGACGTCGGCAGCGATCGAGAGTGCCGCGGTTAGTGCACCGGTCGTGCCGATGCCGGTCATCATGCGCGCGGCGAACAGGATCGGTGCGGAGGGTGCGAATGCCGTGAGCAGGCTGCCCAGCGTCCAGATGGCCGCGAGCACCAGCATCAGCCGGACCCGGTGAACGCGGTCGACCATGATGCCGATGGGAATGGAGAACAGCGCCATCGGCAGGGCGGCGGACAGGCCGGTGATAATGCTCAGCGCATAATCGCTCAGGCCCATTTCCGCCTTGGCCGATTCCTGCAGCGTGCCGAACGACCCCATGATCGTGAAACCGACCAGCATGGTCAGCGCGAGCGCCGCAAGGGGCAGCACCGACCATCTCGATACCGGGGGAGTTGCGGCAGT
>DDFE01000149.1 GCA_002336985.1 Sphingomonadales bacterium UBA1936
TCATGCCAGATCGCATCGGCCTCGCCCAGCAGGCGCGCGGCGCGAAGCGTCAGGTCGTCGGGGTCGGTGGAGGTAAGGACGATCGTCTCGCGGCGTGGCGGCGGCGTGGCGCTTTCCGACAGCCAGCCATCGACATCGTGCGCCTCGGCCAGCGGGTCGAGCGGGCCGCCCGCCGCGAAGCCTGCGTCCAGTGCATGGCGACGCGCGACCGCGTCCGGCCAGCGGTCACGCATCCTGTCCCGCACGGCTTCGAGCGCACTGGCCAACGGGCCGAGCGCCGCGGGGAGCAATGTTTCGAGGCGCTGTCTCAGGGCCTTCGCAAGACCAGCCGATGCGCCGCCCGTGCCGACCGCGATGATGACCGGCGAACGGTTGATGATCGCGGGCAGGGTGAAGTCGCACAGGTCCGGCCGGTCGACGACGTTGACCAGCACGCCGCGCGCTTTCAGCCGCGCAGCCGCCGCCTCGTCACCATCCGCCACGATTGCCAGCGCCGCGCCTGCATCCTCACCGACGATCCGCGCGCCTGCACGTTCGAGCAGGCGGCGCTTGGCATCCGCCGCCGGTCCCGTTCCGACCAGCACGACCGGGCGACCTTGCAAGCGAACGAAAAGCGGCAAGCTGTGCATCGCTGCATCGACTGGCGCGAAATGACGCCTGAGTCTATGGAAACGCCATGGGCCTGTGGCGTTTCCTGTTCTTGTTCTCGCTGGCGTTCGGTTCGGTGCTGCCGCATTGCGCCAGCGCCATGCCCACGACACAGGCCGCGCAGCACCACGCCGGGATGGCGCACGATGAGCAGCAGCCGTCGAAAACGCATGCCTCCGATGCCTGCGTCGGTTGCGCGACGCCGGTGCGACTGACGTTCCCGGCGCCCGCCACCGCGCTTGCGGCGACACCGGCCTACCGGATGGACGGTTCCACGCTGACGACACGCGTAACCGCGCTCGATCCTCCGCCCCCCCGATCCATTGCCTGACCCGACCGACATTTTCGTTTCGAGACAGGATTACAGACAATGACGACACGTATTTCCGTGGCCGCGCTGGGCGTGGCCGCGACCCTGACTGCATCGCCGGTGCTGGCCCAGATGCAGGAGCCCATGCAGGGCATGGACCACAGCCAGCACCAGATGCCTGCCCCTGCGCCGCAGGCAGACCCGCACGCAGGCCATGACATGACGGCGATAGACGGCATGGACATGACCGACGATGCGGATGTCCCAGCGCCCGGTTCGGGCAGCAGCCGCCTGCCCGGCACGGAAGGGGCAATGCACGGCCTGCACCTGATGCCCGGCGACTGGATGGTCATGCTCCATGGCTATGCGTGGGGCACATATAGCGACCAGGGCGGCCCACGCGGCGACAGCAAGGCGTTCGTCACCTCCATGGCGATGGCAGAGGCGTCGCGCGACCTTTCACCCGGGACGCGGCTGCAGCTTCGCACGATGCTGAGCCTCGACCCGCTGATGGGCGCGCGAGGTTACCCGAACCTGTTCGCGACGGGCGAGACAGCGGGCGGCATTCCGCTGGTCGACCGCCAGCATCCGCACGACCTGTTCATGGAATTGTCGGCACGGATCGACACCGATCTGGGCGGCGGGACGACCGCATTCCTGTATGGCGGACCGGTCGCGGAGCCGGCGCTTGGACCCTCGGCATTCATGCACCGCCGCTCGGCCAAGCTGAATCCCGAAGCGCCGATCACGCATCACTGGTTCGATTCGACGCACATCACCTATGGTGTCGTGACCGCGGGCCTTGCGGGCAAGCACTGGCAAGTCGAAGCCTCCGCATTCCGCGGGCGCGAGCCGGACGAGAGCCGCTGGGATATCGAAACGCCCAAGCTCGACAGCTGGAGCGTGCGCGCGACCTGGACCCCTTCGCCGAACTGGGCGGCGTCGCTGTCGCATGGGTTCCTGAAAGACGCCGAAGCGACGCATCCCGGCGAAAACGAAACCCGCACGATCGGCGCGGTCCATTATGCCGACAAGCGGCTCGCGGTGACGGCCGCCTATTCGCACAAGGTCCACGGCGGCGATGCGCACGGCGGGTTCCTGGCCGAGGCGAACTGGGACGTGACACCGCGCCACGCCGTGTTCGGCCGTGTCGAGGTTGCCGAGAACGAGGAACTCTTCTCGGCGCCCGATCCGCTGGCGGGGCGGAGCTTCACCGTGGCCAAGGCGACGCTGGGTTATGGCTACACCATCCCCATCGGCGCGTTCGGCCTGACGCTCGGCGGATCGGCGAGCCTCTATGCGAAGCCCGCCGCCCTCGATGCGGCCTACGGCCGTAACCCGAAGAGCTTCACGCTGTTCGCGAAGCTGGCGTTGGGGAACTAAACGCCGTCATTGCGAGTGCAGCGAAGCAATCCATCTTACCGCGAGCAGCGCTGGATTGCTTCGCTATCGCTCGCAATGACGAATGGTGTTTACTTCAACCACTCAGGCACCCGTTCCGCGCCCATGATGGTCGCGGCGGGGATGCGGTCGGCGACGACGGCGAACTTGTCGCCGTCGACCAGTACCTCGGGCACCATGGCGCGGCTGTTATAGGTCGACGCCATGGTCGCCCCATAGGCACCGGCTGTGCGGAACACGGCAAGGTCGCCCTGCTTCACCACGCCGATCTCGCGCGCCATTGCGAAGGTATCGCCGCTTTCGCAGACGGGCCCCACGATGTTCGCGGTCATTTCCTCGTCGCCGTCAACGACGGGCTGGAAATGGTGATACGCATCATAAAGCGCAGGCCGCGCGAGGTCGTTCATCGCGGCATCGACGATGACGAACGGATGCACCGCGCCCGGCTTTACACGGATGACCTGCGTCAGCAGCACGCCCGCATTGCCACAGATCACGCGGCCGGGTTCGAACATCAGCTTGACGTTCCACCCCTTGGTCACGCGCGCGACCATCGCGCCGTAATCATGGGGCGACGGCAGGATGTCGGCCGGGCGATACGGCACGCCCAGTCCGCCGCCCAGATCGACATGGGTGATGGTCTGCCCTGCGGCGCGGAGATCGGCGATCAGTTGTCCCACGCGCGCGAACGCCGCTTCCATCGGGGCCAAGTCGGCGATCAGGCTGCCGATGTGGAGCGCGACACCGCGCAGGTCGAGGCCCGGCAGTTCGGCAAGCCGTGCGAAGATGGCGGGCGCGTCGGAAATCGCGACGCCGAACTTGTTTTCGGCCTTTCCAGTCGAAATCTTCGCATGCGTGCCCGCATCGACGTCAGGGTTCACGCGCAGCACGGCGGGTGCCACGGCATGGCGCGAGACCGCCAGCGCGGCCAGGTCGCGCCCTTCCTCTTCCGACTCGATGTTGAACTGGCCGATGCCGGTGTCGAGGCCATGGAGCATTTCGGCGTTCGTTTTGCCCACGCCCGAAAACACGACGCAGTCGGGCGTGATACCCGCGGCGAGCGCACGGTCGAGTTCGCCTGCGGACACGACATCCGCGCCCAGGCCCATGTTCGACAGCACTTTCAGCACGGCGAGGTTCGGATTGGCCTTCAGCGCGAAATGGACCTCCGCATGCCCAGCCTGCGCGACAGCATCGGTAAACACGCGTGCATGGCGTTCCAGCGTCGCACGCGAATAGACATAGACGGGCGTGCCGACTTCGGCGGCGATGCGCGCCAGCGGCACGTCCTCGCAATAGAGTTCACGGGCAGACTCGCTGCCGCGATATTCGAAATGGTCCATGGTTTTACGCTCTGAATTATTGGGGCGGCAGGTCGAAACGGTCGGGCTGGCGGACTTGCGAATCCTGCAGCAGTTCGTCGTTACGTTTCGGCCGTGCCTGGTCGGTCGGCGTCATGAGTTTCTCCGCATCGGGCGCGGATTTCGCCGCTTCCGCTTTCGGCGGCAGCGTTGCACCCGGCGCCGGACGGAGCGGGGCGGTTTTACCGCACGCTGCCAGCAGCAGCACCAGACCAAGGACCGTAATCCGTTTCATCTCTATGCCTTTAGCGCCACGCGTGCGGCGGCGATCGCTTCCCTTACGCGCGACGGTGCCGTTCCGCCAAGGCTTGTCCGGCTCGCGACCGAGGCATCGACGCTCAGCACACCGTAAACGCGGTCATCGATGCGCGTATCGATGGCGGCCAGCACGTCGAGCGGCAGTTCGGACAGGCGGCAATCGCGCTCCTCCGCCGCCTTGACCGCGCGGCCGGTGATATGATGCGCCTCGCGGAACGGCACATCGACCTCGCGCACCAGCCAGTCGGCAAGGTCGGTCGCGGTCGAGAACCCGGCCTCTGCCAGCCCACGCATCCGGTCGGTGCGGAAGGTGAGCGCCGAGACCATCCCGCCCATCGCCGCGACGCACAGTTCCAGCAGGTCGGCGGCGAGGAACACCGGTTCCTTGTCGTCCTGCATGTCCTTTGAATAGGCGAGCGGCAGACCCTTCATGGTCACCATCAGCGCGGTGTGGCAGCCGAGGATGCGGCCGGCATGGCCACGCACCAGTTCGGCAGCGTCCGGGTTACGCTTCTGTGGCATGATCGAACTGCCGGTCGACCATTGGTCGGGCAGCGTGATGAACCCAAAGGGCTGCGAGGCCCAGATCACGATCTCTTCCGCCATGCGCGACAGATGGATCGCGCAGGTCGCCGCTGCCGACAGGTAGTCGAGCGCGAAGTCGCGGTCGCTGACGCTGTCGAGCGAATTGGCGGTCGGCCCGTCGAAACCGAGCGCCGCCGCCGTTGCCACGCGGTCGATATTGAACCCCGTCCCTGCCAGCGCCGCGCTACCGAGCGGACAGCGGTTCATCCGCACCCGCGCGTCGGCGAACCGCGCCCGGTCGCGGGCGATCATCTCATACCAGGCCATCAGGTGATGGCCCAGCGTCACCGGCTGCGCGCTCTGCAAGTGTGTGAATCCCGGCATCACCGCATCGGCATTTTCCTCGGCACGGTCGAGCAGCACCGCCTGGAACGCGGCCAGCCCAGCGTCGATCGAATCGACGGCATCGCGGACCCACAGGCGAAAATCCGTCGCGACCTGGTCGTTACGGCTGCGCGCCGTGTGCAGGCGTCCTGCCACCGGCCCGACCAGTTCAGCGAGTTTCGTCTCGGTCGCCATATGGATGTCTTCGAGCGCAAGATCGTCGGGCAGGTTGCCGGCGCCATAATCCGCCGCGACCTTGTCCAGCCCGTCCGAGATCGTCGCGGCATCGGCTGCGCTCAATATGCCCTGCTTGCCCAGCATCGCGACATGCGCCTTGGACGCGGCGACATCCTGTCGCCACATCCGCTTGTCGAATGGCAGCGACGCATTTATCTCACGCATGACCGACGCCGGACCTTCGGCAAAGCGTCCGCCCCACATTGCATTGGAGGTTTCCTTGCGCCCTGTTTCCGGCCCGCTGATCGCCTGTCTCCTGCCCATATTCCTGCTCGCCGGGTGCGATAAGCAAGAGTCCACCCCCGCACAACCCGAGGTGACGGCACCCAAGGCGGCCGAACCCGCGAGCAAGGTCGACACATCGCAGAAGGGTTCGAGCATTCCGACCGAAAGCTTTACCGGTCCTGATGGCAAGCCCGCCACGCTGGCGCGGTTCAAGGGCAAGCCGTTGCTGGTGAACCTGTGGGCGACCTGGTGCGCGCCGTGCGTGAAGGAAATGCCGTCGCTCGACCGGCTGGCGGCGCGCAGCAAGGGCAAGCTGCAGGTGCTGGTCGTCAACCAGGATTCGGAAAAGCAGGCGAGCGATCCCGTGCCCGAGTGGTGGACGAAGGCGAAGCTGGCGAACCTTGCATTGTACCGCGACGTGAAGAACGAGCTGGGCTTCGCGTTCGGCGGCGGCTTGCCGATGACGGTGCTGTACGATGCGCAGGGCAAGGAAGTGTGGCGCGTGAACGGCGGGTTCGACTGGGACGGGGCCAAGGCGAACGAGTTGTTGAAGGGGTATCTCTAAGTTCCGTCATTGCGAGCGCGGCGAAGCAATCCACCTCACCGCAAGCAATGCTGGATTGCTTCGCTGCGCTCGCAATGACGTGAGGAATACGTCGCGGCAAAGCCGCGCCGTCGGTCGGCTGATAGCCGCCGGCCGTGCTTGGGCGTGTCGGAAAATAGCTCCGCTATTTTTCGCCGCCCTACGCAGAAAGGCCCCCGCTCCGGGGGCGAGGAGCGGGGGCCGGCCTGCGTTCGTCACGCGGACAGCGCAGAGAAAGATCCGGAGGCGGGCAACAGGGGGAAATCCCGCCAAACCATCCCAACGCTGTAGTGTCGAATTAGACCACCGAACCTGTCGGGATAATGAACGGGATTGTACGGTTTCGTTCAGCGAATGCCCCGCCCCGTCCGCGGATCGCGCCAACGGAACGCTTCGTCGCCCACCGCTACGTTGAACTGCTGCGCGG
>DDFE01000048.1:0-4005 GCA_002336985.1 Sphingomonadales bacterium UBA1936
GACGCCGCCACACGCTGCCGAGTTCCAGCCCGATCACGCCGCCGCCGATGACGACCATGTGGCCGGGGACCTTTGCGAGTTCGAGTGCGCCGGTTGAGTCGACGACCACTTGCTTGTCGTTATCGACCTCGACGCCGGGGAGCGGGGTGACGCTGGAACCGGTTGCGATGACCACGTTCTTGGCGGTGTAGTTCTTGCCCGCGACCGCGACGGTGTTCGCGTCGATGAAGCTGCCGAGGCCCTTCAGCCATTCGACCTTGTTCTTCTTGAACAGGAAGGCGATGCCGCCGGTCAGGCCCTTCACCGCGTCGACGCGCTGGGCGTGCATGGCGGGCAAGTCTAGTTCGGGCTTCACCTTGATGCCGAGTTTCGCGAAGGTGCCGTTGGCGGCGGCGTCGAAATATTCCGATGCGTGCAGCATCGCCTTCGACGGGATGCAACCGACGTTGAGGCAGGTGCCGCCCAGCGTCTCGCGGCTCTCCACGCACGCGGTGCGCAGGCCCAGCTGCGCCGCGCGGATCGCGGCGACATACCCGCCGGGACCGCTGCCGATGACGATGACGTCGAAGTCGTATTCAGCCATTTTGCGGCTCCTTAAAGGTCGATCAGCAACCGCGTCGGGTCTTCGATGGCTTCCTTGACGGTCTTCAGGAACGTCACGGCTTCGCGGCCGTCGATCAGGCGATGGTCGTAGCTGAGCGCGAGGTACATCATCGGGCGGATGACGATCTGCCCGTCGCGGACGACCGGGCGGTCCTCGATGCGGTGAAGGCCCAGCACCGCCGACTGCGGCGGATTGATGATCGGCGTCGACATCAGCCCCCCGAACACGCCCCCGTTCGAGATCGTGAACGTCCCACCCTTCATATCATCCATCGTCAGCGTGCCGGCCTTCGCCTTGGCGCCATAACCTGCGATCGCTTTTTCGATCTCGGCGAATGACAGCTTGTCGACGTTGCGGACGACGGGGACGACCAGGCCATTCGGCGCGCTGACCGCGACCGAGACGTCGAGGTAGTTGTGATAGACGATCTCGTCACCGTCGATTTGTGCGTTGACCGCCGGGATGTCGTGCGCGGCGAGGACGACCGCCTTGGTGAAGAAGCTCATCAGGCCCAGGCGAACACCGTGCTTCTTCTCGAACAGATCCTTGTAGCGCGTGCGGGCGGCCATGACTTCGGTCATGTCGCAATCGTTGAACGTCGTGAGCAGCGCGGCGGTATTCTGCGCGTCCTTCAGCCGCTTGGCGACCGTCTGGCGCAGGCGCGTCATGCGGATGCGCTCTTCGGTGCGCTCGCCAACGGGTGCAGCAGCGGGGGCTGATGCCTCGGCAGCAGCGGGCGCGGCCAGCGTGGGAGCAGGGGCGCCCAACACGTCTTCCTTAGTGAGGCGGCCGTCCTTGCCGGTGCCCTTGATCGTCGAGGGGTCGACGCCCTTTTCGAGGACGAGGCGGCGAACCGAAGGCGAGAGGGTCGGAGCGACGCCATCCGATGCAGGAGCAGCGGGGGAGGGGGCCGCGACAGGCGCGGGCGCTGCTGCTGCCGGGGCAGCTGGTGCCGCTGCGGCGCCCGATCCGGCCTCAATCGACGCGATCACCGCACCGACGTTGACCGTATCACCGACCTTGACGAGTTGGTTGCCCATGACGCCTGCGACGGGTGAAGGAACCTCGACCGAGACCTTGTCGGTCTCAAGGCTTGCAATCGGCTCGTCGGCCTTCACCGCTTCGCCGGGCTTCTTCAGCCACTCGCCGAGAGTTGCTTCAGTGATCGATTCGCCCAGCACGGGCACTTTGACTTCGGTGCTCATCTTGTCGGTTCCTTAGCCGGGATTGCCGGCAACGGGCTTGGCCGTCGTTGCGGTGTTGCGCTGACGGCGGATTTCTTCGCGGACGCTCTGGCCGAGCGCATCGGCGACGAGCGCCGCCTGTTCGGCCTGGTGCCGCTTGGCGAGGCCAGTCGCGGGCGATGCCGCGGCTTTGCGCCCGGCATAGCGTGCGCGGTGCGGGCCGATGTTCGCTTCGGCCAGGCATTCCTCAATAAACGGTTCGACGAAGAACCAGCTGCCGTTGTTCTTCGGCTCTTCCTGCGCCCAGACGACTTCTTCCAGGTTCGGCATGCGCTTCAGCCGCGCAGTCAGCGGTTCGCTCGGGAAGGGGTAGATCTGCTCGACGCGGACGATCGTCGTGTCCTTCATTTCCGCCGCATCGCGTGCATCCATCAAGTCATAAGCGACCTTGCCGCTGCACAGCACCAGCCGTTTCACGTCCTTGTCGGCAGGCGCGTCGGGATCGGAGAGCAGGCGCATGAAGTGCGACGTGCCCATGAAATCCTCCGCCTTCGACACGGCGCGTTTGTGTCGCAGTAGCGACTTGGGCGTCATGATTATCAATGGCTTACGGAACGAGCGGTGCATCTGGCGACGCAGTGCATGATAGTAGTTCGCGGGCGTCGTGATGTTCGCGACCTGCATATTGTCTTCGGCGCAGAGCTGCAGATAGCGTTCGAGGCGCGCCGACGAGTGCTCCGGCCCCTGGCCTTCGTAGCCGTGCGGCAACAGCAGGACGAGGCCGTTGGCGCGCAGCCACTTCGCCTCTCCGCTCGCGATGAACTGGTCGATCATCACCTGCGCGCCATTGGCGAAGTCACCGAACTGCGCTTCCCACATGACGAGCGTCTTGGGGTCGGCACCGGCGTAGCCATATTCGAAACCCAGCACGCCGAATTCGCTCAGCACCGAATCCAGCACTTCGAACCGGCCATGCGGGACGGTAGAAAGCGGGATGTATTTATGCTCGTCGGTCTGGTCGACCCAGACCGAGTGACGCTGGCTGAATGTGCCGCGGCCCGAATCCTGGCCTGACAGGCGGACGCCATATCCTTCCGACAACAGCGAGCCGAAGGCGAGCGCTTCGCCGGTCGCCCAGTCGAAATTCTCGCCGGTCTTGAACATATTGCGCTTGGCGTCGAGCACGCGGTTCAGCGTCGGGTGGATCGTCAGATCCTCCGGCACCGTCGTCAGCGTGCGGGCGAGCCCCTCGAACAGCTTCTTGCCGATGCCGGTTTCGACGTTGCGGCGTGCGGTCTCGTCGTCGGTCGGCTTGTGCAGCCCGGCCCAGCGGCCACCGAACCAGTCGGCCTGATTGGCCTTGTAGCCCGGCGCCGCGGCGAATTCGCCCTCGAGCATCGTGTTGAACCGCTCGGCGTGTTCGGGCGCCCAGTCCTTGGTGATGACGCCTTCTTCGACCAGACGCGCGGCATAGACGTCGCTGACGCCCGGGTGCGTCTTGATCGCCTTGTACATCAGCGGCTGGGTGAACATCGGTTCGTCACCCTCGTTGTGGCCGAAACGCCTGTAGCACCACATGTCGATCACGACGTCCCGGTGGAAACGCTGGCGGAACTCGATCGCCATCTTGCAGGCGAACGTCACGGCTTCGGGGTCGTCGCCATTGACGTGGAAGATCGGCGCCTGGACGCCCTTGGCGACGTCCGACGGATAGGGCGACGAACGCGCGAACTGCGGGCTGGTCGTGAAGCCGATCTGATTGTTGATGATGAAGTGGACGCAGCCGCCGGTGTTATATCCGCGTACGCCCGAGAAGCCGAGGCATTCCCAGACGATGCCCTGTCCCGCGAACGCCGCGTCGCCATGCAACAGCACGGGCAGGACCTGGCTGTGCGTGTCGAGGTCGTTGCGGTCGGTCTGGATCGCGCGCGTCTTGCCGAGAACGACCGGGTCCGCGGCCTCGAGATGGCTGGGGTTGGGGACCAGCGACATGTGGACCTGGATGCCGTCGAACTCGCGGTCGGTGCTGGTGCCGAGGTGATACTTCACGTCGCCCGAACCCCCGACGTCATCGGGGTTGGCGCTGCCGCCAGAGAACTCGTGGAAGATGACGCGATAGGGCTTGGCCAACACGTTCGCGAGCATGTTCAGGCGGCCGCGGTGCGCCATGCCGTACACGATCTCGCGCACGCCGAACTGGCCGCCGTATTTGATGAC
>DDFE01000048.1:4029-5079 GCA_002336985.1 Sphingomonadales bacterium UBA1936
CCTTCGGGGCTGAAGGTGATCGCCTTGTCCTTGCCCTCCATGCGATCCTGCAGGAAGCGACGCTCCTCCACGTCGGAGATATGCATGTATTCGAGGCCGACATTGCCGCAGTAATTGGCGCGCAGGATGTTCACGATCTCGCGGAACGTCGCCCATTGCAGGCCCAGCATGCCGCCGAGATAGACCTTCTTGTCGAGGTCGGCGTCGGGTACGTCGAAGAATTCGGTGCGCAAATCTTCGGGCAGTTCGCGGTTGGACAATCCCAGGGGATCGAGATTGGCGGCAAGATGCCCGCGCACGCGATAGGTGCGGATGATCAGCATCGCCTTGATCGCATCGGCGGCCGCCTGTTCCACTTCGACCGAAGTCAGCGCCGCACCGGCTTTCGCCGCCGCCGCCTTCACCGCGACCGCCATCTGGGTGGGGTCGAGCGCCGCCGTCAGGTCGTCGCTGTCGAGCGGCGGCCAATTGGGGCGCGCCCATGACGGACCGGCCTCATGTTCGGCAGTGAAATTCTGGTTCTCGATACCCATCGTCTTCTCCATTCCTCCCCGGAACGGGGAGGTGGCAGGCGTAGCCTGACGGAGGGGCCGCTCTCCGCCGAAACTTCAGTCAGCGTGGAGGACGGCCCCTCCACCGCTGCGCGGTCCCCCTCCCCGTTCCGGGGAGGACTTGTTACCCGTTCAACACCGCCTTCAACGTCGTGCCCAGTTCGGACGGCGACGATGCAACGCGGATGCCCGCTCTTTCCATCGCTGCGATCTTCGATCCCGCGTCGCCCTGTCCGCCCGACACGATCGCGCCGGCATGGCCCATGCGGCGGCCCGGAGGTGCAGTGACGCCCGCGATGAAGCCGGCCATCGGCTTCTTGCGGCCGCGCTTGGCCTCGTCGATCAGGAACTGTGCGGCCTGTTCTTCCGCATCGCCGCCGATTTCGCCGATCATGATGATCGATTTGGTGGCGTCGTCGGCCAGGAACAACTCCAGCACGTCGATGAAGTTGGTGCCGTTGACGGGATCGCCACCGATGCCGACCGCGGTCGTCTGGCC
>DDFE01000048.1:5205-6040 GCA_002336985.1 Sphingomonadales bacterium UBA1936
TCATGCACCGTGTTGAAGTTCGGCAGGCCGATGTGCGTCGTGCCGCCTTTGCCGGGGGTTACACCCGCAACCATCTGCGTGCCGTAAGCGAGCGCCTGTTCCGTGTGGAACGTGCCGGTCGCGCCGGTCATCCCTTGCGTGATGACCTTGGTGTTCTTGTCGACGAGAATGCTCATCAATCTTCCTTTTGTTCCCTCGTGAAGGCGGGGACCCAGCCCTCAGACAAAGACTCTTTGAAATAGGATCGGGCCCCGCCTTCGCGGGGAACACGAATTTAGTTCAAGCTTCCGTCGATTGCCTTGCAGGCGACCAGCAGTTCCTTGACCGCGTCGACCGATACGGCGAGGTTGGCCTTGGCTTCATCGTTCAGCTTGATCTCGACGACCTTCTCGACGCCACCGGCACCGATGACGACAGGCACGCCGACATAGAGGTTGTCGACGCCATACTGGCCGGTCAGGTGAACCGCCGCGGGCAGGACGCGCTTCTGGTCGTAAAGATAGGCTTCCGCCATCGCGATGCCGCTGGTCCCGGGCGCGTAGAAGGCCGAGCCGGTCTTGAGCAGGGCCACGATCTCGCCGCCGCCGCTGCGCGTGCGCTGCACGATCGCGTCGATTCGCTCCTTGGTGGAGAAACCCATTTCGATCAGGTCGGGAACAGGGATGCCGCTGACCGTCGAATATTCGATGACCGGAACCATGGTGTCGCCATGGCCGCCCAGCACGAAGCTGGTGACGTCCTTGACCGAAACCTTGAACTCCTCGGCGAGGAAGTGGCTGAAGCGTGCCGAGTCGAGGACGCCCGCCATGCCGACGACCTTGTTGTGCGGCAGGCC
>DDFE01000048.1:6048-9924 GCA_002336985.1 Sphingomonadales bacterium UBA1936
TCGCCGACCGCCTTCATCACCTTCAGGTTGATGCCGAGCAGGTCGTCACGGCTCATGCCGGGCTTGCGGGCGACACCGGCGGTGACGATGATCACGTCCGCGCCCGCGATGTCCTTGTAATCGTTGGAACCGATGATCTTCGCATCGAACCCTTCGACCGGGCCGCATTGCGACAGGTCCAGCGCCTTGCCCTGCGGCACACCTTCGACGACGTCGAACAGCACGATGTCGCCCAGGCCCTTGAGTGCGGCGAGATGAGCGAGCGTGCCACCGATATTTCCTGCGCCGATAAGCGCGATCTTCTTGCGTGCCATTTGGGCGCAGTCCTTCCCTTACGTTTTGCGGAATTGCGCACGCGCTTAGGCGCGTTGGGTTAACGCCGCAACACCAAGAGTCGGATTATCTTTGCTAATAGTTCGCAATAGCGTGAATGTCGATATGGCGCGCTCGTTTTTCCTATTTTCCGGCCATTTCCGTGACCATGATCATCCAGTGCTTGACCCCGTCATCAAGCGCTTTGACCGGCAGGCGCTCGTCCTTGCCATGCGCGCGGAGATCGACGGGCACGCGAACCCAGGCGCCACCTACGCCGTAGACGGGAATCCCGGCGACTCGGAACGGACGGGCATCGGACGCGCCCGTCGACATTTCCGGCGTGATCGGCATGCCGGGGTGAAGGGTCGTAACGGCCTTGGTATAAGCGGCGGTCACGTCGGGCCGCAGCGGCGATGCCAGCGACGCCACATAATTGTCGTTGCGCGTCACCTTCACGCTTTCGCCGGCGATCTTCTGCAACTCGGCCAAGGTCGTGTTGGGATCGACGCCGGGGAAGATGCGGCAATTGATGTTCGCAGTCGCCAGTTGCGGCAGTGCATTGTCGGCATGACCGCCGAACAGCCGTGTGGCAACGCACCTTGTGCGGGTCAGACCGGCTTCGCCTTCGTCAGCCTCGATGAAATCAGCCGCAGCGTAATCCTTCGGATCCTTCAGCCACTTGTTGATCGCATCCGTCAGCGGGGCAGGGCCGATCTTGGCGCGCGCAGCGAAATAGGCACGTGACGTTTCGTTCTGCATCGGCTCGAACTTGTACGCTTCCAGACGGTCGAGGGCGTGCGAGAGATCGTAGATCGCATTGTCCTTGCGCGGCTTCGACGAATGGCCGCCGCGGTTAAGCGCGGTGAAGGTATAGTTCGCGAACGTCTTTTCAGCGGTCTGGATCGATGCGCCCATCGGCTTGTCGGCCGTCGTGTAGCCGATGCCGCCGCCGTCTGCGTTGAGGCCGAGTTCGGGATTGCCCATCAGCTCGCGCCACTCGTTCGCGCCCTTTTCGGCGCCGATGCCGTTGGTTTCCTCGTCACCGGTAAAGAAGACGACGACGTCGCGCTTGGGCGTGAAGCCCGCCGCCTTGAGCTGGATCAGTGCGCGGCTGACGCCGGTGATGCCTTCCTTGATGTCGGTGGTGCCGCGCCCGTAATAATAGCCGTCCTTTTCGGTCAGGACGAATGGGTCGGTCGTCGAATCCTCGCGCTTCGCCTCCACGACGTCCATGTGCGCCATCAGGATGATCGGCTTTTGCTTGGATGGCGTCGCGGCCCGCCAGCGCACCATGAACGCGGCGGTCTTGTCGCCCTTCGTATCGTACGGAAGGACGTGGATGTCGGCCTCGGGGAAGCCGGCCTTCTTGAATTCGCCCGCGAGGTAATTCGCGGCTTCCGGCACCTTGCCCCGGCCAAGGACTGTCGGCGTGTTGATGAGCGTCTCGAACATCGCCCGAGTCGCGGCGGTGTCGGCGGCGGACATGGCGGGCGGGGCGGCCAGTGCCGGCATGGGGGCGAGCATCGTGGCGGCGAGCAGTATCTTTTTCATGGTGAGTCCTCCCTTTACGCGCACGCTATCCTATCCGTGCCCTTCCGCAAGATAATCGGCGCTTTGCATTTCCATCAGGCGCGAAACGGTGCGTTCGAACTCGAACCGTCCGTCGCCGCTTTCGTACAGATGTGCCGGTACAGCATCGGCCGTCGCGATCAGCTTGACCTTGTGCTCGTAGAGCGCGTCGATCAGCGTAACGAACCGCGCCGCCTCGTTGCGGTTCTGCGGTCCCAGCTTCGGGATGCCGACGATGATCACGCTGTGATACCGCCGCGCGACGGCCAGGTAATCGCTGGCCCCGCGCGCCTCGCCGCACAGCCGCTTGAAGCTGAAGACCGCGACGCCCTTCAGGCTCTTGGGCACGTGCAGCATGCGCCCGCCGCCCAGGTCGATGTCGGCAGAAGGGACGTTCAGCGCATCTTCCGGCGGATAGTCGGTCAGCTTGAAGAACGCCTCGCGTACCGCCGCCGTCGCTTCAGGGCCGTTGGGGACGTGCCAGGTCCGCACACCCTGCATCCGCTGCATCCGGTAATCGGTCGGGCCGTTGAGCGCGATCACGTCCAGCCGGTTCTCGATCAGCGCGATGAAGGGCAGGAAATGCTCGCGGTTGAGCCCATCCTTGTAGAGGTCGGACGGCGCGCGGTTGGACGTGGTGACGACGGTCGTGCCGCGTTCGATCAAGCCCGTGAACAGCCGCGACATGATCATCGCGTCGGCCGAATTGTTCACGACCATCTCGTCGAATGCCAGGCAGCGCGCCTCGTCGTTCAGTGCCGCGGCGATCGGCGCGATCGGGTCGCCGGCCTCCTTCGTGCGCTCGATGCGGATGCGATCATGCACCTCCAGCATGAACTCGTGGAAATGGACGCGACGCTTCCGGTTGATGTCGAGGCAGTCGTAGAACAGGTCCATCAGCATCGACTTCCCGCGCCCGACGCTGCCCCACATGTAGATGCCGCGCGGGGCGGGGGGGCGTTTTTTGCCGAGCCGCCACAGTACCGAACCGCGCGGGGGGACGGCCTCAAGCGCTGTTTGCAGTGCATCGAGGCGCGCGGCCGCATCGGCCTGCGTCGGATCGGTGCGGAGTTCGCCGGCGGTGACGAGTGCCTGATAGCGTGCGGTGACCTTCACCCCTCGACGATCCCCTTGCCGACGCCCTTGCGGATGGTGCCCGCGAACGCCGCGACCTTGTTGTCGCCCTGGACGACCAGGCCGCGCATAAAGATGAGGCGGCGGGTTTCGCGCAGCAATTCGATCTCGGCATCCAGCGGCTCGGCCGGATCGCCAGTCCCGATGAACTGGGTCGAAAGGTCGAGCGTGACCGAACTCCCCGCATCGATCAGCCCGAATATCCGCGATGCCGCGAACAGCGAGACATCGATGAAACCCAATGTGGTTCCGCCATGAATCGCGTTCTGCAGGTTCGTGTGCTTGCGCTCGGCCTTCATGCGAACGCGCGCGATCTCGCCCTCGCGGCGGACGAGCAGCTTGCCCAGAAAGTCGTTGTAGCGGCCTGTGTCCTTCAGTTGCCAACTGTGCCAGCCGGGATTTTCGGGATCGTCGGCATAGGCGAAAGAGGAGGAAATATCGGCCGCATCGTCAGGCATCAGGCGCAATATCCGGCCAGTTTCCCATCGCGGATCAGGCCCGCATAATAACGTGCCATCGCGGTCGCGCGCCGGGTATCGGCGGCCGGGATCAGGCGTGCGGCATTGGCGGTCCAGCCCTCACCGCAGGTCGCGACCGGCGCGTTCCCCGCGGCACAGGTCAGCAACTGGTCGAACGCGGTCCGATACAGCGCGAAATCGGCGCGATTCATCAACGGGCCATGGCCGGGAACCAGCTGGCGAAAGGGCGTCCGGCCGACATCGGCCAGCGCCTTGCTCCAACCGGCCGGGCATGCGGTATCGAGGAACGGCGCGGGCAGGGTGACCAGATCGCCGACGATCGCGCGCTTTGCTCGGCGGTCATAAATCCAGAGGTCGCCCGCCGTCGCAGCGTGCTTGG
>DDFE01000141.1:0-5561 GCA_002336985.1 Sphingomonadales bacterium UBA1936
AAGCTCGTCCTGGCGGCGCTTGCCGTCGCATCCTCCGCCAATGCCCAGCAACTCGACACGGTGATCACACCGGCGGCGATGCGTGCGCACATCGAATTCCTTGCCAGCGATGCACTGGAGGGGCGCGAAACCGGCAAGCGCGGCTATGATGTCGCGGCACAATATGTCGCGAGCGAGATGCTGGGCGCGGGCCTGCAACCGGTGAACAAGGACGGCTGGTTCCAGGTGGTGCCGTTCAAGTCATTGCTGGTCGACGATGCGGCCTCGCGCCTGACCATCGCGGGGCAAAGCTATACGAACCGCAAGGATGTGATCCTTTCGGCAGGGCGCAACGGCGGGTCGGAAACGATCGAGGGACCGGTGGTCTTCGGCGGGTTCTGCATCAACGATCCCAAGGCCGGGCAGAACGACCTGAAAGGCCTGAATGTGAAGGGCAGGATCGTTGCCTGCCTGTCGGGCTTCCCCAAGGGTATGAAGAGCGACGTCGGCGCGCATTACAACCGCACCAAGGGCAGCATGGTCGAACGTGCTGGCGGGATCGGCGTAATCACCATCCGCACCCGCGAGCGCGAAAAGACGCGGACCTGGGCACGCGAGATCGAGGGACCGGTACACCCGGCGCTCGCCTGGACACTGCCCGACGGCAGCGGATTTACCGATACACCGGGCATCCGCATGGGGGCGACGCTTGGCGACGCCCCCGCCGCCGCGCTATTTGCGGGTGCGCCGAAGACACTCGATGCCGTTCTGGCCGAAGCGGACAAGGATGGCGGGCGGCCGAAGGGCTTTGCGCTGAAGCAGGCGGTAAAGCTCGAACGCACGACCATCGCGGGCACACTTTCGGCACCGAACGTGATCGGCATGCTGCCGGGATCGGACCCGGCACTCGCGAACGAATATGTGCTGCTGATGGCGCATCTCGATCACCTTGGCATCGATCCGAAGAAGCAGGGCGACCAGATCTTCAACGGCGCGATGGACAATGCGTCGGGGACTGCATCGCTGCTGGAGGCCGCGCGTGCGCTGGCGTTGCAGCCGAAGCGCCAGCGCCGTCCCGTGCTGTTCGTGGCTGTCACCGCAGAGGAGCGCGGCTTGCTCGGCTCCGACTATCTGGCGCGGCATCCGGTCGTCGGCAATGGCAAGGTCGTCGCGGTCGTCAACCTCGACATGCCGGTGCTGCTCTATGACTTCCAGGACGTGATCGCGTTCGGTGCCGAGCATTCGACGCTTGGGCCGATCGTCGCAAAGGCGGGCGAGCGCATGGGCGTGACGCTGTCTCCCGATCCGCTGCCTGCGGAGGGGCTGTTCACCCGGTCCGACCATTACCGTTTCGTGCAGCAGGGCGTGCCGTCGGTCTTCCTGATGACCGGTTTCAAGAACGGCGGCGAGAAGCAGTTCGCCGATTTTCTGAAGACGCACTACCACAAGGTCAGCGACGACACGAAGTTGCCCATCGACTGGAACGCCGCGGCCAAATTCGCGAAACTCAACACGCTGATCGCGGAAGAGATCGCCAACGCGGATCAGGCGCCGCAGTGGTACAAGGGCAGCTTCTTCGGCAACGTTTTCGCCCCGGCCGCGGCGAAGGCGGAACCGCCAAAATAATCAGGTCGCGAACAGCATCGAATCATCCGCAAATGCCTTGAATTCCAGCGCATTCCCGCTGGGGTCGCGGAAGAACATCGTCGCCTGTTCTCCCGGCTGTCCGACGAAGCGAGTGTGCGGTGCAATGCCGAACGCGATCCCTGCCGCCTCGACGCGGTCAGCCAGCGCGCGCCACTGGTCCATGGTCAGGACCACGCCGAAATGCGGGACCGGCACGTTATGGCCATCGACCGGGTTCGACGCGCGGTCGCCCGCCGCGTCGGACAGATGCGTCACGATCTGGTGGCCGAAGAAGTCGAAATCGATCCAGCGATCGCTGCTGCGTCCCTCCGGGCAGCCGAGCACTTCACCGTAGAAATGCCGGGCCGCCGCCAGGTCGTTGACCGGAAAGGCGAGATGGAACGGCCTCATTTCACCGGATCGGGCAAGGGCTGGGCGGAAAGCGTCGCCTGCATGATCGCAACGCAGCCCTCTGCCTCAGCCGTGTCGAATGGCCGCGCCTTGAACCCCGCCGCCTCATCGCGCAGCGCCTGGCCCGCAGCCGCTTCGGTCATGCCCGCTTCGTCGATCAGCCGCGCACCGATGATGGCGGCATATTCGCCCCCCGACGCGCCGATCGCCGGCAACGTTTTCCAGCGCCCCTTCGCCTGTTCATAGGCGACGGTCGCGATCACGGCGACGCAACGGCGCTCGATGGCAGTGGGCGGCGCGGGCAGCGCATTGGCGGCAAGTTGCAGGGCAAGAAGCATGATCATCGCGACACCCTAATCCGCCTTCGCATTCGGGCTTGTGTTGTAAATGCGCAACACCATATGCTGGGCCATGAACCTCGAACTCTTTACCGACCGCGCCAAGGGTTTTCTCCAGTCGGCGCAGACCGTCGCGATCCGCCTCTCGCACCAACGTATCGCGCCTGAGCACCTGCTGAAGGCATTGCTCGAGGACGAGGAAGGCATGGCCGCAGGCCTGATCGCCAAGGCGGGCGGCGATGCCAAGGTCGCGACCCGCGAAGTCGACGCGGCGCTCGCCAAGATTCCGGCCGTGTCAGGCGGTGGCGCGCAACAGACGCCGGGCCTCGACAACGACCTCGTCCGCCTGCTCGACCAGGCCGAACAGATCGCGAAGAAGGCGGGCGATAGCTATGTCACCGTCGAGCGGCTTTTGCTTGCCATGACCGTGTCAACTTCGACCGTCGTGGGCCGCATTCTGACCAGCGCGGGCGTGAAAGCCGACGCGCTCAATACTGCGATCAATGACCTGCGCGGCGGCCGCACCGCCGACACCCAGTCGGCCGAGGACCGTTACGACGCGCTCAAGAAATTCGCGCGCGACCTGACGCAGGCGGCGAAGGACGGCAAGCTCGACCCGGTCATCGGCCGCGACGCCGAGATCCGCCGCGTCGTCCAGGTGCTGAGCCGCCGGACGAAGAACAACCCGGTCCTCATCGGNNGAACCCGGCGTCGGCAAGACCGCCATTGCCGAGGGCCTCGCGCTGCGCATTGCGAACGGCGACGTCCCCGACGGCATCAAGGACCGCGACCTGATGGCGCTCGACATGGGCAGCCTGATCGCGGGCGCGAAATACCGCGGCGAGTTCGAGGAGCGGCTGAAGGGCGTGCTCGACGAGGTCCGCGCCGCCGAGGGGCAGATCATCCTGTTCATCGACGAAATGCACACGCTGATCGGTGCCGGCAAGGGCGATGGCGCGATGGACGCGTCGAATCTGTTGAAGCCTGCGCTCGCGCGCGGCGAACTCCACTGTATCGGCGCGACCACGCTCGACGAGTATCGCAAGTACGTCGAGAAGGATCCCGCGCTGCAACGGCGGTTCCAGCCGGTGTTCGTCGGTGAGCCGACCGTCGAGGACACGGTCTCGATCCTGCGCGGCCTCAAGGAAAAATACGAACTCCACCACGGCGTGCGCATCACCGACGGCGCGATCGTCGCGGCGGCGACGCTCAGTAACCGCTATATCACCGACCGCTTCCTGCCCGACAAGGCAATCGACCTGATGGACGAGGCCGCGTCGCGGCTGCGCATGGAGGTCGAGTCCAAGCCCGAGGAGATCGAGGGCCTCGACCGGCGCATCATCCAGATGAAGATCGAGACGATGGCGCTGGAGAAGGAAACCGACACCGCGTCGAAGGACCGGCTCGAGAGCCTGCGCACCGAACTCGCCAATCTCGAGGAGCAATCTGCCGCGCTCACCACGCGCTGGCAGGCTGAGAAAGACAAGATCGCGGGCGAGGCGAAGATCAAGGAAGCGCTCGATGCCGCACGCATCGCGCTCGATCAGGCACAGCGCACCGGCGACCTCGGCCGTGCGGGCGAACTGCAATATGGCACGATTCCCGGCCTCGAAAAGCAGCTGGCCGATGCGGCGGGTGCGACCGAGGGGGCGATGCTGCGCGAGGAAGTGACCGCGAACGACATCGCTGGCATCGTCAGCCGCTGGACCGGCGTCCCCGTCGACAAGATGATGGAAGGCGAACGCGAAAAGCTGCTCCAGATGGAGTCTGCGCTCGGCAAGACCGTGATCGGCCAGGACGCGGCGGTCGCCGCCGTCTCATCCGCCGTGCGCCGTGCGCGTGCCGGCCTGCAGGATCCCAACCGGCCGCTCGGGTCGTTCCTGTTCCTAGGGCCAACGGGCGTCGGCAAGACCGAGCTGACCAAGGCGCTCGCGACCTTCCTGTTCGACGATCCCAGCGCGATGGTCCGCATCGACATGAGCGAGTTCATGGAGAAGCACTCGGTCGCCCGCCTGATCGGCGCGCCCCCGGGCTATGTCGGTTACGAGGAAGGCGGCGTCCTGACCGAGGCCGTCCGTCGTCGCCCCTATCAGGTCATCTTGTTCGACGAGGTCGAAAAGGCGCACGGCGATGTGTTCAACGTGCTGTTACAGGTGCTCGACGACGGCCGCCTGACCGACGGACAGGGCCGCACGGTCGACTTCACCAACACGCTGATCATCCTGACGTCGAACCTTGGCAGCCAGTTCATCGCCAACCTTCCTGACGAGCAGTCGGTCGAGAGCGTCGAGCCGCAGGTGATGGAAATCGTGCGCGGGCATTTCCGCCCGGAGTTCCTGAACCGTCTGGACGAGATCATCCTGTTCAACCGCCTGTCGGCGGCGAACATGGCGCCGATCGTCGATATCCAGGTGAGCCGCGTCCAGAAGCTGCTCGCCGATCGCAAGGTGACCCTGGACCTTACCGACGCCGCCCGCGCGTGGCTGGGCCGTGTCGGCTATGATCCCGTATACGGCGCGCGCCCGCTGAAGCGCGCGGTGCAGAAATACCTGCAGGACCCGCTCGCCGACGCCATCCTGCGCGGAAACGTGCCGGACGGTTCGACGGTCAAGGTCGACGAGGGCGATGGAAAACTGGTGATCGCGGCTTAAAAACCGCGGTCAGCAACCGGACCGGTCCGGCGACGAGCANNTTTTCTTGCTGGCCGCGTAATTGCCCGTCACCTGCTGGCGCCGGCAAATGACGAAGTTCGGATCGTTACGATCGGTCACCTTGGTCGAACTGTTCGACGGCGTTTGTGCATAGCTGGCCGACGAGATGATGGCGGCGCACATCATCGATAGACGAACGAAATACATGCAAGTCCCTTTAATATTTCGGGAAACTTGCAGCAGCAACAAGCGATAGTCAATTGTTGGCTAGTATTCGGTGTGTCGGATAATCATCCGCCCGAAAACATGCCGAGCGCCGTCCGATCAGCAAACGCCGGGCTGGCCACTTCCGCACGAGTTGACGTGACCGGAATTCTGCATGGCCTGCGCTCCTTCCTGAGAGTTGCGCGTCCGAGCCGCCCATTCCGAACGAGTCATGCAAATCTTCTTCGTCTGGGCGAGCGAACCCGTTACCGACTCGCGCCGGCAGACCACGAAGTTCGGGTCGTTGCGATCCGTTACCTTAGGCGCCGCGGTGGGAACCGCTTCGGCGGTT
>DDFE01000141.1:5575-6704 GCA_002336985.1 Sphingomonadales bacterium UBA1936
CGTCCGTCAATTACCGTCAGAACTTGACGCGGACGCCCGCATAGTAACGACGACCCAGCGCATCATAGGTGCCTGAATCGGTGTCCTGCCCGGCTGCATTCGTTTGAATGTCGGCCAGGTAAGGCGGCAGATTATTCAGCAGGTTATCCACGCCAACATAGAATTCGAATCGCTGCGCGACTTTGAACCGCACTTGCGAGTCGAGGTAGAATTCCGGCGCAATACGGTACGCCGGGTTCACGCCGGGCGCGACCCCGGTCAGCTGGTCGTCGAGATAGGATTCACCGATGTACGTGCCGGTGAAATTGATCCCGACAGTATTCGAATCCCAACCGAGCGTGCCGGTAAACCGGTCCTTCGCCGCTCCGATCTCTCCAGCGAAATAGTCGATCGACCCGCCCGGCAGCGGAACCGTATAGCCGCTGATCAGATGGGTATAAGACACTTTCGCATTCAGCGTTCCAGGTAAACCCACGCCGCCGAGACCGGCCTGCCAGCCCAGCGTCGCGTCGATACCCGATGTCTTGAGACCGCCCGAGTTCGTCGGCGCCGTGTTCACTTCATCGAGCGAGCCCGAACTGTTCGCGCCGACCGCAGCAGGGCGCCGGACGACGAGTTGGCACAGCGCCGTGTTCGACTGATTGTAACACTGGTCGAGGATGAACTGCAGCGGCGTCGATACGATCGCGTCCTTCACGCGGATGTTGAAGTAATCGACCGTCAGCGTGAAGTTGCGCAGCGCAGGGATCTGGCGCGGCGCGATAACAACACCGGCCGTGAAGGAATCGCCCTTTTCTTCCTGCAGGTTCGGGTTGCCCCCACCGAAGCTGGTGATTCCCTGAACGTCGGCCTGCGTCACCGCGAAGGCGCCGTTCGCGGCGATATTGGCGTTCACGCCCGGCGCCGCCCTGCAGTTGACCGACAGTGTTCCGGTCGAGGTTGCGGTGACACCCACGCATGGATCCTGCAGGCCCGTGGGGAAATCCTGCTGCGGCGGCTGGAACAATTCGTTGACGTTCGGCGCTCGGACCGACCGGGCCGCGATCGCGCGGAAACGGATTCCGTCGACCGGCGACCATTCGCCGCCGTAGTTGTAGCTGAACGTCTGCCCCACCGTATTATACTGCGA
>DDFE01000141.1:6777-9926 GCA_002336985.1 Sphingomonadales bacterium UBA1936
GCGCCGATGCTGATGCCGATCGGGTCGGCCCCGAACAACGAGAAGAGCTGGCCCGATACGTTGCCGCCGACCACTGTCTGCGTGATCTTCGACCGCAGCGTCGTGGGCGCCGCGATATAGGCTGCGGCCGGTGCCAGCGAGTTCGTTCCGAACGGATTGGCCGGAATGCAGCCTGCCGCACGCGCCGCGGCGCTCGCGCAGATGATCTCGGTCGTGTTGCCGTTGCCATTCAGGTCGTTTACGTCGCGGATCGCGGCCAGCGCCTGGATGAAGTTCGGACCGTTGAACTGGCCGCTGCCGGTCTGGTTCTCGACCGTCTGGCCATAGATGCCATAGACTTCGTAGCTGAACTGCTCGGTCGTGCCGAACTTGCCGTTCACACCACCCGCGATGCGGAACAGGTCGCGACTCGCCTGGCTAGTCCGCGGACCGAGATCGCCAAGGCGCTTGTCGAAGAAGATGTCGCGCAGGCCGTCGCCATCGGTGTCCGACGCGTCGTTGAAGATCGCATTGGGCACATAGGGATTGCGATACAGGACGCCGTTGACGCGGCTTTCGATCGCGATCTGGCCGCCTGTCGCCGGATTGATCAGGTCGGAGCTGAGCGGGAACGGCTCGATAACCGTGTCGGCCTTGGTCCTTGCGAAATTACCCTCGAGGAAGACGTTGAACGCCGGGCTGACTTCGAAGTTCGCACGGCCGGCCGCGACATAGCGTTCGACCGGAACGGCTAGGTAGCGATATTCCGAGCGGTTGAAACCGTCGGGTCCGGCCAAGCTGCCATCAGCATTCCGGCAGCCACCCGTACCGTTGGTCGATACGCAATTCCGCAGCACGCCGTCCTGGCCGTAGGTGAAGACGTTGTTGTCTGTGTAGTAGCGGCCCCGCGGGCTATAGCCCGACAGGAACGGGCGGGCCGGAATAAACAGGTCTGCATCGTTACCAGTCACGCTTCCACCGAGGCTCGTTGAGTCGATCGCCGATGAACCGCCTTCGGTGAAACGGTCCTTCTTCATGACCGTGCCCTGCTTCGAATAGCCGGCGAACAGCATGATATTGCCGCGACCGTCGGCGAAGTTCTTGCCGACGAGCAGGTTGACCTGACGATCGAAACCATCGCCATAGTCGGAGATGCCGGTCTGGGCGTCTGCCTCGATACCGTCGAACTTGGTCTTGTAGACGAAGTTCACGACACCGGCGACGGCGTCTGACCCGTAAACGGCGGAGGCGCCGCCGGTGAGCACGTCGACGCGCTCCAGGAACTGCGTCGGAATGACGTTCAGGTCGACCGCGGCGCTGCCGGGCACGCCAGCGACGAAGCGGCGGCCGTTGACCAGCGTCAGCGTACGGTCGCTGCCCAGATTGCGAAGGTCGACCGTGGCCACACCTGCGCTCTGGGTCGCGAAGCTCGAATTGGTCCGGCTGATTCCTGGCGTGCCGAACACGGGGTTCTGCAGCAGGACGTCCTGGATGTTGACCGCACCCGATTCACGGATCTGTTCGGCACCCACGATCTGCAGGGGCGAAGCCGAGGTGGCGGATGGATTTGCGATACGCGACCCGGTGACGACGATCACATCTTCGCTGGCGGGCTCTTCGGCCGCTGGCTGCGGCGCGGCCTGCTGGGCCGATGCTGGTGTTAAGAGGGCCATCGAACCGAACAAAATGGTCGAGGCGAAAAGCGACTTACGGATATTGGGGGACATTTTGGCTCCTGACTACTCTGAACCGTCGGACCCAAACCCGGTCCGGCAGTATCGCATCAGCCACCCCCGCGAATGAAACGATGCCTTCCCTTGCTCCCGCTGAACGAGAGCCGCCAAGATCAAATCTTGTTTGAAAAAGGAATTGACCGCGAAGTGTAGCAATTTTGCCACGAATGTTACGCCGATGTCATTTTCCGAACATTGCGGACAAAAACCCAGCGGCTAAGGTCGAAGCCGTGACCGCAACCACAAACATTCCCGGGATCGTTCACGATCCTGACTGGCTCGCGCACCGTTACGATCCGGGGCACGATGCCGTACATTTCCTGCGTATCCCGCGTGACGAGCGCGCGCGCGCCACATTCCTGACCGATGAATATCTCCGCGATACCGGCTCGCCGGGCATCATCGCGCGCAATGCGGCACGAGCCGCAGCACCGGCTCCGGCACCGCTTCACTATATCTTTCATTCGGCATTCTGCCTCTCGACCCTGCTTGCACGGGCATTCGACCTGCCTGGCGTCGCCACGAGCCTGAAAGAGCCACCGATCCTCAACGATATTGTCGGCTGGCGGCATCGGGAGGCTGTAGACGGGCGGCGCGTTGCGGAGATTCTCGACAACAGCCTGACCTTACTCGCACGGCCATTTACCGACTCCGAGGCTGTCGTGCTGAAGCCGTCGAACGTTACCGCGGGCCTGATGGACGTCATGCTTGCCCTGCGGCCGCAGTCGCGTGCGCTGCTGCTCCATGCGCCCCTTCCGGTCTACCTCCGCTCGATCGCGAAAAAGGGAATCGATGGCCGCCTGTGGGTTCGCGATCTTCTGGCGAAACTGTTGCGCGAGCGGCTGGTCGACCTCGGTTTCGAGGGAGAGGATTATCTTCGCCTGACCGACCTGCAGGCTGCCGCTGTCGGCTGGCTGGCGCAGCATGCGCTGTTTTCGCGCATGGCGGCACGCTATCCGGACAGGGTCCGCACGCTCGACAGCGAAACGCTGCTCGAACGACCTTTGACCGTCGTCAAAGCTGCGGCGGGGCATTTCGGCCTGACCATGACCGACACGCAGGTCGCAGCGATCGTGCAGGGGCCGGCATTCACGAGCCATTCGAAATCGGGCGCCGGGTTCGATGCAGCCGCCCGTGACGCCGAGTATCGCGCAGCCGCGGATGCCCATGGCGACGAGATTGCCAAGGTCGAGGTCTGGGCAGCGGCGGTCGCCGGGACTGCGGGCGTTCCGATGACTTTGGACCGGCCGCTTGTACCTGCTGCGGAGTTATCGGCGGCGTGATGGCCGATATCGCGCGTTTGGCGTCGAATGCTGCCGCGCTACTGCAGGCCGGACGGTTTCCCGAGGCGGTTACCGCCTATCGAGAATTGCTGGAGCATTCGCCCGCCCGGCCGGACGCCTGGTATAATCTGGGTTACGCGCTGCGTGTGCTGCG
>DDFE01000141.1:9983-11906 GCA_002336985.1 Sphingomonadales bacterium UBA1936
CTTCCTGATCGCCTGGCATAACCTGGGTCAGTTGAGAGAAGACCGCGACGACAGAGCAGGTGCACGCCAGGCCTATGAAGCGGTGCTGGCGCTGGCGCCGAACGACGGACGCGCACACGCGCGCCTTGCAGCCCTGGACGTTTTCGAAGGCAGGGCCATCGAGGCGATCGCACGGCTGGAACAGCCGCTGAAAGCGGCCCGGATTGCTGACGACGAAGCCGAGCTCGCCTTTGCGATGGCCAGCGCGCGTGACGCCGTCGGGGATTACGATGAAGCTTTCCAGGGCTTCTGCCGAGCCAACGCCCTTGCCTCAGCAAGAGCAGGCTCACGCTACGATCCGGCGGCGCAGGACCGGCTGATCGACGAGATCATCGCGGCTTTTCCAGCGCCCCGTGATGTGGAGCGTCCTGAACCATCGGGGCCGAAACCGCTCTTCATCTGCGGTATGTTCCGGTCAGGCTCGACGCTTTGCGAGCAACTGCTCGCACGACATAGCGCGATCACCGCGGGGGGAGAACTCGAAGCGATACCGGCAATGGCGGGAGGCATACTCTCGCCCTATCCGGCGACCATCCGGTCTATGTCCGATGCACAGCTTGCAGCACTCGGAAACGCCTACCTTGCAGAGCTGGAAGCACTGTTTCCGGGTGCGGACATCGTAACCGACAAACGGCCGGACAATTTCCTGCACATCGGTTTGATCAAGGCAATGTTTCCGGATGCGCAGGTCGTCCACACGGTCCGGAACGCAGTCGATAATGTGCTGTCAGTGTTCTTCCTCTATTTTGCCGACAGCGTCACTTATGGTGCACGGCTCGAGGACATCACGCATTACTATGGAAGCTACCGGCGCCTTATGACGCATTGGCGCAAGCTCTATCCCGATATCATCGATGTCGATTACGACGCGCTGGTCCGCGCGCCTGAGGCCGAATTGAAGGTGCTACTCGAGCAACTCGGACTTGCGTGGGAGGATCAGTGCGATCCGCGCCGCACCATCGCCGCCGACGTGCGGACTGCCAGCGCCTGGCAGGTACGCCAACCGATCCACCAGCGTTCGACGGGACGGTGGCGGAATTATGCTGCGCATATCGCGGAACTTCGCGAGACCCTTTCCCGCCTTTAGCCCGCCCTTTTTTAGCACCTCGCACTGGCGCTCGGCGATATTCACCGGACAAAAAAAGGGCGGTTCCGAAGAACCGCCCTCTCTTTCTCGTCTGTCCGGTCGGATCAGAAGCGGACGTTGACCGTCGCGGCGAACCGGCGACCGAACGGGTCGTAGGTCGACGGGAAGGTGTTGCCGCTCGACTGGGCCGAAGTACCGGCACCGGTCGGAACGATCGGCGGCTGCTTGTCGAACAGGTTGAAGGCGGTCAGCGTAAGCTGCAGTTCCTTCGACAGGTTGAAGCGTGCCGACAGGTCGAAGTAGTCGTACGACGGGATGCGGTTGAAGTTAACCTGCGTACCGGCAAGACCCGAGTTGATCCCCGGACCATCGGTGATGGCGCCCGAGAACAGTGCGGGCAGACCCGGCTCGTAGATCACGCCGCTGATGTGGCGCCACAGGAGCGACAGATCGACAGCGTCGAGCGAGAACGTCGTACGCTGCGTCCACGACCACTCGGGCTGGATCGCACCGTTCTGCGACGAGCAGTTCGAGCTGTAGAAGCCGACGCACTCGCGATTGACTGCAGTGGCGCTCTGCGACGCCTTGAACGTTGCGCTGCGCGTCCAGTTACCCGCGAGGTTGTAGGTGAAGCCGATGTTACCGAACGTGTGACGATAGTTCAGGTTGAAGTCGATACCATCGGTGAACAGGCGGCCGGCGTTCGTGAACGGCGTCGGCAGACCCTGAAGCGGGTTTGTCGGCGTCGACGTACCGCTCAGAGCACCGTTGGTGATGCTGCGGCGGATGCCGGTGCA
>DDFE01000047.1 GCA_002336985.1 Sphingomonadales bacterium UBA1936
CGAAGGGGCTGGTCCTCAATCGCTACGGACTACAGCGCCAGCGGCCCGTTGCCGAACCAGTGCGCAAGTTGCGCATGCGGTTGGCCAACGACCGCAACATCGTGACGATGCACACCAGCCAGGATGGCGGCCGCAGCTGGACGAAGTTCGACGTCCAGATGGAAGTGTCCGGGTATCATCACAATGTCGCGGGCGATTTCCTGAGCCTGCGCCCCGCGCTTTACGCGGCCGGCGCGGGCAATGTCCGCTTTTCCGATTTCACCTATAAAGCACTGCCATGACGATCGACCGCCGCACGCTGATATCGGCCGCACTGGCCGCGGGCCTGTCGACGCATGCGGCGGCACAGACCGCGCCGCCGGCGAAGGGCGGTGCCCTGCCCCCAGGATTGCCGCAACCGGCGGAGACGATCGACCTGTGGCCGAAGGGCGCACCGGGCATGCCCAAGGAGCCGCTCGTCGAAACGGTCGACGAGCGCAGCACCGACCCGCAGCTGAACGACCGTGCGGTTTACGGCATCACGCGCCCGCGCATGGCGGTGTTCCGGCCCGATGTCCCGAACGGTGCGGCGATCCTCATCACGCCGGGCGGCGGTTACAAATGGGTGGTCGTCGACAAGGAGGGGTATGAACTGGGCAGGTGGCTGTCGGCGCGCGGGTTCACCGTTTTCGTGCTCTTCTATCGCCTGCCGGGCGAGGGCTGGGCGGCCGGACCCGACGTCGCCCTGTCAGATGCCCAGCGTGCGATGCGCCTGATCCGCCACAATGCCCGCCGCTACGGCGTCGATCCGCTGCGCGTCGCGGCGATGGGGTTTTCCGCGGGCGGGCATGTCTGTGCAGACCTGGTCGCGCGCTTCGTGCATGCGACCTACACCGGCGTCGATGCCGCCGACACATTGTCGGCACGGCCGTTCTGCGCGGCGCCGATCTATCCCGTGGTGTCCATGTCGCCGCCCAACGCGCATGCCGGGTCGCGCAAATTGCTGATCGGGGACGACGCCCGGCTGGAGGCGGCACATTCGCCCCACCGCAATATCGCCGCCGACAGCCCGCCGTGCTTCATCGTGCATGCGGAAGACGACGATGTCGTGCCCGTCGCCAACAGCCTGATGTTGCGCGACGCCCTGAAAGCGCGGAATATCCCGGTCGAAAGTCATTTCTTCGCCAATGGCGGTCACGGGTTCGGGTTACGCAAGGCGGTCGGCAAGCCCGCCGGAGTGTGGCCCGACCTGTTCATCGCGTGGGCGCGCAGCATCGCGCTGGTATAGTATCCCGCAGGTAAAAGGGTAATCGTGAACGACATATTCCAGGTTGATGGCGCCGACGATGTCGCGACCGCGCTGCGCGATCTGGCGGCGGGCGATACGGTCATGCTGGCGGACGGGCCCGTCGCAATAGCGGCGGACATTCCGCGCGGGCACAAGGTCGCGGTGCGCGCTGTGCCCGCCGGGGCCGCCGTGCACAAATACGGCTGGCCGTTCGGCGTCGCGACGCGGGACATCGCGCCGGGCGATCATGTCCATATCCATAATGTCGGGACGCAGCTGGGCATGGATGCGACGTCGCTGAAGGGGCGGTCGCACGCGGAAGAACGCGGCAGCCACGACGGGACATTCCTCGGCTACCGGCGCCAGGACGGACGCGTCGGCACGCGGAACGAGGTGTGGATTCTGTGCACGGTCGGCTGCGTCGCCAATACCGCGCGTCGGATCGCCGAGGCTGCGACGCGCCGCTTCATGGGACAAGTCGATGGCGTGTTCGCCTTTCCCCATCCGTTCGGCTGTTCGCAGCTGGGCGACGATTTGGACGGGACACGGCGCATCCTCGCCAGCCTTGCCGCCCATCCCAATGCCGGGGGCGTCCTGATCGTGGGCCTGGGGTGCGAGAGCAACCAGCTCGACCGGCTGCTCGCGGAGGTAGGCGCCGCGGATCCGGCCCGTATGCGATCGTTCGCGGCGCAAATGGTGGATGACGAGGTAGAAGCGGGGGCGGAGGCTGTCGGGGAACTGGTGGCCGCCATGGCCGCCGACCGCCGGACGCCATGCCCGCTGTCCGACCTGGTCGTGGGCCTGAAATGCGGGGGATCGGACGGGTTTTCGGGGATCACCGCCAACCCGCTGGTCGGCCATGTCGCCGATGCCGTGACGGGCGCGGGCGGGACCGCCATCCTGACGGAGATTCCGGAGATATTCGGGGCCGAACACCTGCTGATGGCGAATGCCCGGACGCCGGAGATCGCGGGGCGGATCGGCACGCTCGTCGCCCGGTTCAAGGCGTATTTCGCCGCCAACGGGGAACCGGTTTCGGAAAACCCGTCCCCGGGAAACATCGCCGGCGGCATCACCACGCTGGAGGAAAAATCGCTGGGCGCGGTGCAAAAGGCGGGGCACGCGCCCGTCGCCGACGTCATCGATTATGGACAGCGGGCCGCACGAAAGGGGCTGACCCTGCTGGAGGCGCCCGGGAACGACGCCGTCTCCTCGACCGCACTCGCGGCGGCCGGGGCCACGGTCATCCTGTTCACCACGGGCCGCGGCACGCCGCTGGGGTTCCCGGTGCCGACGCTGAAGCTGGCGTCGAATTCCACGCTCGCGGACCAGAAGAAGCGCTGGATCGACTTCAACGCGGGCGGCGTCCTCGAAGGTGAAACGATGGATCAGGCGCGTGAGCGGCTACTGGCGCTGGTGATCGCAACGGCAAGCGGCGAGGCGACCCGCAGCGAGCAGAACGGGGAACGCGAAATCGCCATCTGGAAGCGGGGCGTGACATTGTAGGCGGTTGGTTCGTGTCTGGATCGGGCTGCATCGTGTGGAGAGAAGTTCACATCGAGTTCACAGCAAAAAGGGGTGGTTCCGCAGCGGAACCACCCCCATCGATTTTGCTAAATGGCAGCTACCACTTCGCGCGAAGCGTGGCTGTTATTGAACGCGGGGCACCATACCAGTAGCCATTGCTCGTTCCGATACCGACAGTCTGGTAATAGGTCTTATCGAGGATGTTCTCAAGATTGATTGCCAGCGACCATTTGTCGGAAAAGCGATAGTCTATCCGGCCTGACACTATGGCGTAACCATCAACCGTGAAGCTGTATGGCGCGCTTCCGGACACGGCTTGCCCGTTAATAACCTTGCTCGGGCAGGTTCCCGCACCGGTTGTCGGGTTCGTGACGATGAAATCGGGCTTGCATGCCGACCCTGACTGGAAAGCGGAAGATTGGCCGTTGACGCCGCCCGACAGGGTCAAGCCAGCCAGCGTGCCGTTCAGACCACCCGCGCCGAAGTCATAGCTGGTCCAGAGTTTGTAACTATGCTCCGGCTGAATGGATACGTAGGGCAAACCGTCACTGGAACCAAACGAACTGCCCTCTTGCCGAGTTTCGTTGAAGGTGTAGCCCGCTGCCACCTGCCATCCGGGCATGATCTCTCCGGTAGCCTCGAAGTCAATACCTCTGCTGGTAAAGGTCCGGTCGGGATTGCTCTTGTAGCAGCAAAGGATATTGGGGGTTACCCGCCCATTGGGAACCCGCCGGCCATTGCTGGCGACGAAATAATAATTGATGCCGTTGGCAATATCTGCCGGGGTCACGTTGGAATCGATTACGCCATCCTCCGTGGCAAATCCTTTCTGACGGATGCTGAAGGCGGATAGGGAGAGATTGAGGCGGCCGTCATGCGCCGCCCATTTCAGGCCAGCCTCCCAGTTCGATCCCGTGACTGGATCGACCGGGTTCAAATCCCCGTTGAAGTAACTGGCTTGGCTCTGATAAATGTCAGTATAGCCGATCCACGCGTTGAGCTGCGCGGTCACGTCATAGGTCAGCGTGATGGCCGGGGGCCAGCTGATATCCGTGTCGCCAAAATGCTGACTGCTAGGACCAAAGGCATCGCCGATCTGGCGTCCCACACAATTGGTCGCGGCTGGCGTTCCTGTTATAGGAATAGACGTGCATAAGGAGTCGGAGGCCTGATTGTACTCATAGCGACTCCAGCGCAATCCGGTGACCAGATGCAGCCGGTCGAAGGCGGTCAGTCGCAGATTGGCATAAACAACAGCCTGAACCTGACCATTTTCCCGGTAGCGTTGATTCGGCAGTGGATTGCGTGGCTCGGTGTAGCGCGGATCATTGGGATTAAATGCGAAGACGTCTATTGGCGGGCTGGTAAGACGGATGCTGCCAACCGGGCATCCTGTTGCGGTGCTGCAATAGACCGGACCGCCCACATAGGGTTGATAGGGTGCTGCAGAATTGCCGCTGATCATGGGGCTATAATTGGTCAATCCACCGCCATCGCTATCAACCCGGTTAGCGCCGATTGTGACCTCCTGACGCTGCCCGAAAACATTGAATGCGCCAGTTATGGTGGCTTCCGCTGAGAATTGCCTGGTGCTATAATCGTTATAGATGCCGGACAAGCGCGGCCCGGCTGAGATATCCGAAGGCAGTGCCAAGTCGTTTACAGCACCCGTACTGAAACCAACCTTTCGTGTGCTACTTTGACGATTATAGGTAAGGTTGAGTTTGAATATCCATTCTGAGCCGATCTTCTGCTCGACGCCGCCGAAGAACTCAGTCGTCTCGAAGTTCCAGCGATTCCAGGGAAACATAAGCGAGGTCGAACGCGGCAGTTTCAGATCCCCGCCGCTTAAATAGCGCGGCAGGCCACTCTGCCATGGCATGCTGTCCTGACGTGTATAGTTCATGCCGGCGTTGATTAATGTGGTCGGAGTAACATCAAGTTCGGCGATGCCATAGATCAGCGCCTTGCTGTCTTTCGCTGTGTCGTAGAAATAGTGATTGTTCTGATACGTCATGACCAAGCGACCGCGCAGCTTGCCGTCGAGTGCCAGCGGCGAGGTCGCATCCGCCACCACCCGGTAAGTGCTCCAGCTTCCGGCCTGCGCCTCGAGGCCGAACTGGGCATGATCGAGCGGCTTCTTGCGGACGAGGTTCACCGTCCCGCCCGGATCGCCGTAGCCGTTGAACGTTCCAGACGCGCCACGCAGCAGTTCGACATGATCGTAGATCGACATGTCGATCTGCGGAAAAAAGCCGAGAGTGCCAAGATTATACGAACCCGTCACCAGAGGTGCTCCGCCATCGACCTGGATGGACTGAATCGCGAAACCACGCGAGTAAAAGGTGTTTTCGAGGCTCGTCGTACCCTGTACGAGTGTGATCCCCGGCAACTGCTTCAGCGCGGTCGTGAAGTCGGTCACATTCTGCTGTTCGAGCCGCTCGCTGGTCAGCACCGAGATCGACTGCGGCACATCCTTCAGCGCCTGCGGCACCTTGCTGCCGATCGTCAGTGCGCCGGAGGTGAAGCTCTTCGTTCCCTCGGTCGCCGTGATATCGCGCGAGCCGTTCGTCCCGTTCACGCCCGCCGCTTGCCCGGCACCCCCGAAATATGGCGAGCCCGTCGCGCCCTCAACGCGGACCGCGCCCGTCACGCGCTCGCCATCGGCGCTCGTGGTGCCGCTCGCTGAATAGATAGTGACCGTCTGGTTGTCGGAGATCGAAAACGCGAGGCCGGTACCCGACAGCAATATGGTCAGCGCCGGCCGTGGCTCGGTGCTGACTGCCGAGGGCACTTTCGAACTTGACGCTGCAATCATGGACGGTGCGACGTTGTGCGCGGGTGCCGTTGCCGGGGTTTCGACGACACGTAATCCGGTTTGCCTGGCTCGGGCCGTCATGGACCATGGCGACCATGTGATGCTTGCCGGCGAAGGTGCCGAAACCCTTGGTCGTGCCCAAGGCCTTGAGAGTGCAGGGCAAGCCTATTTCGAAACGGTCGAACGGCGCGATCAGCTAAACAGGCTTCGCGGGGCAGGCAATAATTCGGCATTCGATTCCGAGGTTAAATATGGGACGGTCGGTGCCGTTGCACGCGATGGTGCAGGGCATGTGGCCGCCGCGACGTCGACGGGCGGCCTCACGGGCAAGCGCCCCGGCCGGATCGGTGACAGCCCTGTTATTGGTGCAGGAACCTACGCGGACGACCGCTCGGGCGCCGTTTCGGCGACGGGATCGGGCGAACATTATATCCGCACAGGCGCCGCAGCAGCGATTTGTTCGCGGATCAGATATTTGGATGAGTCCGGCCTGCAGGCGGCGGATGCCGTTCAGAAGGAAGTGTTCGCTCTTGGGGGGCGAGGCGGTGTCATTGTTGTGACGGAGACCGGAGAAGGCGTCTGGTCGTTCAACACATCCGGAATGTATCGCGGACGTCTGAGTGAAGGCGGAACGCCCTATGTTGCGATCTACGACGACGAGTGAAGTCTAGAGACGGCCTTCGCGGCTGGGTTCGGGCATCAGTATGGCGGTCAGGAAGGCGGTGGCGGCTGCGGCGGCGACGTACCAGTAGAATAGGCTTTCCTGGCCCATTTGCTTGCACAGCAGCGCGACATATTCAGCCGTTCCGCCGAAGATCGCTGCGGCGACGCTGTGGGCGAACCCGACGCCGAGTGCCCTGACATGGGAGGGAAACAGTTCGGCTTTGAACAGGCCGCTGACCGACGTGTAGAAGCTGAGGATCAGCAACGCCGTGACGACGAGTACGAATGCTTCGAGTTGCGACGCGCCCGATGCGTCCAGTTGCGTCAGGATCGGGACGGCGCCGACCGTCATCAACCCAGAAAAGATCAGCAGGCAGGTGCGCCGCCCGATCGTGTCGGACAGCCGACCGATGANNTAGGTGGTGAACGTGTAGAGACATATCGCACCGCTGGCGCTCAGCGACACGACGAATGCCACCGATTTCGGATGCGCCGCGAGCGCGCGAAACGTGCCGGCGTCGACCGGCTGCGCGCCCACGTCGCCGGTCTCGTGCATGTGCTTGCTGAACAGCAGGACGGTCAGCGCGAGGAATGCGCCGATGACGAACGGAATGCGCCACGCCCATTCGCGCAGGGCCGCATCGCCCAATGTCTGTTGCAGGATGACCAGCACGAGAAGCGCGCCCAGTTGCCCGCCGATTAGCGTAACGAACTGGAACGATGCGATGAAACCGCGGCGCCCTTTTTTCGAGATCTCGCTCAAATAGCTCGCGGCCGCGCCATATTGGCCGCCGGTCGAAAACCCCTGCAGCAAGCGCGCAAGCAACAGCAACAGCGGGGCCAGCGCCCCGGCCTGTGCATAGACCGGCAGAGCAGCGATCATCAGCGACCCCGCACCCATCATCAGCACCGAAAGCACCATGCCGGCACGGCGTCCGCGCCGGTCCGAATAGCGCCCGAAGAACCACCCTCCGATGGGGCGGATGAGGAAGCCCGCGGCATAGATGCCGGCCACATTCAGCAACTGGGCGGTGCGGTCACCGGCGGGAAAGAAAGATGCCGCGAAATAGAGCGATGTGAAGGCATAAACGTAGAAGTCGTACCATTCGATCAGGTTGCCCGCCGATCCTGCCATGACCGCCACGATGCGTTCGCGCGCGGTCAGGTTTTCGGTCGACCGCTGCCCCTGTGCTTCGGTGCTCATGCCGCTTCTCCGGATCGGGCGTCGGCGGATGCCGCGGGCGTCGCGGCAACTCCGCTGCCGACCAATGCGTCGACTTCGCTTTCGTCATAACCGCAATCCCGCAGTACGGACCGCGTATCCTGTCCAAGCGCACCCGGCGGACGGTCGCGTTCCGTCGCGACGGAAAATTCGACGGGCTGGGGCAACGTCCGGCGGATATCTGCCGGGAAACCGGGATCGACATCGAAAAATCCGATGTCGGAAAGATGCGGATCGTCGAGGAGGTCGTCGAGCAGATTGACCTCCGCACAGGGAACATCCCGCTCCGAAAGGGCGGCGATCCATTCCGCCGTCGTCCGCCCTCCGAGAGCGGACGCCACGACCGCGTACAGGTCGTCGATCCGTGATTGCCGGATGCGGGGATCGGCGAACCATGGCTCCGCCGCGACGTCGTTGCGGCCGGCCTCGTCCAGGAACCGCCGCCATTGCTCGCCGGTATAGGGAAGCACGGCAATCCAGCCATCGGCCGTCCGATACGGGCGGCGGTCCGGCGACATGATGCGCGGATAGCCGGGCGCGCCGTCATCGGCGAACGTCGCCGCGGCGAGATGTTCGTTCAGGACGAACGAGACCATCGCCTCGAACATCGGCACTTCGACCCGGATCGGGCCTTCGCGTCCGTTGCCGCGCGCGACCAGTGCGGCGAGGATGCCATAGACGACATGCAGGGCCGCGACCTTGTCGGCCAGGATCGTCGGCATGAATTGGGGCTTGCCGTTGTTCTCCGCCGCGAGGCCGGCCAGCCCGCTCGCCGCCTGGATGATGTCGTCGAAGGCTGGACGGTCACGGTAACGGCCCCGCTGTCCGAACCCGATCGCCGCGCAATGCACGATGCGGGGATTGACCTTGGCGACGGCATCGAAACCGAGGCCCAGCCGTTCGGCGGCGTCGATGCGCATGTTGTGCATCAGGACGTCGCTCGCCGCGATCAGCCGCTCGAGCGCGGCGCGTCCCCCGGGCTGCTTCAGGTCCAGCGCGATCATGCGCTTGTTGCGGTTGTTGTTGATGAACAGCGCACCGTCGGTCCTGCCGCTCGGATGGGAAACGCGCGCGACATCGCCGGTGAGCGGTTCGACCTTGATGACGTCTGCGCCCAGATCGGCGAGAATCTGTCCGGCCAAAGGACCGAGAACGACTGCGCCAACTTCTATGACGCGGACGCCCTTGAGCAGCGGGATCACGCGATCGAACCTCGCCGAGGGCGATTCATCACGATCTGCATCCTAACCCCCAAACTTGGGCCTGTNNGCGCGCGCTTTCGCATTTGACGCACCCCGATGTTGCGATAGCTAGTCGGGTCGACATGCACCAACGGCTAACCCTTCCGCAGCTCGAGGCATTCCTGAAGCTCGACGAGACGGCGAGCTTTCGCGATGCTGCGCTCGAATTCGGCGTATCGCAGCCGGCGTTCAGCCGCACGATCCAGCAGATCGAAGCGCGGGTCGGTGTTCGCCTGTTCGACCGCGACACCCGTCACGTCCGGCTGACGACCGCGGGAGAGCGCCTGCGGCCGATAGCCGTGCGCCTTTTGAAGGAATACGAAGACTCGTTCAGCGACTTCGAAGCCTATGTCGGCGGGCGCGCCGGGCGCGTGCGTGTCGCCACGCTTCCGTCCGTTGCGGCGACGCTGTTGCCAGCGGTCATCCGCCGTTTTCGCCAGACACATCCGGGGGTCACGGTCGAAATCTGGGAGGATGTGGGGGCGCCGGTCCACCGTGTCGTCGAGGATGGTGAAGCCGATATCGGTATCGCGCCGCCTCCTGCCGAGAACCGAGGACTGAATTTCCAGCCGATCTTTCAGGACAGGCTGGTGCTCGCTTGCCGAAGCGACGACGTGCTTGCAGAGAAAGAGCGGCACAACTGGACGGTCTTTCGCGAACGGCCCTTCGTCGCAATGTCTACCGACACCGGATTGCGCAGCCTGATCGATAGCGCGTTCGAGGCAGCCGATGTGGTGGTCGAGCCGCTATTCAATTGTAAACAGCCCGCGACCGTCGGCGCACTGGTCGCGGCGTCCCAGGGGATTAGCGTACTGACGCGCCTGACGCTGGAACAGATACGCGTGCCGGAACTGACATGGCGCGAAATCGAGCCGCCGGTCGCGTCGCGTTCCATCGGCCTTGTCACATGTCCTGCACGATCGATGATGAGCCCCGCGCGCGATTTCATGCGCGATGTCGTATTAGAGGCCCGCGCCTTCGCGATCGACTAGCCAGTCAAGGTTATCAACCTATCAGTTAATTGTCATTGCTGCTGCGACGCGTTTCGCAACAGTCTTCCTCTCGTCCCTGCTGGTCTCGTTTGATCGGCGGACGGCGCGCCACAAAAAATCGGCGCGATGAGAGGGGAGAGATAATGTCCAGCGACTTTCAGGTGCGGCGTTCGTCGCGCGAACTGCTGTCCGCGAGCGCGATTGCCCTGGCGATCGCTGCACTGATCCCGTCGGTCGCCGCAGCGCAAACCGCGCCGCAGGCCCAGAGCGCCCCTCAGAATGCAGCCGAGCGCCCGGCGGCGTCGACACCCGCGGATGCCGCCGCGTCGACGGACGAGGGACCCGACGCCACGATCACGGTCACGACCACGCGCGTCATCCGCGACGGCTATTCCGCACCGACGCCGCTGACCGTGTTCGGCCAGGAGGATATCGAACGGTCCGGCGCAGCGAACGTCTTCGCGGCGGCCAACCAACTTCCCTCGCTTGCCGGCAGCAATTCCTCTTCGACGTTCGGGACTACGCAGAGCACCGGTACAGGCGGCCTCAGCACACTCAACCTGCGTGGGCTGGGCACCAACCGGACGCTGACCCTGCTGGACGGCCAGCGTGTGGTGGGCGCACTCAATATCGGCGTCACCGATGCCGGATCGTTCCCGCAGGCGCTGGTGAAGCGGGTCGAGATCGTCACGGGCGGTGCTTCCGCCTCATGGGGTTCCGACGCTGTGGCGGGCGTCGTCAACTATGTGCTCGACCACGACTATACCGGCATCAAGGGCAATATCAGCGGCGGTGTCACCACTTATGGCGACGACAAGCAATATTCCGTTTCGCTGACGGCGGGCACGCGCTTTGCGGACGACCGCGGCCATTTCGTCATCTCGGGCGAGTACCAGGACAACGACGGCGTCCCGCGCGGCATCGGCAGCCGTACATGGTATGACGGGACGCGCATCCTGCAGCGCACGATCGCGGGTACCCCTGCGGGTGAGCCGCAATACATCGTTGCGCCGCGCACGGTCGACAGCCGCCTGGCGCCGGGCGGTATCATCACTGCGGGCCCGCTACGCGGCATCGCATTCGGGCCGGGCGGCGTGCCGTTCAATTTCCAGTACGGCACCATCGTAACGCCGAACATGACCGGCGGCGACCAATCCGGCGATATCGGCAACAATTCGAACCTGGACGCTTCGCTGCGCCGGGAAACGCTTTACGCGCGGCTGGCGTACGACCTGACCGACACGATCTCGCTATGGGGTTCGTTCAACTATGGCGGCGTGCTGACCCGCGCGCATTCCTATCCGGGTCAATACCGCACCGGAACGCTGACCATCCAGTGCGGCAATGCGGCCGGTGGCGCCAACCCGTTCCTGCCCGCCTCGATCAACCAGGCGTGCATCACCAACAACATCACCAATTTCGCGATGGGCAGTTTCATCGCCGACCTGCCCGACACGGTCGCGGTGAACGAACGGAACACCACGCGTTACGCCGCCGGACTGACCGGCAGTTTCCAGCTGTTCGGAGACGAGTGGAAATTCAACGCCTATGGCGCGTTCGGCAGGACGTACACCAAGTCGCTGATCGAAAATAACACCCTGACCAACCTGCTGTTCGCCGCGATCGATGCAATTCCCGGATCCAATGGAACGCCGATCTGCCGCTCCGCCGCTGCGCGTGCCGCGGGATGCGTGCCGTTGAACGTGATCGGCACCGGCGTCGCGTCGCAGTCGGCGATCAACTGGATTTCGGGCGTGCCGTTCCTCAAGACCTGGCTGCAGCAGGACGTGGGAGCGATCAACGTCTCGAGCGAGCCGTTCAACAACTGGGCCGGCCCCGTGTCGATCGCATTCGGCGTCGAATATCGCCGTGAATCCTTCAGCCAGGAAGCGGATGCGGCGTCGGTCGGTAACGCCGGCAACACCCTGTTGGCGGCGGGCGGGAACAACTGGTTTACCGGCAACTTCCGGCCATCGAGCGGATCATTCCATGTGTGGGAAGGTTTCCTCGAAACCGTTGTTCCGCTGTTCGACAGCGATACGCTCGGCAAGGCGGAACTCAGCGGCGCTGTGCGCGCGACCCAGTACAGCCAGTCCGGCTATGTCACCACTTGGAAAGTAGGCGGCACCTGGGATACGCCGCTCTCCGGCTTCCGTCTGCGCAGCGTCGTTTCGCGTGACATTCGCGCACCCAATCTCGCGGAATTGTTCCGCGCGCCGGCAAACCTGTTCGCAAGCGTCATCGACCGTTTCGGAGCCTTTGCGGGGCAAGCCTATGACGTGAACCAGGCAACGGTTTCCAACCTGAGCCTGCGCCCGGAAAAGTCCGACACGTTCGAAGTCGGCGCGATCTACCAGCCGACATGGCTGCCCGGCCTCAGCGCATCAGTCGATTTCTATCGCATAAAGATTACCGATGCGATCGGGACGGTCAGTGGCATCCAGCAGGTCATGGATCTCTGCTTCCAGGGTAACCAGGACCTGTGCAACGCGATCACGCGCGATGCTACGGGCAAGGCGACCGAGATCCGCCTGACACCGATCAACCTGTCGTGGACGGAGACCAAGGGCCTCGACATCGAGGCGTCGTATCGCCGCCGCGTACCGGCGCTGTTCGGCGGATCGGACGGCAACCTGACGTTGCGGGCACTCGCGACCTATGTGT
>DDFE01000167.1:0-495 GCA_002336985.1 Sphingomonadales bacterium UBA1936
AGTCCGCTTCCACCGGCAACACCGGTAGCCCCGGAAAATCGGCGGCCAGCGCGGCAGACGACGACCGCAGGAAATCGCCTGAAATATCGATGGGGACATAAGCCGATGGCGCGACGGCACGAAGCAGGTGCGGCGTTTTCGTCGACGAGCCCGAACCGAATTCGACGACGGCACGTCCCGGCCCCGTCACCCGCGCCACGTCGCCGCAGTGCGCCTCCAGCAACGCGGTTTCGACACGGGTCGGATAATATTCGGGCAACCGCGTGATCGCCTCGAACAATTCCGACCCCGTACGGTCGTAGAACCAGCGCGCAGGGATCGCCTTTTGCGGTTGCGACAAGCCGGCAAGCACGTCCGCGCGGAAGGCGGGATCAACAGTGATTTCGGTGGCTTCATGCAGGAGCATCACAGGTCCTTTGCAAGGCGAAGTCCGCTGAACTGCCAGCGCGCCGTGGGCGGGAAGAAATTACGCGTGGTGACGCGGCTTGTTCCATC
>DDFE01000167.1:577-3093 GCA_002336985.1 Sphingomonadales bacterium UBA1936
CGTGCACCCGCCCAGCGCGCATAGGCATCGGCCTCATAGAAGCTGACATGGGCAACCGGCGCCGCGAGGTCGAGCGGGCGCAACCCTTCGAGTCCGAAAGCCTCGTCGCCGCGCCAGTAAAGCGGGGCATCTATCCCTTCGGACTGGACCCAGCCCCATCCGTCGGACAGCCAGAGATCCGGCCGCTTGTAGCCCCCGTCGGCAATGAACACCCGCCATTCGGCATTGGTGACGAGCCGGTCTGCAATGGCATGCGGCGAAAGCCATGCCGAATGGCGTGGCCCTTCGCAGTCGAAAGCGAAGTGGTCGCCGGCATGACCGATGTCGACACGCCCGGTCGGACCCGCGATCCAGCCGATGGCATCGTGCACGCCCGACGGGCGCGAAGTTGACACGGTCCAGAGCGCAGGATTCAGCGGGTTCTGGGCGAACAGATGGAGCACGTCGGTCAGCAATAGTTCCTGGTGCTGCGCCTCGTGATGGCAACCGAGTTCGACGAGGTCCCGGGCATGATCGGGCAAATCAGGCAGAATCGCTTCGACTGCCAGATCGACATGCACACGATAGGCGCGGATGTCGTCGAGCGCGGGACGCGTCAGCATGCCCCGCCGTGGACGCGCGTGCCGGTCCCCTTCCGCATCGTAATAGCTGTTGAACAGGAAATGGTACGCCGGGTCGAACGGCACATAGCCGGGCAGGAAATCGCGCAGGACGAATGTTTCGAAGAACCATGTCGTGTGCGCCAGATGCCATTTGGCCGGGGACGCGTCCGGCATCGACTGGACGGTAGCATCGGCATCGGAAAGCGGTTCGGCAAGACGCACCGACAGCGACCGCATATCGCGAAACCGGCTTAGCAGCGCGTCGATGTCGGTCCTGTTCGCCTGGGTCGCCATGACACCCCCTGATTCGCTTTTTCTAGCACGATCGAGGAACGTGAACAATTCGGGAACGAAATGGTTCCGAGATGGCAGGCGAGCCCTAGCGCGAGGCGCCCGGCACCCACAAGATATCGTCCGCGCCATTGGCATTGGCGGCCCGCGCGGCGACGAACATCCAGTCTGACAGGCGGTTGAGATAGGCGAGCGCTTGCGGATTGAGCGGCGTTTCCGCGTTCGCCGCCACCGCGCTGCGTTCGGCCCGGCGCGATGCCGATCGCGCAACGTGGAGCGCGGCGGCAAGCGGCGATCCGCCCGGCAGGATGAAGCTGGTCAGAGGCGGGATGTGCGCATTCATCGCATCGATCTCTGCCTCCAGCCGCTCAACCTGCGTCGCGACGACGCGCAGCGGTTCCCACGCGAGCGGCTTGTCAGGCGTGGCGATGTCGGCGCCCAGGTCGAACAGGTCGTTCTGGATGACCGTCAGGTGCCCACGCATCTCGCCTGACGCCAGCGTGACCGCGACGCCGATCAGGCTGTTCGTTTCATCCACATCGCCGATCGCGGCCATGACGGCCGACGACTTCGCCACACGGCTGCCGTCGACAAGGCCCGACGTGCCGTCGTCACCCGTACGCGTGTAGATCTTGTTGAGCTTGACCACCCCGCGCCGCCGGACGGTCTAGCGCGCCATCGCCATGAACAGCACGCAGAGCAGGACCGCCGCGGCCTGAAAGCCCACGCGGGCGAACATCATCTTGTTCTGCTTCTGGCTCGAGAGGCTGGGTCCGGTCGCACCCGACTTCAGTTCCGCCTCGGTCGTCTGGAGGAAAGTGACGATCCCGCGGATGAGCGAGACGAGTGCGCCGATGGCCATCAGCACGATGAGGATGATGAGGATCGTGTTCATGGGCCCGACTTAGGCGCTTACCCAGCGGAATCCAACCGGCAAGCGACCGGCGCGCAGGTCGCTCGCGAGGACCATCGGATCGACACCCGCTGCGCGCAGGTCGGCCAGCGTCGACCCGGGCGTTCGCTTCGCCAGCCGCTTGCCATCCGGTCCCGCGATGAGGGCGTGATGGCGATACGCCGGTACCGGCAGGTTCAGCAGTTCCTGAAGCAGGCGCTGGACATGGGTTGCGGCGAACAGGTCCTGTCCGCGGATAACGTCCGTCACGCCCGCGGCCGCATCATCGACGACGACGGCGAGATGATAGGCGACACCCAATCCCTTGCGCCCGAGGACGGCATCGCCGCCGGCGACCGCATTCGCCGCGATGTCACCCTTGTCCTCGTCATGCCAGGTGAACGGTCCCGTCATCGCCGCCGCCTTCGCCACGTCCAGCCGCCATGCGACAGGGCGCGGATCGTCCGGATCGTGCGCACGATGGCGGCACGTGCCGGGATACACCGGTCCGGCGTCCCCATGCGGCGCGCTGGCACTCGCGGCGATTTCCGCGCGTGTGCAGACGCAGGGGTAGATCAGGCCCATCGTGCGCAACCGATCGAGCGCGGACGCGTGCGCCTCGGCGTGGTGCGACTGCACGTCGCACGCATCCCATGTCAGGCCGAGCCACCGGAGGTCCGTCTCGATCTCCTCCACGAATTCGGGGCGGCACCGGTCGCGGTCGATATCCT
>DDFE01000235.1:0-10672 GCA_002336985.1 Sphingomonadales bacterium UBA1936
CGGGTCTGCTTGTAAATGTCCGCCTGCTGCCAGCGCGCGAGAATGCCCGGCTCCTTTTGCGGGAGTCCGGCCTTCATGGGGAAATCGGTCTTCGGCAGGAAGACGGTGTCGCGCCAATCTCGTTGGGCGTCGCGCTGTTGATCGGTCATTGTGCCTGCGCGCTTAGGATGGCGCGCGCCGTGTCGCAATCCTTCGCCATCTGCGTGGTCAGCGCATCCAGGCTGTCGAACTTCGCTTCGGGCCGCAGAAAGGCGTGGAGTTCGACCTCGATCACGTGTCCGTAAAGGCTTTCCGAAAAGTCGAAGAAATAGGGTTCGAGCAATTCCTTCGGCGGATCGAACGTCGGCCGCACGCCCAGATTCGCCGCGCCATCGAGGACACGTCCGTCCGGCAACCGCCCCCGCACGGCGTAGATGCCATAACGCGGGCGGATATAGCCGCCCATGTCGATATTTGCGGTGGGATAGCCGATGGTGCGGCCCAGCTTGTCGCCATGCTGCACCATGCCCTGGATAGCGAAGGGCCGCGTCAACAGGCGTGCAGCCGTCGCCGGATCACCTGCTTGCAGCGCCGCACGGATGCGGCTCGACGAGATGGTCTCGTCACCATCGGAAACAGGGCCGACCGTTTCGCATGAGATGTCATGCTCCGCCGACAGTTCGGCCAGCACCGATACGTTGCCGACGCGTTTCGCACCGAACGTGAAGTCGCGACCGGTCACGACCCCCGTCGCCCCCGCACGGCCGAGCAGATAATCCGCAACGAAATCCTGCGCGCTGACGGCGGCCAACTGTGTATCGAAATGATACACCAGCATCGCATCCGCCCCGGCCTCGGCGAACAGTCGCTGACGCTGGTCGAGCGTGGTCAGGCTGAACGGCGGCGTTTCGGGCTTGAAGAACCGTACCGGATGCGGGTCGAATGTTGCGACAACGGCAGGAACCCCGCGACTCCGCGCCAGTTCGACCGCGCGGCCGACGACGGCCTGATGCCCTTCGTGGAATCCGTCGAAATTCCCCAGCGCAACGATACCGCCGCGCAAAGGTCCCTCGATTCTATCGTTCCCGCTCAGCCGCTCCATCGCAGACAGCGCCTAGAAACAAAGCGGGGCCGCGACAACCGTCGCGACCCCGGGAGGATGCATGCCCGAAGAGAGAAGGCATGCAATCGGNNCTTGCGAGCTTGCCGACCTTCTTGGCAGCCATCTCGCAAACGATTGCGGGGCGCGCGGTGGCCTTTCCGGTGGTGCAGCCTTCGGTGCCGCAGGCCCAGAGGGTGTCGCCGACGATCACGCTGCCGGCCTTTGCGACGGCGGTGACGGGGACCAGGCGATAGGTCGGTGCCTGTGCGAAAGCGGGAGCAGTCATGCCGGCGACCAACGATGCTGCGATGAGGGCGTTACGAACCATGGGGAGGGCTCCTTTCATTTCCAGTTGCGAATCACTACTTACCTCTATAGATTTTAAGTTGCAACTGAAAACCAGTGCGGCACCGCAACATTTTTTCGGTCTTGTGTGACCGAACGATTACGATAGGCTGACCAAAGGATGGGACACCTGAAAGAAGACCTGAGGGAACTCGCGGTAAACTGCGCGCTTCCCGCCGCGCTTGAGGCGATGGGCGAACGCTGGTCGTTCCTCATCCTGCGCGCCGCGTTCAACGGGCTCCATCACTTCGAGGAATTCCAGAGCACGCTGGGTATCGCCCGTAACATTCTGGCAAACCGGTTGGGCCGCCTGGTCGATCACGGCATCCTTTCGCGTGAGGCGATGGCCGAGGACCGGCGCAAGATCGAATACCGGCTGACGCAAAAGGGCGCGGAACTGCTGCCCTCGATCCTCGCGCTGCGCCAGTGGGGCGAGAAATGGGAATCCTGCACGCCGTCGACCCCGGTCCTGGTCGACCAGCGCGACCATCAGCCGATCGCGCCGATCGTCATCCAGTCGCATGATGGGCGCACGCTGGGGCTGAAGGATTTGTGCTGGGCGCATGCCGAGGACGTGAAGCCGCTCGAGACGGTGAAGCTGAAAGCAGTCGCTTAGAATACGCCGTCACCCCGGACTTGATCTGGGGTCCAGCTTCTTATGCCTTCTCCCAAAACTAGCCGCCGTGGCAAAGCCACGTCGTCGGTCCTCGCCATAGCGAGGCCGGCCGGACGGTAACGTCTGTTTGAATAGCTCCGCTATTCAAACGCGTTATCCGTCGTAATCCGCACCCAAATTCTGATTCCGCGGAGGAGCAGCCGCCGTCAGGCGCAGTGCTTCGGCCGACTGGCTGAGCGAGCCCATTTCATCGATCGCGTCATCATCGTCGACCTGGACCTTCTGCAGGTTGCCGACCAGCGTTTCGGCCAGTTCGGTCGGGACGACGGTTTCCTCGGCGATCTCACGGAGCGCCACGACCGGATTTTTATCGCGGTCGCGATCGAGCGTGAGTTCGGCACCGCCCGAAATCTGGCGCGCACGCTGGGCAGCGAGCAGAACGAGATCGAAACGGTTGGGAATCTTGTCGACGCAATCCTCGACTGTGACGCGCGCCATCGGCTGGTATCCTGACTAATAAAGCTGTCGTGAAAGCGGGCGCACTTATCAGCGCCCCTGCCGAAACGCAACCTTGCCAAGGCGCGCGCAAGCAGGGACAGAGCGGCTGTGGATACTGCGTGCACCGTCGACGGCAACCGGCTGACCGTACTGACGGGTGGCGCAGAGCGACTCGACGCGCTGGTCACGCTGATCGAGGGCGCACGGACGTCCCTCAAGCTGCTCTATTACATCTTCACCGAGGATGACGCGGGTACCCGGGTGCGCGAGGCGATGATCGATGCCGCGAATCGTGGCGTGACGGTGCGGCTGATCATCGATGGGTTCGGCAGCCATGCCGACGGTAACGACAGGTTTCTGGTCCCGCTCCGCGAAGCGGGGATCGACGTCTGCCTGTTCATTCCCCGATTCGGCCGGCGCTATCTGCTGCGCAATCACCAGAAATTCGCCATCGCGGACGAGACGCGCGCGCTGATCGGCGGTTTCAATATCGGCAATGCCTATTTCGAGGATGCGGGGCCGAAGGCCTGGCGCGACCTGGGGTTGATGATCGAAGGGCCGGCGACCGAACGCCTGACCGGCTATTTCGACGTTCTTGCCGACTGGACGCACCAGCCAAGATCGAAAATGCGCGATCTGACGCGGGCCCTGGCCGAATGGAGCAATCCCAAAGGGCCGGTACGCTGGCTGCATGGCGGTCCGACCCGCCGCTTTTCGCCCTGGGTCCGGACATTACGGTTCGATCTGCGTCCTGCGCACGACGTGTCGATCGTCGCCGCCTATTTCGCGCCGACGCCAGGCTTGACCAAGCGGCTTGACGGCGTCGGGCAGCGGGGGCGCGCGCGAGTAGTGACGGCGGGCAAGACCGACAACAACACGACGATCGGCGCGGCGCGGTTCACGTTTCCGGGCCTGATGAAAAAGGGCGTTCGTGTGTTCGAATACCAGCCGCACCGGCTGCACACGAAACTCTATGTCATCGACGACATCGTCCATATCGGCAGCGCGAACTTCGACCCGCGCAGCCTGTATCTGAACCTTGAGATCATGCTGCGCGTCCAGGACGCGGCCTTTGCCGATGCCATGCGTCGCTATGTCGACGGCGAGGTTGCGGAAAGCCGCGAACGCCATCTGAACGAATTCCGCGGCATCACAACCGTTCCCGACCGGATACGCAACGCGTTCTGCTGGTTCCTTGTTGCCGTGCTCGACCCCGGAATTACACGGCGGTTGAACATGGGCGTGGATTAGACGCGCGCCAATTCGCGGCCTAACGTCCGCGTGATGCCACGCACCGCCAAACCCGCGCTCGACCGCAACTTCACGATGCTGTTCATGGTGATGCTGGTGATCGGCGCGGGGAACACGGCCCTGCAATCGGTGATGCCCGCGATCGGGCGGTCGATGAAGGTTCCAGACAGCGTGATCGCCCTTGCCTTTTCGGTGTCCGCGCTCGTGTGGGCGCTGGCGGCACCGCGATGGGCCCGGAAATCCGACCATACCGGGCGGCGGCAGATGGTTTTGACGGGCATCGCCGGGTTCTCTGCGTCCGTCTTGTTATGCGGCGTTTCGCTGAGCGCCGGGATCCACGGCCTGATCGCGCCGACCGCCGCCATCGCAGCTTTCGTCGGGGCACGCCTGATCTACGGCTATTTCGGAGCGGCGGCACCGCCAGCGGCACAGGCAATCCTCGCATCGCAGACGACGCGCGCGCAGCGGACCAAGGCGCTGACGATGCTCGCGTCGGCATTCGGTCTGGGCACGATCCTGGGCCCTGCGCTCGCACCGTTTTTCGTCTTGCCGGGCGTCGGCCTGGCAGGTCCGGCCTATTTCTTCGCGATCTGCGGCTTTGCCGTCCTCGGCACCGTCTGTTTCCTGCTGCCCGACGATACGCCAGGGTCGCATGCACGCGGGGCCGCGACGAGCTATCCGTCGATCGGGGGAACATTGACCGGTGCGAGTGTTACGGCGGCGACGGCCGGACGATCGCATGGGTCACTGAAGATAACCGATCCCCGGATATGGCCGTGGGTCGTCGTGGGCGTAATTATGGGCCACGCGCAAGCCATGGCCGGCCAGGCAATGGGCTTCTTCGTCCTCGACCGGCTCGCGGTCGATCCGTTGCAGGGGCAACAGGCCGTAGGAATCGTGCTGATGACGGGCGCCGGTGCGGCATTGGTGGTGCAATGGGGCCTGATTCCCCTGCTCAACATGACGCCACGCCTGATGGTTATCACGGGCTTGGGGCTTGCCGCACTCGGGTGCGTTACGATCAGCCTTTCGACATCGCTTTACGGCATGGCGACGGCATTCGGACTGGCGTCGGCCGGGTTCGGGTTCGTTCGTCCGGGCTACACCGCCGGATCGTCGCTTGCCGTCGATCATGACTTGCAAGCGGCGGTCGCCGGACGAATCACGAGCGTCAACGGCGCGTCGTTCATCCTCGGGCCGTCGATCGGTGTCGGACTATATGAAATCTGGCATCCCGCGCCCTATCTGACCAGCGCTGTCATGTGCCTGGCATTGCTTGGCTATTCGCTGGCCAAGCTGTCGCGCAAATAGGGCAAAAAAAGGGCCGGTCGTTGCCGACCGGCCTTGAAAGTTTTTAGGAGAGGATGCCTGAAAGGCCTGTTCTATGTGCACTGCAGCATGTCATCTCGCAAGTGCGAAAAGAAAAATCTCGATTGCGCTGATTGCACCTTGAATCGTAACATTTCGACGGCATGTTGAGCAAAGGCGACCTTGGGAAAGGTTCGCGGGTGCACAAAAGGAACGTTCGAAATGCGTCGGCTGCCATCGCTGTCAGGGATTGAGGCGTTCGTGGCGGTAGCACGAACGGGGTCGGTAAAGGCGGCCGCGGAGGATCTTTCGCTCTCATCCCCCGCGCTCAGCCGCCGCCTGCAATCACTCGAGCGCTTCGTCGGAAAGACATTGTTCGAGCGGCGCCATCATGCGCTGGTGTTGAACGGTGACGGAGAGCGCCTGCTCTCCCTGGTGGCGCCCGCCATCGACCAATTGTCCGATGCGATCGAGACCGTCGCCGGTGCAGGCGGCGGGATCATGCGGCTGCGACTGGGCGTATTGCCGCTGTTCGCCTCGCAACGCCTGATGCCACGATTGCCCGAACTGCGCGTCGCGCATCCGATGCTCCACCTCGACATCGATACGGGCGCGCACGCCGTTGCGCGCGTCGGCGACGGGATCGACGCCGCCATCGTCCTGGCGCGTGACATCGACCCGGCACTCTATGCCCGGCGGCTCGACCATAATGAGGTTTTTGCAATCGCTGCCAGGACCCTGACGGCTGGCGGCCTGCCGATCACCGACCCGAAACAGCTCGCTCAACTGACGGTGTTTCTGCACCGCGACATGCCGGACACGTTCGAGGAATGGCGCAAGGCCGTGAAGCTCGACGTCGAACCGGCGGCTATCGATCTTTATGATTCAGGGCAGCTGATGCTCGACGCGGCTGCCCAGGAACTGGGCGTCGCATTCATGCACGGCAGCCACCTGTCCGACGCGGACGACGATCGCCTGATGAGGCTGTTCGGCGATACGCCGACGAGCAGCCCATATAGCTACTGGTTCGTGTGCCGGCCGCGCGCGCTGGAAACGCGCCCGGTCCGGCTATTTCACGACTGGTTGGTCGCCACGATGGCCGAAGACTAGACGGCCTTCGCGCTGACGATCTTGCCCGGCTGGCGCGGCGGTTCGCCCTTGGGCAGCGCATCGACGGCATCCATGCCCGACGTGACTTCGCCCCAAACGGTGTACTGACCGTCCAGGAAGCGTGCATCGGCCAGGCAGATGAAGAACTGGCTGTTGGCGCTGTTCGGCGCGCTGGTGCGGGCCATCGAGCAGACACCGCGGACGTGCGGTTCGCGGCTGAACTCCGCCTTCAGGTCGGGCTTCTTCGAACCATGCATGCCGGTGCCGGTCGGGTCGCCGCCCTGCGCCATAAAACCGTCGATGACGCGGTGGAACACGACACCGTCATAGAAACCCTCGTTCGCGAGTTCGGCGATGCGCTCGACATGGCCGGGTGCAAGGTCGGGACGCAGCTTGATGGTCACTTCACCGGTGTCGAGCGTAAGGGTCAGCGTTTCGGCCATTCGGTAATTCCTTCTTGTTGAGTTTGGCGCGGCCCTACGCCGCCTTTGCGAGCCCTGCCAGCCCATATTCGGCCGCGATCAGCGCATAGCTGCGCACGCGCGCCTCGTGATCGGGCAGGATATTGACCAGCATCAGTTCGTCGGCACCGTAAAGGGCCGCGACCTCGTCGAGCTGCGAGCGCACTTCGGCTGGCGTGCCGAGTGTCGTGCGGCGACGGCGGCCGGGATTGCCGTTCTCGGCGACCCAGGCTTCGGCCGTCGCGACCGAGGGTACCGCGATCAGTTCGCCACGGATGAGGTGCGCGAACATCATGACCGAAGGCAGCGACAATCGCTCCGCCTCCTCACGCGTCGGCGCCGCGATGGTCCAGGTCGCGACCGTCAGCTGCGGTGCGGCGATGCGGCCTGGCTTGAACCGCGAGCGATAGATTTGGGCGAGCGAGGCCGCGTCCGAATTGATGAAATCGGCGATGCAATAGGGCAGCCCCGCCTCCGCCGCCCAGATCGCCGAATCGGGCGAACTGCCGAGCAGCCAGACCTCGGGCGTACCGCCGCCAGTGGGAAGCGTATCCTGCAGCGCCGCGAATCCGTGATCGGCGGGCATCGTGCCGTCGAGATAAGCGATGGTTTCGGCAAGGTTGTTCGGGAAATCGTCGACCGGCATCCGCCGCGACCGGTCACGCTGCAGCGCGAATGCCGTCCGCTGATCGCTGCCGGGCGCGCGCCCAATGCCGAGGTCGATCCGGCCAGGCGCGAGGGCCGAAAGCAGGGCGAAAGTCTCGGCCACCTTGAACGGCGAATAATGCGGCAGCATGATCCCGCCCGACCCGACGCGGATGCGCGATGTCGCCAGCGCGACGGGTCCGATCATCGCCTCGGGCGCTGCGCCCGCCAAGCCTGGCGACGCATGGTGTTCCGCCATCCAGTAGCGATCGTACCCCAGCGCGTCGCAATTGCGGGCGAGGTCCAGCGTATTCTTCAGTGCATCGGTGGCGGTCGAACCCTCGGCAATGGGACTCTGGTCGAGGACGGAAAGGCGATAGGTCATGGGTGATAGATAGGATGGCGCACGGCAACTGCCACCTTCATGCGCGCGCCGACTTGACCCGGAGGCGAAAAGCCGGAACGGCGTGACCAGCCGTCACACCAGCGCAGGGAAAGGCCAGCGATGAGCGAAACCGATCTGCGCGAGACCGCGGCACCCGAGACCCGGATGGACGAGGACGACCGGCTGCGGCCCGAATTCGTCCGCGAGGTCATCGCCAAGGTCGAGGCGGGCGATGACGAGGGTGCGCGCGACCTGGTGTCCCCACTGCATCCCGCCGACCTTGCCGACCTGTTCGAACTCGCGCCCGAGGATCGTCGTGGCGCCATGGCGGCGGCGTTGGGCGACATGCTCGACGGCGATGTGCTTGCCGAGATGAACGATCACGTCCGCGAGGGCATGATCGACCAGCTCGAGCCGCACCAGGTCGCCGACATCGCGGCCGAACTCGACACCGATGACGCGGTCGCCATCATCGAGGACATGGACGACGCCGACCAGGCCGCCGTCCTGCGCGCGCTCGACCCCGACGACCGCGCCGCGATCGAGGCGGCACTGTCCTACCCGGAGGAATCCGCCGGCCGCTTGATGCAGCGCGAACTGATCGCGGTGCCGGAGCACTGGACCGTCGGCCACACGATCGATTACCTGCGTGAGAATTCGGACCTGACGACCGATTTCTGGGAAGTGTTCGTCGTCGATCCCGCACACAAGCCCATCGGCACCTGCCAGCTGTCGTGGATCCTGCGCGCGCCTCGCTCCATCGCGATCGCGGACGTGATGAAGCGCGAACAGACCCTGATCCCGGTCGATATGGACCAGGAAGAAGTCGCGCTGCGCTTCCAGAAATACGCGCTGATCTCTGCTGCGGTCGTCGATGACGACGGACGGCTGGCGGGCATGATCACCGTCGACGACATCGTGCACGTCATCCAGCAGGAAGCCGGCGAGGACATCCTGCGACTGTCGGGTGCAGGCGACGGCGACATCAACGAGCCGATCCTGATGACGGTCAGGACACGCCTGATGTGGCTGATCGTCAACCTGGGCACAGCGATGATCGCGGCGTCGGTCGTCGGTCTCTTCCAAGGCGAGATTGCGAAGTTCGCGCTGCTCGCCGTGCTGATGCCGATCGTGTCGGGCATGGGCGGCAATGCGGGGACGCAGACACTCGCCGTGGTAGTGCGTGCGCTCGCGACCAACCAGCTGACCAGTTCGAACACGCGGCGCATGATCATCCGCGAATTGCGAATCGCGCTGGCGAACGGGTCCGCGCTCGGACTGCTGATCGGCGTGGGCGTCGGTCTGCTCTACGCCAACCCGATGCTTGGGGCCGTCATCGGATCGGCGATGATCATCAATAATTTGATCGCGGGCCTTGCTGGCATCCTCGTGCCACTGACGCTCGAACGGTTCGACGTGGACCCGGCTGTCTCCTCGGCCGTTTTCGTGACCATGGCGACCGATGTGATGGGATTCTTCAGCTTCCTGGGGCTCGCAACGCTCGCGGGCCTGGGCGGCTGACGTGCTGCACCTGACCAAGGTCGCTTACGGTGCACAGTCTCTGGACGAGGTGCTCGGCTGGTGGGCGAACCGCGGGCCGACCGCCCGGCTGAACACGCGTTACAAGCCGAAGCGTGCGGACGAGATCATCGGCGGGTCCATGTTCTGGATTTTGAAGCACCAGTTAATCGCGCGGACCGAAATCCTCGATTTCGAGGAAGCGGAAAACGGCCGGACGAACATCGTCGTCGATACCAATATCATTCGCGTCCGCCCCATCCCGCGTCGCGCGCATCAGGGTTGGCGCTATCTCGACGCGAAAGACGCGCCACCCGACCTGAATTTCGGTGGTGATACAAGGGATTTGCCACCCGAGTTACAGGACGAACTGGTCGCGCTGGGGCTTATTTAGTCCCGCAAGTCACCGTTCCGGATCCGACGCTCTTGATCGTGCAAGCGGGCTTGCCGAGGACGGTCACACTGCCCGACCCCGTCATCGTTCCTGTTACCGCACGCTTGACCGACAGTGTCACCTGACCCGCGCTCTCGCTGGTCAGCTTCGCATCCGCGGCTTGCAAAGCACCCGCATCGAACACGCCCGCGCCACGCGCGGTCATCGTCAGATTGGCAACCGTTCCGGCGATGGTCAGGCGGCCCGAACCGACTTGTGCGATATCGGCATTGTCGGCGGCGATGCCGCCGATCGACAGTTCTCCCGAACCTTCGATCGCCGCGGCCACACGCGCGCCCTTCAAGCGATCTACCGAGACCTTGGCTGGTCCGTTAACCCACACGTTGGTCAGCGCAGGCGCCGTGATACGGATCGTAGCCATGCCTGCTGTCTGCCCGGGATAGCCGCCCCATGCCGAAGCATTTTTGCGGATGACCATCTGGCGACCCTGGACCGAAACGCTGGTCGCCTCGATCGCTGCCTGTGTGCCGATGATCCGCGCGGACGTGCCGCGCCCGGTCGTCACTTCGACCGTGAAGCCGCCATCGACCCGCAGCTTGTCGAAATCGGTGACCGATAACGTCCGTTCAGCGGCGACGAGCGGAGAGCCAAGCAGGGCGAGGCAGAGGAGCGCAGGCTTCATCGCCGATCCATGCGCCCCGCCGTTCGCGCAGGCAAGGTCAGCCCGTACAGTGGGCCTCGCCCGATCCGGCCTTGCTGACGGTGCAGTTGCGCGTGCCGCTGATCGTCACGTCGCCGGAACCCGCGATGTTGACCGCGGCCGACTGGCGCGCATTGCCGCTGACATCGCCCGACCCCTGGACCGCGGCGGACGCAGTATCGGCTGTCAGGCCACTCGCATCCAGGTCACCTGAACCGGTGACGGACAGGGCAACGGTTTTCGCCGCACCCTTTGCCTTCAGGTCGCCCGAGCCGGTCACGTCGAGCTTGACCGTCGCGGCCTGGATCGATGGCAGGTCGAGATTGCCCGATCCGGTCACGCCACCCTTGAACTCGCTGC
>DDFE01000235.1:10694-12188 GCA_002336985.1 Sphingomonadales bacterium UBA1936
TCGAGGATTTCGTTGGGGCCGGTCGCGACGACCGAGAAAGTCGAACCGCGTACTACGCGCACATCGTCGGACCCGGCGAGCTTGACCGCGTCGAAACCCGACAGTGCAAAGCTACGCGTGCCGTGACCGCCGCCTGTCGCTGCACCGCTGATCGAACCGCAGGCCGCGAGAACCGCCACGGAACCCAGGAAAAGGAATTTGCGCATGTCAGGCCTCCACAAGTGTATTAGTTGTCTAATACGCCTTGCGGAGGGCTGTGACAAGCGGGTTAGGCGGGAACCTTGTTATAGACCGCCGCGGCTGCCCGCAGGATGTCGAGGATCTTCACCAGCGCCGCCGGTTCGTCGATCGCCTCGACCGCTGCCAATTCGCGCGCGAGGCGCGAGGCCGCCGCTTCGAAGATCTGCCGTTCGGAATAGCTCTGCTCGGGCTGGTCCTCGGCACGGAACAGGTCGCGGACCACTTCGGCGATCGAGTTCAGGTCGCCCGAGTTGATCTTGGCTTCATATTCCTGAGCACGGCGCGACCACATGGTGCGCTTTACCTTGGGCTTACCCTTCAGGATGGTCATCGCTTCGCGGACAGTCTTGTCCGACGACAGCTTGCGCATGCCGACGCCCTCGGCCTTGTTGGTCGGAACGCGGAGCGTCATGCGCTCTTTTTCGAAACGAAGGACGTAGAGTTCGAGCGCCATCCCGGCGATCTCGGACTTTTGCAGCTCGATCACACGGCCAACGCCGTGCTTGGGATAAACGACATAATCGCCGACATCGAAAATCAGCGTGGGTGCTGCAGCCATTTTATTCCTTTCCATCGGATCGCGGGGAATTGACGACTACCCTTGCCGCAGGCCATGCGGTCATCTGGAAGCGTCGATGCAGGGCAGATCCGGTTGTGCACTCCACAAGTGGCGCGCGGATGCACCACCTGTGGGCGGGTGTTTAACAGATTCGCAATAAAATTACCAGTGTTGAGAACATTGGTGTTCAGGAGCCATGAAAGCGCCGTTCTAAAGGCACAAGCGATTGCGCCATTCGCTTTACACGCAGAGGCCCGGGACCGGCGGCACGATTGCCAACTCCATGCAGTCCTTTCAAAAATCCGGACCGCGACGTAGATGCGCCGTATTCAATCGAGACCAAGTGATCCCATGCGTATCGAAGGCGACTACAAGAAAGACGGTTTTGCGACGATCAGGGGCCTGGTCCCTCCGGAAGTTGCGGCCAACCTGTTCAAGCAACTGCAGATGGACCTGTCGGCGTCGGGAAAATCGTTCGAAACCTTTGCCCAGGACCAGCCGCTCTCCCGGCATCAGACCATCGACATTTCCGGCCATTTCTACCGGCCGCTGACGACATTCCTGTGGGGCCTGACACCGATCATCAGCGAACTGACCGGCGCGGACGTGCTGCCCAGCTATGACTATTTCCGCATCTATCAGAAGGATGACGTCTGCCACGTCCATTCGGACCGTCCATCGTGCGAGCACAGCGT
>DDFE01000235.1:12229-22808 GCA_002336985.1 Sphingomonadales bacterium UBA1936
ACCATGCAGCCCGGCGACGCCGTTCTGTATCGCGGCATCGACTTGCGCCACGGCCGGACGCAGCCCAACCCCAATCAATGGTCGGCGCACCTGTTCCTGTTCTGGGTCGAACGCAGCGGCGAGTTCGCGCAGCACGCCTTCGACGAGGAACGCCTCAGGTCTGAATTGAGGCGCGTCTCCAACCTGAGCGTCTGAGGAGCGGAAGCGCGCATCAGCTGGCGGTTGCCCGCCTCTGCGTTTGCGCTAGGCTGCCCACATGCGGGCATTGCTGCTGACAAAATATGGCGGACCGGACTCGGCCGTGCTCGGCGAGGCGCCCCTGCCCGCGCCTGGCCCCGGCGAGATGCTCATCCGCATCCACGCCGCCGGGCTGAACCCGGTCGATTTCAAGACGCGAGAAGGCAAGTTGAAGGCCATCCAGCGCTATCCGCTGCCCGCCGTGATGGGCAACGAGCTGGCAGGCGTGATCGAGGCGTGTGGAGCGGGTGTCACGCGCTTTGCGGCCGGCGATCGCGTGTTCGCGCGCGTGGCGAAGAATGCGATGGGCGCCTTCGCCGAATACATAGTACTGCCTGAAGATGTCGTGGCGCCCATGCCAGCGTCGATCGATTTCGAAACGGCGGCGGGCGTGCCGCTTGCCGGGCTGACAGCACTGCAGGCGCTGCGCGATGAGTTGCAGCTGAAACCCGGCAGCCGCGTGTTCATTCCCGGCGGCGCGGGAGGCGTCGGCACCTTCGCCATCCAGATCGCCAAATGGCTGGGCGCTGAGGTCACCACCACCGCGTCGCCGCGCGGACGCGAACTGGTCGAGCGGCTGGGGGCCGATGTCGTGATCGATTACACGACGCAACAGTTCGAGGACCATGTGCGCGACATGGATGGTGCGTTCGACCTACTGGGTGGGGACACGCTGGTCAAATCATTCGGCGTGGTAAAGCCCGGCGCCACGGTGGTATCGGTCGCCGCGCTGCCAGAGCCGCAAACCGCGACGAAGGATCTGGGCCGTCCGCTGCTCGCTGCACTATTCTGGCTCGTCAGCTACCGCCTGCGCGCCGACGCCAGGCGGCAAGGCGCGAAATACCGCTTCCTGTTCATGCACCCGAGCGGCAGCGAGCTTGAGGAACTCGGCAACCTGATCGATGCCGGAAAGCTGACCCCGGTCATCGACCGCGTCTTCCCGTTCAGCGAGATTGCCCATGCATTCGGCTATCTCGAATCCGGCCGCGCCAAGGGTAAAGTCATCGTGCGGATGATCCCGGGAGATTAATCCCCCGCGCCGGGCTCCGCAGAGAAATATTTGTCGTACTTGCCCTCTTCGCCCTTGTGCTCATCGGCGTCGGCGGGCGTCTGGTCGCCCTTGCGGGTGACGTTGGGCCATTGCGCCGAGAAGGTGTTGTTGAGTTCAAGCCATTTTTCCAGGCCGTTCTCGGTGTCGGGCAGGATCGCTTCTGCCGGGCATTCTGGTTCGCACACGCCGCAGTCGATGCACTCGCTGGGGTTGATCACCAGCATGTTTTCGCCCTCGTAGAAACAGTCGACGGGGCACACCTCGACGCAGTCCATGTATTTGCAGCGGATGCAGGCGTCGGTGACGACGTAGGTCATGGTAGTCGCGGCTCCCCTAAGGCGATGGAGCCGCGTTAAATCCGCCGTCTGCCTAGGTCAATTCGGTATAGCACGCCCGCGCCTCTACAGGCGGCCCTCGGCGGGAGGGAAATGTTTCGATGCGCAAGCTTTTGATTTCGCCGCGGTGCGTAGCGAAGGTCAGCACATTGCCGATGCGCACCGCATGCGCAGGCTTATCGACCGGTCGCCCGTCGATGCGGAGATGACCACTCGATGCGAGCTGCTGGGCATAGGTGCGAGAGGCGGACAGGCGCGCAAACCACAGGAAGCGGTCGAGGCGCATCGTGTCAGCCATGGCGGGTCGCATTAGTCAATGCGCAGGGCTCCGAGGGCGGCGAACACGCCCGACGATGTTCGGGGCGTGTCCTTGGTGCCCTTGGTCCGTTGGCCCCAGCGCCATTTCCCCTCTGCGCCCGGCCGGAAGCCGAGCGCACGGAGGATGTGACTAAACGTGGCGGCATCGATGCCGAACGATGTCGCGAGCGCGGGGTCGGGCGCGAAATCCTGCCGCGCCGTGCGCAAATCGTGCGTCGCACGAGCGATGCGTTCGATGAGGTCGATGCGCACGAGCGTGCCGCCAAAGCACCGGTAACCGCGCGCCACGCTGCCCTTGCCCACGGTCGCACCGGGTTTCAGCGTCGTGGCGACCGGCGTTCCGGCGCGAACAGCATCGAGCGCATTCGCCCAGAACAATGCGCCGGGCTTGAGCAGGCGTCCGTCGTACACGTCTAGCGTGCCGATGGTGAGGCCCGATCGCGTCAACGCACGGCGCAGGTCCGATCCGAGGCCGCCAAGCGCATCCTCGATCGCCACGCGCGGCACGATGCCACCGCCACCGATCAGCGGGGCAAGAATCGCGCGCGTCGGTGCGGGTGTCTTCGGTGACGCACGCGCCGCCTCCATGTCGCGCAGGGGACCGAGATAGCGGGCGAGTTGGCCATCGAGCCAGGTCTTCAGGCGCAGCGCGATCTTCGTCCGATCAGGCACGTCGAGAACATCGAGCGACCGGTCGAGGCGGATGTCGGGCGTAAGCGCCCGCCCCTGGGCCAATGCTGCGACATCGTACCCGGACCATTGCAGCACCAGCGGGCTGCGGGTGCCATCGAGGTGAAATGCGCTGTCTGGTGCAGATGCCAGTTCGCCCGCGCGACGCGCACGTTCCTTGACCAGATAGCGTTCGGCGGCGGCCAGTAGCCGCTTACGGTCGGTGCCACGCGCTGAGGGATCCACTGCAAACTTGAAGCCATCGATCCGGCCGAGCGGTTCGTCCTCGACCGTCACCAGCCCGTCTTCATCGACCGCCACATCGAGCAGCCCGACATCGCCGCCCACCTGCCGCATCAGCACCGATGTGCGCCGGTCGACGAAGCGTTCGGTGAGCCGCGCGTGGAGCGCATCCGACAGCCGCTCCTCCACGCGTTCGGTACGCTCGGCCCAATGCACGGGATCGGCGAGCCAGTCAGGGCGATGCGCGATATAGGCCCAGGTCCGCACGCTCGCGATGCGCCCGCCCAGCGTCTCGACATCGCCGTCGACCTTGTCGAGCCGGGCAAGTTCGTCGGCAAACCATGGTACCGGGACGTGTCCGTCCCCTTCTGACAGATGGCGGAACAATCGCCCGACGAGGCGCGCGTGATGCTCCGCGCCGACCTTGCGGAAATCGGGCACGCCGCATGCAGCCCACAGCCGCTTGACCATGGCGGGATGCCGCACACGGCCACGTACATCGGGGTCTTCGGACAGGCGCTTCAATACTGCTAGGTCCACCGCTTGTGGCGCGGCGCGGAGCTTCTCGTGATGCGGCGGGGTTTCGAGGCTGTCGATCAGCGCGTCGAGCGACACCATGTCGGGCACCCCTTCACGCCAGTACAGGTGCTCGAGCTTCGAGAAGCGATGCTCCTCGATCGCCTCGATCTCCTCGGGCCTGAACGCGGCGGGGCCGACCTCGCTGCCCAGCGACCCGAACGTCCCGTCGCGCTGGTGCCGTCCAGCACGCCCGGCGATCTGCGCCATCTCCGCGACGGTGAGGCGGCGCTGGCGATATCCGTCGAACTTGGTCAGGCTGGCGAAGGCGACATGGCCGATGTCCATGTTGAGGCCCATGCCGATCGCGTCGGTCGCGACGAGATAATCGACCTCGCCCGACTGGTACATGGCGACCTGCGCGTTACGGGTGCGGGGGCTGAGCGCCCCCATCACAACCGCCGCCCCTCCCCGCGTTCGGCGCAACATTTCGGCGACGGCGTAAACCTCCTCCGCGCTGAAGGCGACGATGGCCGAGCGCTTCGGTATCCGCGACAACTTCTTCGCGCCCGCGTAGCTCAACGTCGAAAAGCGAGGACGATTGACGATCTCCGCCTCCGGCAACAGCGCACGGACCATCGGCGCGAGCGTCGCCGAGCCAAGGATCATCGTTTCCTCACGCCCCCGCGCACGCAGCAGCCGGTCAGTGAAAACGTGCCCGCGTTCGGGATCGGCGCCCAGTTGCGCCTCGTCGAGGGCAACAAAGCTTGCTTCCCGACCCACCGGCATCGATTCCGCGGTGCACAGCAACCACCGCGCACCTGGCGGCAGGATCTTCTCCTCGCCGGTCAGCAAGCCGACTTCCTTCGCGCCCTTCATCGCGACGACGCGGTCGTACACCTCGCGCGCCAGCAAGCGCAGCGGAAAGCCCATGATCCCGCTCGAATGCCCGCACATCCGCTCGATCGCGAGGTGCGTCTTGCCGGTGTTGGTGGGGCCCAGCACTGCGGTCAGCGCCGGGCGATTGAACGCAGACATCGGAACTACATCGGAACTAACCCCGCGCGACGCAAGCAAAGTCCCGTCGCATCCACGAAACGCCCCGTCGCAGGTGGGACAACCCCCTTGAAAACTTAGGTTGACGTTAACCCTGTTGCTTCACAAGCATTTGCACCTGACAGTCGAGAAAAGAACGGCTGCGCGGGGTTTGCGTTTTTTCGAGCGGGTTTCGGGGCTTGTATCAACAGAGCGAAACGTTTGGCGGAGGTGGCGGCGCATCGGTGCTGACGCTGGACCGTGCGCCGTTCGGACGCGCGGCGGGTTTCGGCCGGGCCACCGTTCTGCCCGTCAAGGCGCCGCGTTTTCATTTCGACGCCCTGCCCGACCTGGGCGTCGATATCGGTAGCAAGACATGGTGGAAGGGCCTGGCGTCATGCGTCGCGCTGTGCACCGTCACACTTGCGCTCGCTCCGGGTTTTCATCCCCTTCCCGCATCCGCCGGTCCGGTTCTTGCGCCCGCTGCTTGGGAAGAAAGCCGCGCGCAGGCCATTTCTCCGCTGGCATGGGGTGCCGACAGCGGTCGCCGCATGGCCGCGACCGACGCGGTCCAGCCGCTTGCCGACACGCCCGACCGTCCTCAGGTCGACATGACCGCGACGCTTGGCGACGGCGACAGCCTGTCCCGCGCGCTGGAACGCGCCGGTGTCTCGGGCGCAGAAGCATCGCGCATTGCCAACCAGGTTTCGAGCGTTGTCGATCCTGACGAGATTGCGCCGGGCACGGCCCTGTCGCTGACACTCGGACGACGCGCACGCAAGACCGATCCTCGACCGGTCCAGTCGCTGAACTTCCGTGCGCGGTTCGACATGAAAGTCGCGTTCGAGCGTAACCCGGCAGGGGCGCTGATCATGCGCGGCATTCCGATTGCGGTCGACAGCACACCATTGCGTGTCGACGGAATGGTCGGCGACAGTCTCTATGCCTCGGCTCGCGCCGCGGGCGCACCTGGCAGTGCAGTACAAACCTACATCCGCGCGCTCGCACCCAAGGTATCGATGGACAATATCGGCGCGAGCGACCGTTTCTCGCTGGTCGTCGAGCAACAGCGCGCCGCCACAGGCGAGGTGCGATACGGCAAACTGCTTTACGTCGGTCTCGACCGCGGCGGCCGTTCGACGCGAATGATCCAGTGGACCGTCGACGGACAGACCGACTGGTTCGACGCGGCAGGTGTCGGTCAGCGCCGCGGCGGGTTCCAGATGCCGGTCGCGAACGCACGCAAGACCAGTGGCTTCGGATGGCGGCTCCATCCCCTGCTCGGCTACTCACGCATGCACCAGGGTACCGATTATGGCGCGGCATATGGCACGCCGATCCGGGCCGTGTCGGACGGCATCGTCACGCTGGCCGGCTGGCATGGCGGGCATGGCCAGATGGTGAAACTTGCCCATGCGAACGGCATCGGCACCGGTTACGCGCACATGAGCCGCATTGCGGTCTCGCCGGGTACGCGCGTCGCTCAGGGCCAGGTTATCGGCTATGTCGGATCGACCGGCCTTTCGACCGGCCCGCACCTGCATTTCGAAGTCTATCGCGGCGGTGCGCCTGTCAGTCCATCCAGCGTTACGTTCGAATCGACGCCGCTATTGTCGGGGGCCCAGCTTGCCGCGTTCAAGGCAAAGCTGATCGAGATAACCTCCACCCGCCCTGCGGCGCATCAGCTTATCGCTTCACGCTAAGGGCGTCGCGACGCCCTTGAACCCTTGGGCGACGACATACCATTCTGACGACCCCTTGCGGCTCGCGGGCGGTTTCGCGTGCTTCACGGCTTTGAAATTGCGCTTCAGTTCGGCGACCAGCGCGCTGTCGGCGCCGCCGGCAAATACCTTCGCCACGAAAGTGCCGCCGGGCGCCAGCACCTGACAGGCGAACTCGGTCGCCGCTTCGACCAGCCCCATGGTGCGCAATGCATCGGTCTGCGGGTGGCCAACGGTGTTCGCCGCCATGTCGGACATGACAAGGTCGGGCGCGGCGCCCAGGCGCTCGATCAGCAGGTCGGGCGCGGCAACGTCCATGAAATCCATCTCGAAGATTTCGACGCCGTCGATCGGATCGACCGGCAGCAGGTCGATGCCAACGATCTTCGCCTTGGGCTGCTTGCGCCGCACGACTTGTGCCCAGCCGCCGGGCGCGATGCCGAGGTCGACAACATGGCGCACGCCGCGCAGCAGACCGAAGCGCTCGTCGAGTTCGATCAGCTTGTACGCCGCGCGGCTTCGATACCCCTCTGCCTGCGCGCGCTTCACATAAGGGTCGTTGAGCTGGCGTTCGAGCCAGCGCGTCGATTGCGCGGTGCGTCCGCGCGCGGTCTTTACGCGGGTCCGCCCGCCACTGCCACCCCGGCTCATGCGTGGCCCATTAGCGAGCGGAGGATACCTTCGCGTATTCCCCGGTCGGCGACACCCACACGCTCGGCGGGCCAAAGGTCGAGGATCGCCTCGAGGATCGCACAGCCCGCAACGACGAGGTCGGCACGCTCCTGGCCGATGCACGCCACCTGCGCGCGCTCCGGAATGGATATTGCGGCAAGGTCGCGCCCGATCGCCCGCATCGCTTCCACCGGTACCAGCAGTCCATCGACCGCACGCCGTTCGTAACTCGGCAGGTTGAGATAGACACTCGCAAGCGTCGTCACCGTCCCGCTGGTCCCCAGCAGCCGCAACTTGCCCTCCGTGGGCAGGTCGATCGCGCCCAACGCCTCTACGACCCGTGCTTTCATACGGTCATATGCGGCGAGGCGGTCTTCCTGCGTCGCGCCATCCTGAGGTTCGGATTCCGCAAGTGAGACGACGCCCCATGGCACGCTGATCCAGTCGGCAATCGCGGGCTCCCCGTCACCCGGAAGGAGTTCGACCAGTTCGGTCGACCCCCCGCCGATGTCGAAAATCAGTGCGGGCCCCTCTCCCTCCTCGAGCAGCGCATGACACCCCGCCACCGCAAGCCGCGCCTCCTCACCGGGATCGATGATGTCGAGGGCGATACCCGTTTCGCGATAGACACGGTCGACGAACTCGCGACCGTTCTCGGCCCGGCGGCACGCCTCTGTCGCGACCGCACGGGACAGGTGCACGCCGCGCCGGACAAGCTTTTCCGCGCAAACGGTGAGCGCAGCAATGGCGCGCTCTATCGCCGCATCGCTCAGCCGACCGGACGCGCCCAGCCCTTCGCCCAGCCGGACGATGCGCGAAAATGCATCGACGATGGTAAAGCCATTACCGGCGGGCCGGGCGATCAGCAGGCGGCAATTGTTGGTGCCGAGATCGAGCGCAGCATAGGTCCGGCGTTGCGGCCGATGGCGCGGAGCCCCCGGAAACGGGGCGTTGGGACCGTCGAGATCGGCCATAGCAGTAACTTCGCCCGTTCGCTGCACAGCATGATGTGCAGAACTTGGGACAAGGTGTAACGATGATGACGCCATGCGGCAACCATGCGCCGAACCGCGTTGACTTTGCGCCCTTCTTCGCACTAAACGCCCGCCTCGGCGCTGCCCCGTCATCTAATGGTAAGATACCGGATTCTGATTCCGTTTATCGAGGTTCGAGTCCTCGCGGGGCATCCAGCCACTTATCAGGCTTATGAAATTTTCGGATTTTGTCGGAGAGCGATCTCGCTCCTGCATCCCGCTTTTCAGCGTCTTGATGTCTGTTTTTCCCTTTTCCGCCGAAAACCTATCGGACGGAGGCCGCTGCGCGAATTGCTTTTCGCGCGCAGCCGTGTGCCGGTTCGCAACGACTATGAATTCATTCATTTACTAATGAATGAATGGTGATATGCTCTCCCTTGCAGCGATTGCGTGAAGCGCCACCAGAGCGCCCGGAGAGAGATTATGAATGTAAATCAGTCGTCGATTGAGCGAGACCGCTTGATCGTAAAAACCGGATTCCGCCCTCTGCTGGCGCTCATTCTCGCGGGGCTCGCAATTCAAGCATCACCTGTACGCGCTCAAACGGCTCCTGTGGTTCCGATCGATACCGGCAAGCTCTCAGGGCGCGACGAAGGCGACGTGACCGTCTTTCGCGGCATTCCTTATGCTGCACCTCCCGTGGGCCCGCTTCGCTGGAAAGCGCCTCGCCCCGCAATCGCGTGGACCGGCGTTCGTGACGCGAAAGCCTATGGCAACGCCTGCCCCCAGATGACGCGGCCAGAAGCTTGGGCACAGGTCGGCAAACAGGGCGAGGACTGTCTGTTCCTCAATGTCTGGCGGCCGAAGCGCGCCGGCAAATACCCGGTGATGGTCTTCATCCATGGCGGTGCCTTTGTGTTCGGCGCGGCGGGCGTTCCGCTTTACGAAGGCGCGAATCTCGCGAAGCGCGGCGTGGTCGTCGTCACCATCAACTACCGCCTCGGTCGTCTGGGCTTCTTCGCTCATCCCGCGCTCACGCGCGAAGATCCGAATGGTCAGCTCGGCAATTACGGCATCATGGACCAGATCGCGGCACTGCAATGGGTGAAGCGCAACATCGCGCAGTTCGGCGGCGATTCCCGAAATGTCATGCTGTTCGGCGAATCGGCAGGGGCAGGTGCGGTCCAGATCCTGATGGGCGCCCCCGCGTCGGCCGGACTGTTCCAGAAGGCGGCGTCGCATTCCGGTTCCGGCAGTTCGATCCTCGCGCCCATTCGCGGCGGCGTGATCAATGCTGAAATGCTGGGCCAGAAGTTCACCGACGACCTCGGCCTGAAAGACGCGACCGCGGATCAGTTGCGCGCGATTCCGGTGGCAGAGATCATCAAGGCGCGCGCGTTTCCCTTTATCGACGGCAAGGTCGTGACGCGCAGCCCGGGCGAATATTTCTACCGGAAAGAGGCGATGCATATCCCGCTGATCATCGGCTCGAACTCCAATGAATCCAGCCTCGGCGGTATGACCGAAGCGACGGCAAAGGCATTGCTGGGCGACGCCTTTCCAGAGCTTCAGGCGGGCTACATTGCCTTGACAGGCAAGACTTCGGCGGCGGCGACCACCGATCTCGCCGAAGGACTGGGTTTCGTGCTTCCGTCGCTGGCTGTCGCCGACATGCATGCGGCGGCCGGGAACAAGGCGTTCGCCTATTTCTTCGACCAGGTCCCGGTCGACCAGCGGGCGACGGCCGCCGGAACCGACCATGGCGGCGAGCTCGAGTATCTGTTCGGTAACACACCTGCGGATCATCGTTGGGATGCAGAAGACCTGAAGGTGTCCAAGGCAATGGGCGATTATTGGGTCCGCTTCGCCAAGACGGGTGACCCCAACGGCGGCGGGGCGGTGCGCTGGCCCGCAGTAACCAGGCAGCCGACCGGCTATCTCCACATCTCGGCAACGACCCGCGCGGAACATCTCGCGCCGGTCGAGGAAAAGGCGAAGGCCGCCGCGATGGCAATGCCGTTCAAGCTGTGGTCGATGCCCGCACCGAAATAGCGGGCATCGCCTTCATTTAGGCGGGGCGTCGCGCAAAAACTCCGTAGCCGACGATGACCGCATAGCAGACTGCCGGCAGCGTCAGTGCGAAAGCGAGACTGTGGGTGGCGTCCGCCAGCGCGCCCATCGCCAGCGGCACCACCGCGCCGCCGAAAATGGCGATATTGATGATACCGGACCCGTCGGCCGCACGGCGGCCGAGTTTTTCCGATGCCAGACCGAAGATCGTCGGGAACATGATCGCGTTCATCAGGCCGATCGCGAGGAGGCTGTAGCCGGACAGCCCTCCCGTGCTGTTTGCGGACAGGGCAATCAGGAAGATGGCGCCGACGCCGACAGCCGCGAGCAGCTTTCCGGGGCTGACGATCCGCAGCAAGCCCGAACCAATAAAACGGCCGATCATCGCGCCGCCCCAATAGAGGCCGATCAGCTTGCCCGCCGCCTGTTCCTGCAGGCCCATCACATGCGGCTGCATGAGGTAGCTGACGATCAGCGACCCGATGGAAACTTCGGCGCCGACGTAGAGAAAGATGCAGAGCGCTCCCAACGCAAACCGTGGGCGGGCCAGCAGATCGAGGCCCGCGAAACCGCTGTCCGCGTCATGCCGCTCCTTCGCCAGCCTGTCGCGAAGGCGCCAGACGACAGCGGCAACGACCGCAAGCGCCGTCGCAATGCCGAGATATCCGTGGACGATCGCCTGACTTTCCGCGGTGCGATACGCATCGAGCGCAACGCCGGACAGTTGATCCCCCTTGA
>DDFE01000111.1:0-8564 GCA_002336985.1 Sphingomonadales bacterium UBA1936
TGGACTCGCTGATCTCGAACTCGATCGCCGCGAACGGCGTGCTGTACTGGTCGAACGCCGTGCGCAGGCGTGAAAAGAACTCGGGCCGGGCAATCTGGTGCCGGCCGATGTTGATGGCGATTCTCGGCGCCTGCGCGTCGCGCGACCAGGTCGCGATGCGTCGCGCGAACGAGTCGACGATCCGGTCTCCGATCTCACCGATCAGGCCGCTTTCCTCCGCACAAGCCAGGAACGATGCCGGCAGGCGCATTCCGTCACGCGGATGGTTCCAGCGCAGCAGTCCTTCGACGGCCCTCAGCTTGCCTGTCGCCAGCGCGATCTGCGGCTGGAATACCAGGGCGAACTGGTCTTTGGCGATGGCATCGCGGAGTTCGGTTTCGAGGCGCGACCGCTGGGCCATGCGTTCCGCCATGGCCTCGGCGTAGAACTGCACCTGGTCGCGGCCATTGGCCTTGGCCTGGTACATTGCAACGTCCGCCGCCCGCATCAGCTGCGTCAGCGTCTTGCCATGCTCGGTCGCCAGAGCCAGCCCGATCGACGCGCCGACGGAAACCTTCTGGTCGGCAAGCGTGATGGGCCGGGTCAATGCCGTCAGCAATTCACGGCTCAGTCGCTCGGCATCCGCCAGGTCATCGACATAGCCGAACATGACGGTGAACTCGTCGCCGGCGAGGCGCCCGATGATCGGTTCGACCGCCTTGTCCGCGCGATATTGCACCTCGGCGGCGGCAACCGCGCGCAGCCGGTTGGCGATTTTGCCCAGGACAAGGTCGCCGTTGGCATGGCCGAACGTGTCGTTGACCGCTTTGAAATGATCGAGATCGATGAACGCAAGCAGCGCGACTTCGCCGGGCTTCAACCCTTCCAGCACCCGCTCCGCCTCGGCCCGGAAATGCGTGCGGTTGGCGAGCGAAGTGACAGGATCGAACAGCGCCAGGGTGGTCGCGCTTTCCAGGTTCGTGCGGACCTGNNGTCGGCGAGGACAGATCGCCCTTCGACGCCGATACGACGCGTTCGATCGCACTGTCCACGGCTGTTGCCACACCCGAAAGCGCGCGCTCAGCGGATGCCCAACTGAGGATCGCGCAGACGATGGCTATGCTCAAACCCCGCGCGATCGATTCGGAGGTCGATGATCCGTCGGATGCCGCGACTACGGCGAGAATGAACGCGACGGCGCCCACACAGAACGCAAATGCGACAGCGCGCGATTTCAGCGTTACTCCGTGCATCAGCCCAGGTCTCGTGTCCCATCGTCGGGATGCGTCGTCCCTTACGCAAATCCCATGAGCGCAAATGACACGGCGACCGTTAAGATTGTCTATGCGCCGGGCATTTTCTGGCGCCTGAGAACGACATAAATCGCCCCTGCGCCGCCGTGGCGCGGATGCGCGGCGCGTACTGCGGCGATCTGGCGCGATACCGGCGACGCCGCGAGCCAATCGGCGATCGATGCCCGGATGATCCCGCGGAGTGGCATGTCGAGGCGGCTGCTGTCCTTTCGGGGAGGGCGTCCGGTGATCAGCACGACGATCCGGTCACCGTCGCGCACGGCCTGCGACACAGCGTTAATTGCACGGCGGTGTGCCGCATCGCTGGTCAATCCGTGGAGATCGACCACACGATCCGGCTCGACCTGCCCGCCACGCAACTTGCGGTCCCATGTCGCATCGAGAGTCGTCGAAGTGACACTTGCCGGCTTTGCGGGAGCGGCCGGGCGAGCGGGCACTGTTGTTTTGACCCCAACAGGCGATGCAGACTTTGCCGGCGATTTTGATGCAATCGCGGCGGGGGAATTATCCCGGAGACGCGGGGCCGCCGGACGGACATCCGCCGTTACCCGTCGCCACAACAACCGCTCGTCAGCGCTGAGCGGGCGTGACATCGCTGACCGTGGTCGAAGCTTTCAGGCGCGCCAGAGTTCCGCGCGGAACGAGCACCAGTGCAGTCCCCCTGCCCGACATGCCGCCCGCGATGCGTCGCGCATCGTCACCCGCGCCCCAGAATGTGTCGAAGCGGTTGGCACCCTTGATCGCGCCGCCCGTATCCTGCGCGACCCACAGCCCATTGGCCTCGGCACGGTCGAGATCAAGCCAGACCGGGGCACCGAGCGGAACAAACGCCGGGTCGGCCGCAACAGTGGCATTCGGCGCTACGGCAACGCCCATCGCGCCGACCGGTCCTGCGCCGGTCAGTTCGCGAAAGAACACATAACTTTTGTTCTCATGCATGATCGCCATGCCGTCGGCTGGATTCGCGCGTAGCCAGGCCATGATGCCCTGCATCGATTGCTGGTTGGGGCCTAACAGGCCGCGGCTACGCATCAGTGCGCCGATCCCGGTGTAATCGCGCCCGTTCTGTCCCGCGTACCCGATCCGCATGACCGAGCCGTCCGGCAGTTTCAGCCGACCCGAACCCTGTACCTGCAGGAAGAAGAGTTCGACATAATCCGCGGCCCACGCAATCGGCGCCAAGCGTCCGTCGAGCGCGCCCGCGTCGATCTCAGCACGGTCGAAATAGGGTACGAACTTTCCGCCATCGACCCGCCCGCGGATCGATTTGCCTTTCATCGCATCGGAAAACAGGCCGAGATCGACTTCGATCAGATCGCTCGGCTTGGGATAGATCGGGATTTGATGATCGGCGTCACGCGTCCGACTGCCCGCGATTTCGGGCTCGTAATAGCCCGTCGCAAAGGCGGTGCCGGGGCCGACCTGGACCGTTTCGAACTGTGCCACGAAGAATCCACGGGCGTCCGGCGCACCGGTTGCAGCCGCACATGCCGCTGCCCAGTCCGCGGATTGCGTAAGGCCGGACCGGTCGGTCCTGCGCTGGAGTGCGGGACAGCTTGTCCGGAATGCCGCGAGCGCCCGCGCCGCGCCTTCAGTTGTGAGCGGCAAACTCGCGATATCGGGACCAGCGATGACGCCGTTCGAAACCGCCGTTCCAGTCGTCGGGGTAGCCGGACGCGATACAGGTGGAGCGGGTGTGACCGGCTTCGATACGACCGGCGGCGTCACGGGACGCGAAGGCGGAGCAACGCTGCCGACGCACGATGCCAGCGCGAGCGCCGCGACCGGCGCCAGCGCAAGCCTCATGCGGATTCGTCGGTGTCGATCAGAACCCAGTTCGGGTCGTCGCTGCGCAGTGTCCGCGCGAACGTCCATACATCGGTGGTTGGTACCGCGTCCGACAGCGAACCGGCAATGACATTGCCGTCCGAATCGCGCGTCACCGTTGCAATATCGGCTTCGAACCGCACCGTTACCTGCGCATCTCGGCCATCGATCTGTGCATCGAGGATCGACGCCTTTTCGATCGTTATAAGGCGATTATCGAGCACATGTCCTGCGGTCTGGCGCTCGGCAATGGAATCCGCGAACGCCCTGCGGACCTCGTCACTGGTCAGGCCCTCGAGTTGCCCCGCCTCTCCGCGCCAATAGGCTTCGAGGATCATCTGGTATGCGGCCTTCGCCCCTTCGACGAAACGCCCGACATCGAACGACGGTTCTGCGGCAACGATGGCGCGAACGCCCGTTGCAGCGCCCGGCTCGAAAACGGAGTCGCGTGCGGGAACCGGGGTGGCCCGGCCGCCGTCGATAGCGGTAACTGGCGCCTGAGCGACACGCTCTTCGACGGGTGGCAGCGGCTGTTCATGACCGGTACGTTTGCCCAGCACCGAATAAAGACGGAGCGCCAGGAACCCTGCAACCATCGCCAGAACGACTATTTCGACCATTCCCGTCACAACTCACTCCGCTGTAGCGCCATTACATAGGCGCAAGTGCCCGACTCTTCAAACCTCTGTGCGACGGTTTCGTTTCACCCCGCCTTGCCCTCGCGCCGAAGGGCGGCTAACCGCGCGCCATCCAACCGCCTTTGACCGAAAGCAGAACGACCGATGGCCGACGACGCCGTACCCGAATTCTCCAATGACGAACCACTGAGCAACGGCGCCGATACCGCACCGGTTGCCGGTCTGATCTCGCAGTACGTCAAGGATCTGTCGTTCGAAAACCCCAATTCGCCGGCGGTTTACCAGTGGCAGGGCCAGCCGCAGATCGACATCCAGTTCAACATCGCTTCGGGCCAGGTTGCCGACGACGCCTATGAAGTCGTACTGAAGGTCGAAGCAAAGGCGACTGCTGACGACAAGGTCGCTTTTCAGGTCGAGCTACTTTACGCAGGGCTGTTCGCGATCCGCAACGTGCCGGCCGACCAGATGCAGCCGTTCCTGCTGGCCGAAGCGCCGCGCATCCTGTTCCCGTTCGCCCGCCGCATCCTGGCCGATGCCGTACGTGACGGCGGCTTCCCGCCGCTGCTGCTTGACCCGATCGATTTCGGTCAGCTGTATATGGCGCAGCAGGAACAGAACGGCGTGCTGGCGGCTCCGGCCGGACAGGCGTAACGCCATCCCCGTGCAGGGGATAAGCGGCCACCTATGAACCTCGTTCGCGCCACCGCGTCGATCGGCGGGCTGACGCTCGTCAGCCGCATCCTCGGCATGGTGCGCGACATGCTGATGGCGCGCTTCGTCGGCGCAGGATTCGCGTCGGACGCCTTTCTGATCGCGTGGCGCCTGCCGAATCTGTTCCGTGCGCTGTTCGCCGAGGGCGCTTTCGCCGCCGTCTTCGTGCCCATGTTCAACCGGCGCATGGCAGAGGCCGACCGCGAACGGCCGGGCGAAGGATTGAAAGCCGCGATCGATTTTGCCGGACAAATCCTGTCCGTGCTGTTTCCGTTTCTTCTGATATTCACAGCAGTCATGATCGCGGCGACGGGGCCGATCGTCTGGGCGATGACCGGCGGATTTCCCGATGGCGGACCAGAAAAGTTCGCGCTCGCAAGCCACCTGACACAGATTACGTTTCCCTATCTGGCACTGATCAGCCTGGTTTCATTGCTGGGTGGCATCCTCAATTCGCTGGGACGGTTCTGGGTCAATGCTGCCGCCCCCGTGCTGCTCAACATCGCGATGATCATCGCCATCTTGTTCTTCCGGGGCAGCACTGCGGTTGAAACGGCCGAAACGCAGGCGATCGCCGTGACCGTTGCTGGCCTGCTGCAATTGATCTGGCTGATCGTGACCTGCCGCGCGGCAGGTGTTTCGCTGAAATTGTCGCGCCCGCGTATGTCGACCGATGTGAAGCGCCTGTTGCTGCTGATCGGCCCTGCTGCCGTGGGCCAGGGCGCGATCCAGTTCAACCTGCTGATCTCGACGTCGCTCGCTGCCCGTTTCCTGCCGCAGGGCGCGGTCAGCTATCTCTATTACGCCGACCGGCTGAATCAGCTGCCGCTCGGCCTGATCGGCATCGGAGTCGGCACCGCGATCCTGCCGACGCTTTCGCGCCAGATCGGCGGGGACGATCACAAGGCGGCAGGCTACACACAGAACCGCGCGCTCGAACTCGCACTGTTGCTGGCATTGCCCGCTGCGGTCGCGCTCGTCGTGTCAGCGACCCCTCTTATCCGCGGCGTATTCCAGCATGGAGCGTTCACGCCAGCGGACACCATCGGTGCGGCGTCGGCCCTCGCCGCCTTTTCGATCGGCGTGCCCGCCTATGTGCTGATCAAAGTGCTGACCCCTGGTTTTTACGCCCGGCACGATACGAAGACGCCGGTTCGGCTCGCGGTGCTTGCAATGCTGGTCAACCTGATCGGCAACCTGCTGTCGGTGCTCGTGCTGAATGCCGGCTTCGTCGGCATCGCACTATCGACCGCCGTCTCGGCATGGGTAAACGTGGTGCTGCTCTGGTGGGCACTGCACAAACGCGATCACATGCGCCTGGACGACCGGTTCCGGTCGCGCGCGCTGCGCATCATCGGAGCGAGTGCCGTGATGGCAGGAGCGCTCGCGCTCGCCAACCCATGGATCGATCCGCACACAGGCCGTGATTTCTGGGAACGCATCATCGCGCTTACGCTGCTTTGCGGCGGTGGTGCAGTTGTCTACGGCGCTGCCATCCTCGCGTTCGGCGGCGCAAAACTCGGCGAAATCCGCCAGCAATTCCTACGGAAAGCGAAATAAGATCGATGCGCGTCGTCTCTGGCATCCAGCCCACCGGTAATCTGCACCTCGGAAACTACCTGGGCGCAATCCGCAATTGGGTGCGCATGCAGGACCAGGTTGCGGCGAGCGGCGGCGAGTGCCTGTTCTTCCTCGCCGATCTTCATTCGCTGTCCGAACACATCGACCGTGACGTGCGCATGGCGGGCGTGCGCGACATGACCGCAGTCCTGCTGGCAAGCGGCATCGACCCGAAAAAAGCGATCCTGTTCAACCAGTCGCGGGTCGCGGCGCATGCCGAACTCTGCTGGCTGCTCAATGGTACTGCGCGCATGGGTTGGCTCAACCGCATGACGCAGTGGAAGGACAAGGCCGGCAAGAACCGCGAGGGCGCTTCGGTCGCACTGTTCGACTATCCGGTGCTCCAGGCCGCCGACGTGTTGCTCTATCAGGCGACGCATGTCCCCGTCGGTGACGACCAGAAGCAGCATCTGGAACTCGCGCGCGACATCGCGACTAAGTTCAACACCGACACTGGCCGCGATGTGTTCACCCTGCCCGAACCGACCATTCCGCCCGCCGCGGCGCGCATCATGTCGCTGCGGGACGGGACGGCGAAGATGTCTAAGTCCGACCCCAGCGACATGAGCCGGGTCAATCTGTCCGACGATGCCGACGCGATTTCGCAAAAAATCCGTAAAGCGAAGACCGACCCGGAGCCGCTGCCATCGGAAGCGGCTGGATTGGAAGGCCGTCCCGAGGCACGCAACCTCGTAGGCATCATGGCGGCACTGCAGGACCGCAGCGCCGATGCAGTACTCGGGGATTTCGGCAGCAGCCAGTTCGGCCCGTTCAAGGCAGCGCTCGCCGAATTGCTGGTCGAAACACTGGCGCCGATCCGCGAACGCTACGTCGCGCTGAAGGGAGCGGCCGAGATCGATTTCGTTCTGAAGGACGGCGCTGAACGTGCAGCAGCAATCGCCAGGCCCACGTTGAACGCCGCTTATAGCGCACTCGGACTGCAGGTGATCCGAGACTGACGCGCGACGAAACGAATATGTTCAACATGCGTTCACGCCCGGTGTAGCACCGTGCACGCATCGATCCTTCAAGGTCACGACTCATGAACCGCTTTCTCGCCGCTCTTGCTCCCGCTGCTCTTCTTACCGTTGCGGGTTGTGCCGCCCCTTTCCAGGCGCAGGTTTCACGCTTCCAGCAGATGCCGGCACCACAGGGGCAGACGTTTGCCGTCGTCGCTGACAATCCCCGTCTGAACGACAGCCTGGAATTCTCGCAATATGCGAACAGCGTATCGCAACGCCTTGCTTCCTATGGCTATATGCAGGCCTCTTCGCCCGCGAGTGCGAACCTGATCGTGCATCTCGACTATGCCGTGGACAAGGGCCGCGAAAAGATCCGGTCCGTGCCCGGTCCATTCATCGGCCCCCGCTTTGGCTATGCCTATGGCTGGGGACCATATCGCCCATACTGGGGCTTCGGGCGCCGCGCATGGGTGTACGGTTTCGACGATCCCTTCCTCTATGGTTCGTCGTATGACGAAGTCGAAAGCTATACCGTCTATAATTCCGAACTGACGATGCGCATCGACCGCAAGGGCGGAGAGCGCGTGTTCGAAGGGACGGCAAAGGCGATGTCGTCGGACAACGACCTGACCACGCTCGTGCCGAATCTAATCGAGGCGATGTTTACCGGCTTCCCGGGCAATTCGGGTCAGACCGTTCGCATCACGGTCGCACCGCCGGAACGTCAGAAGCGGTAACTGCGGCGGCGCGGCACGGCCGCGCCTCCTCAACCTTCCAGGGCGCGCATCAATGTCCGCACGTCGGCATCGATCTCGGTGTCGACGGCGCGCAATTTCTCGATCTGCTTGACCGCGTGGATGACCGTCGTGTGGTCGCGGCCGCCGAAGGCNNACCGTCGTGTGGTCGCGGCCGCCGAAACGGCGCCCGATTTCGGGCAGCGAGCGCGGCGTCAGCTGTTTCGAAAGGTACATCGCGATCTGCCTCGGCCGCGCAACTACGCGCGCCCGGCGAGCCGATACCATTTCCGCCTGACGGATCTTGAAATGGTCGGAGACGCGCTTCTGGATTTCGTCGATCGTCACCCGCCGACGCCCGGCGCGAAACATGTCTGCAAGCACGTCCTCGGCAAAGGCTTCGTCGATCTTGCGATCACTGAGCGAAGCATAGGCGACGAGACGGTTGAGACCGCCTTCGAGTTCGCGGATGTTCGATGCGATGCGCCCGGCGAGCAGGTCGCGAACCAGCGGCGATACGGTAACGCCCTCAAGCGCGTTCGCCTTCGCATCGACGATCGCCCGGCGCAGCGCATAATCGGCCGGCTGGACATCGATGACCAGTCCTTGGGTAAGCCTCGACAGAATACGACCTTCGATGCCGTCGAGTTCGTGCGGGCTGCGATCGGCGCTGATCACGAGGCGGCGACCACCACGCATCAGTTCATCGACGGTGTAGAGAAATTCCTCCTGCGTCGTTTCCTTGCCCGCGATGAACTGGAAATCGTCGATCATCAGGAT
>DDFE01000111.1:8596-14999 GCA_002336985.1 Sphingomonadales bacterium UBA1936
GGCTTGCGAGCGAGATAGCCATGGCCGATCGCGTGCAACAGGTGCGTCTTGCCCTGCCCCGTGGGGCCATGGATGAACAGCGGGTTGAAACGCATCGGCCCGCCGTCGGCGATGGCGCGGGCGGCATTATGCGCGATGCGGTTCGCATCACCGACCAGAAAGCTGTCGAACGTCAGGCGCGGGTCGAAGCGGAATGTGGGTTCGCTTGCCGCCACGACGGGCGTTTCGGCTTTTTCGGTCAGGACCTGAACGCCGTTACTCTCATCGGCTACGATCCGGACGCCCATCACTTCGGGCACGATCGTGCGCCAGGCAAGCTTCAGTCGGTCGGCGACGTTTTTCGACACCCAATTGGCATGGAACGCCGACGGCAGCGCCAGCACGACCATCTGATCGACCGCGCAATATCCGTCGAAACGGACCCGGCCCATCCACTGGTCGAAGCTGCGCGCCCCGATGTCCTTGCGAAGTCGATCACGAATGCCCCCCCAGGCATCTGCAACACGGTCCTCGATCTTACCGTCCAGAACTGCCCCACCGCTCACAGTCGACCACACCTCCCCGTCCGCGCATCGCGCTCATGGTTGTCTGACCGCCACAAACGTCCTGCGCTCATCGAACCTTGTTAGGGATTCGGCGGTGCCGGGCGTTCGTCATGCTGGTCGCAACAGTGAGTCGCGTCATCCTGGAAACAGTTTTTGGGCGAGCCATGGGGGTCGCGCAAGCATTCAGCCGTCAAAAAAAAGAAATAAAGGCGCTTGACGCGGGAGTCATAAGGTTTTCCGCGGTTTACTATTCAACATACTGATTTTGAATAATAATTCGAAACTACTTCACACGACGCTTGAAGCGAATCGCGGGAAAAGCTGGGTTTTTGTAATCAGCCCGTCACGAACGAAAGGGGCCGTCAGTCATATGACCGACGACCCCTTTTGAAACAGTCTTGCGCGACGCGGCTTTTAGCCGAGCGCGGCAACCCGCTTGGCAAGGCGCGAGAATTTGCGCGCCGCAGTGTTCTTGTGAAGCACGCCCTTGGCGACACCGCGTGCCATTTCCGGCTGCGCGTCGGTCAGCGCTGCCGTGGCAGCAGCCTTGTCACCAGCGGTCAGTGCAGCTTCGACCTTCTTCACGAAGGTGCGAATGCGGCCCACGCGGGCACCGTTCACTTCGGCGCGGCGGTCGTTGCGACGGATGCGCTTCTTTGCTTGGGGCGTATTCGCCATGAAGTTTCGAAGTCCTTAGAGTATCTCGGAAAGCGCGCGCCCATAACGAGGGATGGGATTCGGGTCAACCTAATGCTGGCAGGCGCGGCACCAAAACGTCGACCGACCGCTGTCGACCATGCGCTCGACTGTTCCCTTACCACACGGGCAAGGCTCGCCCTCTCGCCCATAGACGCGCCACTGCTTGGCGAAATAGCCGAGTTGGCCGTCAGGGCGAGCATAATCGCGAAGAGTCGACCCGCCCGCTTCGATCGCCGCGTTCAATACCTCGCGGATGGCGACAACCAGCCGTTCGAGCGCGGCGCGGGCAATGTGTCCGGCGGGCTTTCTCGGAGCGATGTGCGACAGGTTCAGTGCCTCGCAAACATAGATGTTGCCCAGCCCCGCGACGACACGCTGATCGAGCAGCAACGCTTTCACCGGTGCCACGCGCCCATCGAATGCCCTGGCCAGATAAGCGCCGCTCAACCCCTCACCCAGCGGCTCCGGCCCAAGCGCAGCGAACGGCGGCCAGGCAGCGACGTCCGCTGTCGGCACCATGTCGACCGATCCGAATCGTCGCGCATCATTAAGCGCCAGGCGCACCCCAGCGTCGGTCTCCAGGATCAAATGATCGTGCGGCCCCAATGATTCAGGCTCGATCCGCCACCTCCCCGACATGCCGAGGTGAAAGATCATCGTGTCGCCGCGATCTGTTTCGATCATTCCATATTTCGCGCGTCGCCCGAGGCCGATCACCCGCGCACCCGTCAACCGCTGGCGCAGATCGACCGGAAATGCCCGGCGCAAGTCGGCCCGGCGCGCATCGACCGAGGTCAGTACGCGTCCCTCCAGCACGGGACGCAGGCCACGCACGGTGGTTTCGACTTCGGGAAGCTCGGGCATCCACAACCGCTATGCGGCGTTTGCGGGGGCGGCAACCCCTCGCTAGAGGCGACGCATGAACGACACCGTTTCCTTCGGCTATGAAGACATTGCCGCAACCGAGAAAACCGCCCGCGTCGGCGCCGTGTTCTCGAGCGTCGCCCGCAACTACGACCGCATGAACGATGCCATGTCGGCAGGCATGCACCGGCTGTGGAAGGACAAGTTCGTTCGCCGGGTAAAGCCGCGTGAGGGCGAATACATCCTCGACATGGCCGGAGGCACCGGCGACATCGCCTTCCGCATGGAGAAGTCGGGCGCGCACATCACCATCGCCGACATCAACGCCGACATGCTGGCCGAGGGCGTTGAGCGGGCTGCCGACCGCGGCGTCGATAGCCTGGTCTGGACCGAAGCCAATGCCGAAGCGCTGACGTTCCCCGACAAGAGCTTCGACGCGTACACGATCGCCTTCGGCATCCGGAACGTGACCGACATCCCGGCGGCGCTGAGAGAGGCACACCGCGTGTTGAAGCGTGGCGGGCGGTTCTATTGCCTGGAGTTCTCGACGACGCTGTGGCCGGGCTTCGGGGCGCTTTACGACGCCTATTCGCACAAGGTCGTGCCGAAGATCGGCCAGATGATCGCCGGCGATGCGGAAAGCTATCGCTACCTGATCGAATCGATCCGCCGCTTCCCCGACATGCCGTCGTTCGAACGGATGATCGCCGACGCGGGCTTCGTGCGCACGAAAGCGGAGCCGATCCTGGGCGGTGCGGTCGCCATCCATAGCGGCTGGAAGATTTGACCCGACCCTCGACCCATTTGTGGCGCCTGTTGAAATGGGGTCGCACGCTGGCGCGTCATGGCGCCCTACAGGGCATTGAGCGTGATCCTCTGGCGCCGCGCGAGGTCAAGCGGATCATCCGCATCGCTCGGTTCGGCGCCCGCGTGCCAAAGCAACCCGCCTATGCCGAGGCGTTCCAGGCGTGCGGCCCCGCCGCGATCAAGCTGGGACAGGCACTGGCGACGCGACCCGACCTGATCGGGGAAGCGGCGGCGCATGACTTGTACCGGCTACAGGATCGCCTGCCCGCCCTCCCCTTCACGGTCATCAAGGCGGCGATCGAGCGCGGCCTCGCCAAGCCGATCGACGAAGTCTTCGCGAGCATCGAAGAAGAGCCGGTCGGCGCCGCCTCGATCGCGCAGGTCCACCGTGCCGTCACGACCGAGGGCGTGACCGTTGCCGTCAAGGTCATCCGCCCCGGCGTCGAGCGCGAATTCGGCGAGGCACTCGAAACCTATGAATGGGCGGCGGCACAGCTGGAGGACATTGGCGGCGAATTCGCCCGGCTGCGTCCGCGGCTGACCATCGCGACCTTCCGCCAGTGGACTGCGCGCGAGCTCGATTTGCGGCGCGAAGCGGCTTCGGCGTCGGAACTCGCCGACGGAATGACCGCCGAACCGGGTTTCCGCATTCCCAAAATCGACTGGAAGCGCACGTCGCGAACGGTCCTGACGCTTGAATGGATCGACGGGATCAAGCTGTCGGACCTCGCAGCACTCGATGCTGCCGGGCACGATCGCAAGGCACTGGCGCAAACACTGGTCCGCGGCTTCCTGCGCCAGGCTATCGCAGAAGGATTCTTCCACGCCGACATGCACCAGGGCAATCTGCTGGTGACGGCGAACGGTGGACTGGTCGCGATCGACTTCGGGATCATGGGCCGCATCGACCGGCGCGCGCGACAATGGCTGGCGGAGATACTCTACGGCCTGATCACCGGGAATTACCGCCGCGTCGCCGAGATCCATTTCGAGGCGCAATACGTGCCCGCACACCACAATGTCGCCGAGTTCGCCACCGCGCTCCGCAGTGTGGGTGAGCCGATGCGCGGCCAGCCGGTCAAGGACATGTCGGTCGGCAACATGCTCGACAGCCTGTTCGCGATCACCCGCGATTTCGACATGGTCACGCAACCGCATCTGCTGCTGCTCCAGAAAACCATGGTGATGGTCGAGGGCGTCGCGACTGCGCTCGACCCCGACATCAACATGTGGGAAGTCGCCGAGCCAGTCGTGCGCGACTGGCTGCGCGGCGAACTGGGCCCCGAGGCAAAGCTTGCCGACCGCATCGTCGAGGATGTCCGCACGCTGTCGCGCCTGCCCGACCTGGTCCGCCGCATCGAGGAACGTTTTCCCGCCCCCGGCGGCGCTCCACCTCCCCCGCCGCTCGGCAATGTCCAGCTGGTCACGCGCATGGGTGCAGGATGGTGGCGTTATGTGCTTACCGCGCTGCTGGCCGGTGCGGCTGGCGCGGGCCTGACCCTCTGGCTAGGATAAGGGTCATGCAGGGCAAACGCATCCTCCTGATCGTCGGCGGCGGGATTGCCGCCTACAAGGCGTGCGAACTGGTTCGCCTGAGCCGCAAGGCCGGTATCGGCGTGACCTGCGTCGTGACGGCGGCCGGGCAGCAGTTCGTGACGCCGATGACGCTGGCCGCGCTTTCCGAGAACAAGGTCTACACGACCTTGTGGGACCTGAAGGACGAGGCCGAGATGGGCCATATCCAGCTGAGCCGCGAAGCCGACCTGGTGGTCATCGCGCCCGCGACCGCGGACCTGATGGCGAAAATGACGGCGGGGATCGCCGACGACCTCGCGACCACCTTGCTGCTGGCAACCGACAAGCCGGTACTCGCCGCCCCAGCGATGAACGTGCGCATGTGGGAGCATGCTGCGACACGCCGGAATGTCGCGACGCTGCGTGGCGATGGAGTGACGGTCCTGGAGCCCGATGAAGGACCGATGGCCTGCGGCGAATACGGCCCGGGCCGCCTGCCCGAACCCGAAGCGATATTCGCGGAAATCGAAAAGCTTCTGTCAGCCTGAAATGGCCGCAGCTCCGCACATCGTCATGACGGCCGGGCCGACGCATGAGCCGATCGACCCCGTGCGCTATATCGCCAACCGGTCGTCGGGGAAGCAGGGCTTTGCAATCGCTGCTGCGCTCTCGGCGCTTGGCGCGCGAGTTACGCTAGTTGCGGGTCCAGTGACACTGGACACACCGCCGGGCGTCACGCGCATCGACGTCGAGACCGCACGCGAAATGAATGCCGCGGTAAACACCGCGCTTCCTGCCGATGCCGCGGTGCTGGTCGCGGCCGTAGCGGACTGGCGCGTCGAAGCAGTTGGGCAAAAGATCAAGAAAGGGGCCGGCGGCCCGCCCGTCCTGCATCTCGTCGAGAATCCCGACATCCTGGCCAGTCTCGCCCGCAGCGCAAAGCGCCCGCGCCTGCTGATCGGATTTGCGGCCGAAACCGAACACGTCATTGAACATGCGCAATCCAAGCGTTTTCGAAAGGGATGCGACTGGATCGTCGCGAACGATGTATCCGGGGATGTGATGGGCGGCACGGACAACACGGTTCATCTGGTCACAGCGGATGGCATCGAGAGCTGGGCTCGTATGACGAAGGACGCCGTCGCCGAACGGCTGGCCGTGCGTATCATGGACGCATTGGGCGCATGATGAAGACGCGTATCGCGCTTGGCGCGGCCCTCTTGGTGTCGACAGCGCCCGCATTGGCGCAGCAGGAGGACGAGCAGCTTTGGCTGCAGGTCAACACCAATGTGCCGATCACGGACAAGGTGCGCATCACGCTCGAACAGATCGCGCGATGGAGCGACAGGCAAAAGGGGCTCTACCAGACCGAGTTCGGCGGGCTGATCGGCGTGCGCGTCGCCAAGAACGTCGAACTCGGTTTCGGTTATCGCAAGGTCGGCGCGCATAATGGCAATACGGCCGCGCCCGAAGACCGGCTGCGCCAGCACATCGTCGCGACGTTCGGCCCCGTCACCACGCGGCTTCGCGTCGACGAACGCTTCCATCCGGACGGACCGGAGATAGGTTTCCGCATCCGCCCGCTTATTCGGTACAATTACAAGCTTAAGCCCAACGGGCTTGGCCTGTTCGCCAGTCACGAGAGCTTCTACCTGCCAAACAGCACGCGCTGGGGCCAGCGGGAAGGCTATGAGCGCATGCGCAATATCGTGGGCGTCATGGTGCCGGTCGGCAAGCACGTGATGGCTGACGTCGGTTACCTGAACCAGTTCCGTCCGGCACGCAGCGGCGCGGTTGCGCAGATGGATCATGCACTGAACATACAGTTCACGATCAACCTGCAGGGGCTGGTCGCGCCCGATGTTCACGATTGATATCGGGCGTCGTGACGCGGGCGCCATCCCCCGCTAGGACAGCGCGCATGCCCGATATCTCGATCGCCATTCACCGCCTTCCCCATGGGAACGGCCTTC
>DDFE01000111.1:15057-17035 GCA_002336985.1 Sphingomonadales bacterium UBA1936
CTCAACACGCCCGGAACGATCGACAGCGACTATCGCGGAGAGGTGAAAGTGATTCTCGCCAACCTGGGCAAAGAGCCATTCGCCATCGCACGCGGCGACCGCATCGCGCAGCTGGTCCCGGCCCCTGTGCAGCGTGCGACCTTGAACGAGGTCGAGAGCCTTGATGACACCGCGCGTGGTGCAGGCGGCTTCGGGTCGACAGGCACGCGGTGACGGCGCTTACCGACGCCGAACTTGAGCGTTACGCGCGCCACATCGTGCTGCGCGAGATCGGCGGCAGCGGGCAGATGAAGCTGCGCGGCGCGCGGGTCGCGGTTGTCGGCGCGGGTGGCATCGGGGTGCCGGTGCTACAGTATCTCGCGGCGGCGGGCGTGGGCGGGATCACGATCATCGACGACGATGTGGTGAGCGCGTCGAACCTGCAGCGGCAGGTGCTTTACGGAACCAGTGATACGGGATCGCCCAAGGCACTGCTCGTGACGCGTCGGCTGTTCGAGATCAATCCGTTCGTCGCGGTAACGCCCATCATGCAGCGGATCGATGCGGGCAATGCCGACGCGACGCTGGGCGGGCATGACGTGGTCGTCGACGGGACCGACACCTTTGCGACGCGGCTGGCGGTCGCGGATGCGGCATGGCGACTCCAGATCCCGCTCGTATCGGCGGCGATTGGCCAGTTCCACGCGCAGGTCGGCACATGGCGCGGATGGTTGCCGGACCAGCCCTGCTATCGCTGCTACGTGGGCGACGCGTTCGATGCGGAGGACTGCGACACCTGTGCCGAGGACGGCGTGCTGGGCGCGATGACCGGCATGATCGGCAGCTTCGCCGCACTGGAAGCAATCCGCGCCATCACCGGTTTCGGTGAAGACGCAGGCAGCAAGCTGCACATCGTCGACGGGCTGGCCCCATCGATGCGGACGATCCGGATGCCGAAAGACCCCGGGTGTTCGACCTGCGGGAAGAAAGCCTAAGCCTTCTTCTTCGCAGGCGCCTTTTTCGCCGCAGCCTTTTTCTTCGGTGCCGCTTTCTTCTTGCCCTTCTTGGCAGGTGCAGCCGCCGCCCGCGCGTCGATCAGCTGGGCCGCCTCCTCCAGCGTCAGCGCCTCGGGCTCCACCGATTTCGGCACCGTCGCATTGGTCGTGCCGTCGGTGACATAGGGGCCATAGCGCCCGGCCATCAGCTTGATCTCGGCCTCGGTACGCGGGTGATTGCCCAGCACCTTGAGCGGCGCCTGCGCGCCGCGTGCCGGACGCCCGCCGTTCGCGGCAGCTTCGGCAAGCTTCACCACGGCGGCGTTCATGCCGGTTTCGAAGACCTCCGCGGTCGAAGTCAGCCGCGCATACTTCCCGTCATGCGCGAGATAGGGGCCATAGCGGCCGATGCTCGCAGTGATCGGCTTGCCGCTTTCGGGATGCACGCCGACTTCGCGCGGCAGGCTGAGCAGTTTCAGTGCGAGTTCGAGGTCAAGTTCGCCCGCATCCTTCGGGATCGACGAGCGCTTGGCTTCCTTGCCATCGCCCAGCTGGACGTACGGCCCGAACCGCCCAGACTTCTTCGCGACGTCGAGGCCTGTCGCCGGATCCTTGCCCAGCACCGCATCGCCGCCGCCATTCTCGGCCTCGGCCGACCCGCCCTGCGCGAATTTCCGCGTGTATTTGCAGTCGGGATAGTTGGAGCAGGCGACGAACGCCCCGAACCGGCCGCCGCGCAGCGCCAGCCGTCCGTTGCCGCAATTCGGGCACAGGCGCGGGTCGCTGCCGTCTTCCTTGGGCGGAAACAGGAACGGCGACAGGAACTCGTCGAGCGCGACGGTGACGTCGGACGGCTTGGTCTCCATGACCTCCGCGGTCTTCGGCTTGAAATCGCGCCAGAAGGCTTCGAGTACCGCCTGCCAGTCGGTGCGGCCGCCCGACACGTCGTCGAGGCTGTCCTCGAGGCCCGCGGTGTAGTCATACCCGACATAACGTTCGAAGAA
>DDFE01000111.1:17072-17393 GCA_002336985.1 Sphingomonadales bacterium UBA1936
TTCCTCCATCTTCTTGACCAGCGAAGCTTCGGAATAGCGCGGCGGCGGCTGGGTGAAGTGCTGGTCTGCGCGTACGTCCTTCTTGGCGGGAGTGTCGCCCGATTTCAGGCGCGGCAGGCGGCCTTCGTCCTCGCCAGCCGCCTCGTCCTTGCCCTCCTCATAAAGCGCGAGATAGCCGGGGAAGAGCACGACCTGTCCAGTCGCACGCAGGGCATGCTGGCCGGTCGCGTCCTGCATTTCGACCGTGGTACGCTCCAGCCGTGCCGAGGCCATCTGGCTGGCCATCGCGCGCTTGAAGATCAACTCATAGAGGCGAGCATG
>DDFE01000111.1:17459-21351 GCA_002336985.1 Sphingomonadales bacterium UBA1936
CCGTCGGTCCGCATGTATGTGATCGCGCCGTCTTCATAGAGGCCCTGCGCCAGCCGCATCGTGTGGCTCGCCGAGAAACCGAGCTTGCGCGCGGCCTCCTGTTGCAGGGTCGAGGTCGTGAACGGCGGCGGCGGGTTGCGCGTCAGCGGCTTGGTTTCGACGTCGGCAACGCTGAAACGGCCTGCCTCGACCGCGGCCTTGGCGGCCATGGCATCTCCAGCCGCGCCGATGGTCAGCCGGTCGATCTTGTCACCCTTCCAGCGAACCAGACGGGCCTCAAATTCGGTCCCGTCATGTTCCATATCGGCCATAACGGACCAGTATTCCTGCGGGCGGAACAACTCGATCTCACGCTCGCGATCGACGACCAAGCGAAGTGCCACCGACTGCACCCGTCCCGCGGATTTCGCGCCGGGCAGCTTGCGCCAGAGCACCGGCGACAAAGTGAAGCCGACGAGATAATCGAGCGCCCGGCGCGCACGATATGCGTCGATCAGGTCTTCATCGAGTTCGCGCGGCGCCGCCATCGCGGTCGTGACGGCGGCCTTGGTGATCGCATTGAACGTGACCCGCGAGACCTCCTTGGGCAGCGCCTTCTTCTTGGCCAGCACCTCGCGCACGTGCCAGCTGATCGCTTCTCCTTCGCGATCGGGATCGGTTGCGAGGATCAGCCGGTCGGCGTCCTTTGCGGCGTCCGTGATAGCCTTCAGCTGCTTGGATTTGTCGGCGTAGGGCTCCCATTCCATCGCGAAGCCGTCGTCGGGATTTACCGACCCGTCCCTGGGCGGCAGGTCGCGGACATGGCCGTACGATGCCAGGACTTTGAAGTCCTTGCCCAGATATCCTTCGATCGTTTTGGCTTTGGCCGGCGATTCGACAATGACCAGATTTTTCAAGCGATACTCACTTTTACGCTGCCCCTATACGTACGCGCGAGGGTGAACGGTCGGATCGGGCGGCGTCAAGCGGCGCGAAGTTGACACGGTCCTGCGCAACTTTTCCGATCCGGCCGGTCGCCGAAGTTGACACGGTTCCAAACGCGATTTTCGGTTTAAAATCAGTCGATGACGAAAGTGCGCGTGCGGAAAGATCATCCACGCCTACTGGCGCAAATCTGGACTGTAGGACAGGCCTATCCCAGACTGACCCGCCCGCCGGCATGTCTTGAGAGGCGCCCGGCGAGTTCCAGTTCCAGCAACACCGCGGCGACCGTGGCCGCATGTGCGCCCGATTGACGCACGAGTTCGTCGATGGCGACCGGTGTGTGTCCGAGGAGATCGGTGATCTTCTTTCTGGCGATATCGTCCGCATCGATGTCGATCCCAGGCGGCGCGACCTGCCAGCGATCCGAGGGAGAGCGAACCATGTCGCCCAAGGGCCGTATCTGTTCGAGGACGTCCGCAGCATTCTGGATCAGCGTCGCGCCGTCGCGGATCAGCGCGTTGCAACCTTGCGCGCGCGAATCGAGCGGGCTGCCGGGGACCGCCATGACCTCACGCCCCGCCTCGTTCGCGAGCCGCGCGGTGATGAGCGAGCCCGATTTCGGCGCGGCCTCGATCACCACCGTCCCCAGCGCCATCCCCGCGATGATGCGGTTGCGGGAGGGGAAGTGGCGCGCGAGCGGCTCGCGGCCCGGNNCGAACCCTGGTGCGCCGCGGTGTCGATGCCGCGGGCGAGCCCGGAAACGACGAGGCAGCCGGCATCGGCCAGGTCGTGCGCAAGACCGCGCGCATAGCGACAGGCGGCGGCACTGGCGTTGCGCGCGCCCACGATGGCCACGGCCGGTAGCGAGAGCAGGTCTAGCTTACCCCGCACGATCAGCGCGGGCGGCGCGGAATCGAGTTCGGCAAGCAGCGGCGGATAATCTCCCTCGCCGACGAACAGGTAACGGGCGCCCAGCCGGTCGACCGCACGCATTTCCGCCTCGACATCGGCCGCAGACGCGATCCGCGGCGCCCGTCCGCCGCCACGTGCCGCAAGGTTCGGAATGGCGTCGAGCGCGGCAGCAGCACTACCGAACCGGGCGATCAACTGAAAATAAGTGACGGGTCCGACGTTCGCCGAACGGATCAGGCGCAGCTTGTCGCGGCGTTCGGCGTCGGGCGTTCTTCCGTGCAGATGTGTTAGCCTTTTTGTCCCACGCGCGGTTCGGTGCCCGCCAGCAACCGTTCGATGTTCGCCCGGTGTTTCCACAGAACGATCAGGGCAAAGGCAATGAACAATGCCGTCACTTCGAATTCACCCCACATCGCCGCCGCAACGGGAGCGGCGATCGCCGCGGTCATGCCGCCGACGGACGAGTAACGAGTGATCGCCAGCACGCCGATCCACACGACCGCAAACACCGCCCCGACCGGCCAGCTGAGCGCGAACGCGATGCCGGCATAGGTCGCGATGCCCTTGCCGCCCTTGAACTTCAGCCAGACCGGATAGCAATGGCCGATGAAGGCGCCGACCGCGCCCAGAACGGCGAGTTCGGGTCCGATCCAGCGGGCAAGCGCCACGGCAACCGCGCCCTTGGCCATGTCGAGCAGCAGCGTCGCCGCCGCGAGCCCCTTCTTGCCGGTCCGCAACACATTGGTTGCGCCGATATTGCCAGATCCGATGGCGCGCAGGTCGCCCCCGCCGGTCACCCAGGTGAGCAACAGGCCGAACGGAATCGCACCGAGCAAATAACCCAGCACAAGTGCAGCCGTTGGTGCGACCCAAACCGCGTCCACTGTCGTCAATCCCCAGCTCTCTACGCAAGTGCTTGTAACATAACGGATCGCTCCGAGTCCGCAACAATTTCATGCCACTGATTCATCACCGTTTTCTCCGGCGCTTCTGACCGCTAAGGGGGAAATGTGAACGCCGACGCGCCAATTCTTTTCTTCGATTCAGGGGTCGGCGGCCTGTCGGTCGTCGCTCCCGCACGAGCGCTCCTGCCCAATGCGCCGTTCGTGTACGCGGCGGACACAGCCGGCTTTCCCTATGGGACCAAGACCGAAGCCGAGATCGCGGCGCGGGTACCCGCCCTGCTCGGGCGACTTGTGGAGCGTTACCGGCCGCGCCTGGCGGTGATCGCGTGCAACACGGCTTCGACGATCGCCCTCGCCGTGGTGCGCGCGGCGCTCGATGTTCCAGTGGTCGGCACGGTTCCTGCGATCAAGCCCGCCGTCGCATTGTCGGAAACACGCGTCATTGGGGTTTTGGGGACCGATGCGACGGTGCGGCAGCCCTATGTCGACCGCCTGGCCGCCGAATTCGGCGCGGACTGCACGATCGTCCGCCATGGCTCTGCGGCCCTGGTCGCGCTGGCCGAGGCGAAGCTGCGAGGCGAAGCCGTGGCGATCGACGACGTCCGGGCCGCGATTGCCGGGCTGTTCGACGGGCCTGACGGCGACCGGATCGATACGGTCGTGCTGGCCTGCACGCATTTCCCGCTGCTCGACGCCGAGTTAGCAGCAGCCGTTCCGCATCCCGTTCGCTTCGTCGACGGCGGTCCGGGCATCGCGCGGCGGATCGCCTACCTGACCGACGGACAGGACTGGCCTGAAGTGCACGTTCCCGGTATCGCGGTCGTGACGCGGCTCGACGATGCGGCACGCGCACTGGCGCCCGCGTTCGCGGCACGCGGTTTTCCGACTCTCGTAGGACTTTAGTCCGCCTAGTTGCGAGACGTTCTCACTGGCGTTGCATCTCGTCCGCCCCTATTTCGCGCGCCAGAACTTGAGCGCATGGGCAGGGTTTCGTTGGATTACGACCGCATTTTCAATGCCGCGATCGACCGGCTTCATGCCGAGGGCCGGTACCGGGTGTTCGTCGACATCCTGCGCAACAAGGGCGCCTATCCCAATGCGCGGTGCTTTGCCGGCCATAACGGGCCGAAGCCGATCACGGTCTGGTGCTC
>DDFE01000111.1:21397-41857 GCA_002336985.1 Sphingomonadales bacterium UBA1936
CACGCCTCGATGATCGCGGGCATCCGCAATTCGGGCTGCGAAAAGCGCGTGTGGCGGCATAACGACCTCGCGCATCTCGAGGAAATGCTGGCGGCCGAAGACCCCGGCGCGCCCAAGCTGATCGCGTTCGAAAGCGTCTATTCGATGGACGGCGATGTGGCCCCCATCGCCGCGATCTGCGACCTCGCCGACCGGTACGGCGCGCTGACCTATTGTGACGAAGTTCATGCCGTCGGCATGTACGGCGCGCGCGGCGGCGGCATCACCGAGCGCGACGCGGTCGCCGACCGTGTGACGATCATCGAAGGGACGCTGGGCAAGGCGTTCGGCGTGATGGGCGGTTACATCGCGGCCAGCCAGGCGATCATCGACTGCATCCGCAGTTATGCGCCGGGCTTCATCTTCACGACCAGCCTGTCGCCTGTCCTCGTCGCAGGCGTGCTGGCAAGCGTGCGCCACCTGAAGGCGTCGAGCGAAGAGCGCGACGCCCAGCAGAAGCATGCCGCGCTGCTCAAGGCGATGTTCGTCGAGGCAGGTCTGCCCNNCCGATCAACTATCCGACCGTCCCGCGCGGCACCGAACGCCTGCGCTTCACGCCCGGCCCGTCGCACGACGAAGCGATGATGCGCGAGTTGACCGCGGCGCTGGTCGAGATCTGGGGCCGTCTGGAACTGCGCAAGGCGGCCTAGCGCGTCAGCGTGCCGCTCCAGGCATAACCGCGGAACAGGGGTTCGAACGCGGCGCTCAGACCATTCTCGGCAGCTACTTCATGAATGGCGTTGGTAAGCGCCTTTCGCGGCTCGACATCGAATTTCGCGAGCCAAGCGAACATCATCCGCCCGAACCACTTCGGCAGTTTTTCGAACTGACCGAAATCGACAAGGTGCAGTGAACCGCCAGTTGCTTTCGCGCCCTGCGCGATCGCAGCGCGCCAGTCCGGGATCATCGAAAGCGTATAGCTGAAAAAGACTCTGTCCAGACGTTCGAGTCCGAACAGCACCAACGGATTGAAATCGGTCGCGTCCGCCTGTTTGAGCGTTATCCGGTCGGAAAGGCCAGCCGCAGCAACCTTTGCGCGGGCTGTCGTCAACATTTCCTCGCTGATATCAAACCCATATAATTTCGCAGTCGGATAACGCTTGGCAACCGCGATCAGGTTGCGCCCGGTGCCGCAGCCGACCTCTAGCACCGTCCCGCCCTGCGGCACGGCCAGCCGCGCGATCAGACGGTCGCGGCCGAGCAGGTAATATTTGCGCGTGAGGTCATAGATGTGCCGCTGGCGCGCGTAGATCGCGTCCATGCGTGCGGCGTTGCCGCCCATGTCAGTCCTTCAGGATGTAGAGGTGGACGCCGCCATAGATCGACGAACGGTCACGCCTGGTGAAGTCGAGCGACTCCTCCGCGCGGTAATCCCAGCGGCCGAGCAGGTCGGCGGGGATGCGTCCCGGCAGCAACGACGGCGCCGCTGCCGTGCGGAACAGCACGCGTGCGCCGGGCTTTGCCGTACGCGTGATCTGCGTCCAGAGCTCGGTCAGCTGCGCGTCGGTCATCCAGTCCTGCGCATCGAGCAGGATGTACCGGTCGCGGCTTGCAGCGGGAAGGCTCGCCAGGTGCTCCATGAAATTGGCGTGGAGCATTTCGACCCGGTCGATCCGGTCGACGACGGTCTCGTAATTCGCCTTCTGCAGATAGGGCGGCAGCGACGCGTCGTCTGTGCGTGCATAACCGCGTCCGAAGGCCTGCTGTGCGAAATAATTGTCGCGGATATCGAAATCGCATGCGAGCTTTTCGAGGCGCGCACGCAACACCGCACGAATGCCCTGCGGATCGTCACCGGCGAGCGAATCATATTGCGCCGGCGGAATGCCGAGGCCGAACAGCGAAGCCGGCTGGTCGATCAGCCAGCGGACGAACTTCTTGTCGAACACCGGCGCCAGCCGTGTTTCGAAAACATGGCGCTGTTCCTCGACCGTCTTTGCCTCGAGCAATTCGTTGAGGTCGATCTTGTAGAGTTTCGCGAGCAGGTGGGCGGTGCCGATGAAGCTGCCGAGCAGTCCGCGCTTGTAGATGTTTTTGGCAAAACCGCCGATCCGGCGGCGGCCCATGACGTCGCGCCCTTCCCAATATTCGCGCGTCGATTCGTCGAGGAACGGGCGGATGTGGACCTTGTACGCAACCAGGTTCGCCTTCTGGTCGGCCTCACCGAAGAACCGGTGAAACGCCGCATAATCAGGCAGATGCCGCGCGGCCGTGATCTTGAGCCGGTTGTAAGCGACGTGCGCCGTATTGAGATCGACCGCGGTGATCGCCTTGGGATTGGCGGTCAGATAGCTCAGAACGTTGCACCCGCCNNGCGTAGACCAGCCCGCGAAACGCGAAAGTGAAGGCACGCTCAAGAAGGCCCGATTTCGATACGGCTTCATGCTGGTGAACGGCCTTGCCGATCGCCTTGGTGCGCGAACCCTTCTGAATGGTCGCGGTCGATGTCATCCGGTCGCTCCGACAGTCAATTTGTGACGGCTATGGGCAAGCGCTGTGACGGCACTGTGACGCTTGCGCAAGTCAGTCAATTAACGTTGGCAGCGTTCGATTCGTTCATTTCGCCCAGTTCGACGCTCGCGCTGTCGTCCTGCACCTCGGTCACTTCGTCGGCAGCCATGTCATTCGCGGCGACATCCTGGACGTTATTCGCCTGTTCCGGCGGCGGGGTGCCACAAGCTGCAAGTGCAAGCGACGCAGAAATTATTGCGAATGATTTCATGGCGCAGGTGTGACAGATTGCCGAAGCACGTCAACCGGTGGTGGCATTTGCCACCGACTCACCCTAGGGAGCGCGCATCATGAGCATCATACGCACTTCGCCCCTCGCGATCGCGCTTGCGTCGGATCATGCGGGATTCGACCTGAAGGCCGTGCTTGCCGACTGGCTGCGCATGCAGGGCTACGAAGTAACGGATCTGGGTCCGTTCGACACGGCATCGGTCGATTATCCGGATTACGGGTACAAGCTTGCGGAAACGATCGCGGCGGGGACTGCGCAGTTTGGCGTTGCGATCTGCGGATCGGGCATCGGCATATCGATTGCCGTCAACCGCAACCCCGCGGCGCGATGCGCGCTGGTGTCCGACAATCTGTCGGCTCGGCTGGCGCGTGAGCATAATGACGCGAATGTCATCGCGTTCGGTGCGCGGCTGATTGGCACCGATACCGCCAAGGATGCGCTGGGCGCGTTCCTTGTTACGGAATTCGCAGGCGACCGCCATGCGCGCCGCGTCGCCAAACTGAGCAACCCCACGCTTTCGCCAGAAGCATCGAAGGAGCCCGCATGAGCAGCCAGACCGCGAACGCCACCGCAAATTATGGCGATGTCCAGCCCGACGGCTTTTTCACCCGCGACCTGGTCGATGCCGACCCGCAGGTGTTTTCGGGCGTCTCGCGCGAACTCGACCGGCAACAGCACCAGATCGAACTGATCGCTTCGGAAAACATCGTGTCGAAAGCGGTGCTGGAAGCACAGGGTTCGGTCTTCACGAACAAATACGCCGAAGGTTATCCGGGCAAGCGTTACTATCAGGGCTGCGCGCCGTCGGATGCGGTCGAAACGCTGGCCATCGAACGCGCCAAGCAATTGTTCGGCTGTGAGTTCGCCAATGTTCAGCCCCATTCGGGTGCACAGGCGAACGGCGCGGTCATGATGGCGCTGGTGAAGCCGGGCGACACCATCCTCGGCATGAGCCTGGACGCCGGCGGCCACCTGACTCACGGCGCCAAGGCGGCGCAGTCCGGCAAATGGTTCAACGCCGTACAATATGGCGTGAAAGCCGACGATCACCTGATCGACTTCGCACAGGTCGAGGCGCTGGCGATCGAGCACAAGCCCAAGCTGATCATCGCGGGGGGCAGCGCTTATCCGCGCCACATCGATTTCGCGCGCTTCCGGGCAATTGCCGATACCGTCGGCGCCTATTTCATGGTCGATATGGCGCACTTCGCAGGGCTGGTCGCAGGTGGTGTCCACCCATCGCCGTTCGACCACGCGCATGTCGTGACGACCACGACGCACAAGACGCTGCGCGGCCCTCGCGGTGGCGCCGTGTTCACCAATGACGAGGCGATCGCAAAGAAGATCAACTCGGCCGTGTTCCCGGGTCTTCAGGGCGGCCCGCTGATGCATGTCATTGCGGCCAAGGCCGTTGCGTTCGGCGAGGCGCTGCAGCCCGAGTTCAAGGGCTATGCGCAGGCGATCATCGACAATGCCAAGGCGCTGGCAGCGCGGCTCAGCGAGCGCGGGGCGAACGTCGTGTCGGGCGGCACCGACACGCACTTGGCGCTGATCGACCTGACCCCGCTGGGCGTGACCGGCAAGGATGCCGATGAGGCGCTCGAACGCGCGGCGATCACCTGCAACAAGAACGGTATTCCATTCGACCCCCTGCCCCCGGTCAAGACCAGCGGCATTCGCGTCGGCAGCCCGGCTGGCACCACGCGCGGCTTCGGCGTCAAGGAATTCCGCGACATCGCCGACATGATCGCCGACGTGCTGGAGGGACTGCGCGCCAAGGGCGAGCATGGCGATCCGGAAGTCGAAGCCGACGTCCGCACCCGCGTCCGCGCGCTGTGCGAACGCTTCCCGATCTATCAGGGCTGACGCTTGCGCTGTCCGTTCTGCGCCCATGAAGACAGTCAGGTAAAGGACTCGCGGCCGACCGAAGACGCGGCCGCGATCCGGCGACGGCGACAGTGCGAAAGCTGCGGCGCGCGCTTCACGACGTTCGAGCGTGTGCAGCTGCGCGACCTGACGGTAGTTAAGAGCGAAGGCCAGCGCGAGACGTTCGAACGCGACAAGCTCGCACGGTCGGTCTCGCTCGCTTGCCGCAAGCGCCCTGTCGATGCGGCGCAGATCGAACAGATGGTGTCGGGTATCCAGCGCCAGCTCGAGACGCTGGGCGACCAGGAAGTGACGACCAAGCAGATCGGTACACTCGCGATGGACGCGCTGAAGCGCGTCGACAGCGTTGCGTACATCCGCTTTGCAAGCGTCTATAAAGACTTCGCAGAGGCACGCGATTTCGAGGAGTTCGCGGGATCGGTGAAAGAGGTCGGGGATCCGAACCATCCAACCTTGCCGATGGGGGAATGAGCAACTCCCCTCCGCCCGCCATTGTCCTCGTGCGTCCGCAACTTGCCGAGAACATCGGCAAGGCGGCGCGGGCGATGTTGAATTTTGGGCTGACCGACCTGCGGCTCGTAAGCCCGCGCGACGGGTGGCCGAACCCGGATGCCGGACCTGCCGCGTCGGGCGCCGATGAGGTGATCGGTAACGCGCGCGTGTTCGACAGCGTCGCCGAAGCCGTCGCCGACTGCGCGCATGTCTATGCCACCACGGTGCGCAAGCGCGGCGTGACCAAGCCCGTTGCGGACCCCGCCGAAGCTGCTGCTGCAATCCGCGGTGCGCCGGAAAGATCGGCTGTGCTGTTCGGCCCGGAACGCGCGGGGCTGGAGACCGACGATGTCGCGCTCGCTCGAGCCATCCTGACCGTCCCGGTCAACCCCGGGTTCGGATCGCTGAATCTCGCGCAGGCGGTGATCCTGGTCGCTTATGAATGGTCGAAAGGGGCGGCCTTGCCTCAGCCACCCAAGACCGAGCTGGCACCGCCCGCTCCCCACGAAGAGCTGGAAGGCCTGATCGTCCAGCTCGACGCGGCGCTCGATTACGCCGGGTTTTACTTCCCGCCCGACAAGGTGCCGACGACGAAACGGGTCATCCGTTCGATCCTGACGAAGCCCGGCTGGAGCACGCCCGAAGTCCGCACTTTACGCGGCGCCATCGCAGCGCTGATCAATCCGCGGCCGAAGTCCTGACACGGTCGTATTCGTCGAATTCATAGGCGATCGACGCCTCGACCAAGTGTTCCCACAGCATTGCTGCAACCTCCGGCGGCCACCCGTTGGCAGCCGCGTTGGCCCGCGCATTGGCAATCACCGCCGCCTTGCGCGCCTCGTCGCGCACGGCGCCACGGTCGGGCTTGATACGCGCCGCCGCATCCATGAAGCCGAAGCGGGTGGCGATGAGGGCGGAGAGTTGACGGTCGGTTTCATCGACGCCGGCGCGGACTTCGGCCATTGTCGTGCAGTCTTGGGGAAGGATCATGGCGCGCGCTTTAACCGCCTGCGGCTTGACTTCAAGCGCACAATCCGTATTGGCCCCCGCTTCGCAATTGACCCCGCACTCCGGTGAAGCGGCGGTCCTGCCCGATCCTAGATCGACGTAGCGCGGTTCCGGAAAACAAGAAACGCCTCGCAATGAGGCAACGCAATTGAAGGATTACCAATGTCGAAGCGTCATAGCGCCAAGCATAAACTCGACCGCCGCATGGGCGAGAACATCTGGGGCCGCCCCAAGTCGCCCGTCAACAAGCGCGAATATGGTCCCGGTCAGCACGGTCAGCGCCGCAAGGGCAAGACCAGCGACTTCGGTCTTCAGCTGAAGGCCAAGCAGAAGCTGAAGGGCTATTACGGCGAAGTCACCGAAAAGCAGTTCAAGAAGCAGTACACCGAAGCTGCCCGGATGAAGGGCGACACTTCGCAGAACCTGATCGGCCTGCTCGAGCGCCGCCTGGACGCGATCGTGTACCGCGCCAAGTTCGCCCCGACCATTTTCGCGGCACGCCAGCTGGTCAGCCACGGCCACGTTCGCGTCAACGGCGTGAAGTGCAACGTCGCGTCGCGTCGCTGCTATGTCGGCGACGAAATCACGCTGGGCAACAAGGCGCAGGAAATGGCGCTCGTCATGGAAGCGCAGAGCCTGCCCGAGCGCGACATTCCCGACTATGTCGCTCCCGATGGCGCCGCCAAGGTCACGTTCACGCGCGTTCCCACGCTCGACGAAGTGCCTTATCCGGTGAAAATGGAACCGAACCTGGTCGTCGAATTCTATTCGCGCTGATCCATCAGTTCAGACAGGTTACGAAGAGGGCGGCCAGCGATGGCCGCCCTTTTTCGTTCAGTTTCCCGCCGCTTCCAGGAAATCACCGGATCGCTGGAGGATAGTGGTGCGGGCGGCCTCATCGTCGAGTTGGTGATCGAGACCTTCGAAAATCACAAGTTCGCTTTTCTTACCGGCGGCTTTCAGCCGTTGATCCATCAGCCGGGGCTGTTGTTGGTTGACGTTTTCGTCGAGCGTTCCTTGGAACATCATTATAGGCGCTTTGATCCGTTCGACGTTGCGAGCCGGCGAACCTTCGACGAGATGCGGCCCCGTTCCGATCATGGTCTTGCTCGTGTAAAAATTACTCCAGTATCTATCGCTTCCGGCCAAGGTGCCTAGGTCGGTCACTGGCGCAATGGCGACGACCGACTTGAACAGGTCCGGCTCGACAACTGCTGCTTGCAAAGCGGCATATCCGCCATAGGACCAGCCAAGAATGCCGAGCTTTTTCGGATCGGCGATCCCTTTTGAGACGAGATATTTGCCCGCCGACGCAACATCACCAACTGCAGTACGCCACGACTGAAATCCGTTCTTTTGGAACCAGACATCGCCATAACCAGCGGAACCGCGAAAGTTCGGTTGTATAACCGCAAAGCCACGCGCCACGAAATATTGCGATAACCAATCAAAACCCCACTCGTCGCGCGCGCTGGGGCCACCATGTGGCAGGACGATCGCACGAAGGCCGTGCGCTTCCTTTCCAAGCGGCAGAGTCAGGTATGCTGGGATCATTGTGCCGTCTGCAGCCGGATAGGTTATCGCCTGAACTTGCGCGAGCGTTTTTCCGGCCAACTGCGGGCGCTGCGGGATCACTGGAGTAAGTTTTTTCGCTGTCCGGTCGAACAAATAATATTGTCCAGGATCGATATCGGAACCCGCCCAGACGAGAACCTTGGTCTCGTCCATGCTCGTGTCGGCGATGTGAACGCTTTTGCCGCCGAGCGCCTTCGACAACGACACCGACAGCGCCTTAAGTGTCGGGTCGAAGTAAACGGCCTCGCGACGATCCGTCGCATAACTAACGCCGATAACTCGACCCCGGCGTCCGGTGCGGATGAATTGGTCGACGTCCACGGAGGGATTTTGGTAGATCACGGACCGCGTCCGAGCGCCGCTGAGCGAATATGCAACCGCAGCAAGCCGCCCATCAATTTTTTCGAGGCCATAAGTAAAATTGCCCTCTCTATCGATGGCATAAGGCCTAAAGCCGCTGTTTTCACTGTAGATGTTCGTCGAAAGTGTCTGCCATTCGCGTGACCCGGCTTCGCGGTACAAATATTTGCGCGAACCTAGATCATAGCCATCGGGGTTCCGAGCAGTAACACCCTTAATTCGCACCGCCCCATAGCCGTCTGTGATATACTCGTCAGCGTCGCGCTGAGGGCTTTCGACGTGAATCGTCGTACCCGTGCGCGTGTCGATGCGATCGACTCCCATACCCTCGTCAGTTTTATTGAGGAAACTGTCCGTTCGCTCTTCGGGAACATAGCTGCGCATCATTAGAACGGAGCCGTCTTGGTCAGGGAGATAGTCGATGACCGCGCCGCCACGGAAATCGACGCTTTGAGAATTCGAGGTTCGACGAACACTCAGGCTTCGCACATTCTTGCCATCGCTATCGATCGCAATGACGGTGCTGCTGCCAATGATTTCACCACTGAACTGCTCGAGGCTGTAAACCTTGCAAACCAGACGCGTTGCCGCGACCCAACGGCAATTCTGCAGGCGCTCGGGCTTTCCGCTGGCAGTCAGGATCGAGCGCAAACCACCTCCGGCGGTGTCCACGATAAATAGTTTTGTGGTCTGCTGCGGTCCTGATGCGACTAGTGCGATCTTACTTCCGTCAGGAGAAAGGCTTGCGAATTGCACACCCAAGCGCGCTCCGAACGCAGCCGCCAGACCGTTATCCTGCGCAACCGCTGGCGTTGCACATGCAGCAACGCCCGCCAAAAAAACTAGCCCCCGCACACATCCCCCCGAATCAATTTCTGCCTAATGGGAAACTCGTCGCGCCGCTGGACTCCGTCAAGCGGGATATTGCCGTTTTCAGGGGGCTAAGGTCCAATAGCAACCTTGATGAAGTCACTGCTTTTCTTCAGCATTTGCGTCCGCACATTACTATCCTCGAGGTAATGGTCGAGTTCGGGATAGAGCACGAGTTCGCTCTTTTTGCCTGCCGCGCGCAGGCGTTCGTCCATTGTCACCGACTGTGCGGAACGGACATTACGGTCGAGCTTGCCGTGGAACATCAGCACCGGAATCCTGATTTCCGTCACACGGCGGGCCGGCGATCCCTCGGCGACATGCGGACCTGTCCCGATCATGTTGCTGACCAGCAGGTAATCGCTCCACCCTCGGCGTTCCTCTTTCAACTGGTTGAAATCGGTGACCGGCGCGACAGCGACCGCCGCCTTGAACAGGTCGGGTGCCACGACCGCGGACTGGAGCGCGGCATAGCCACCGTAGGACCAGCCGAAGATCGCAAGCTTCTTAGGATCCGCGATCCCCTGCGCGATCATCCACCGCCCGGCGTCGGTGACATCGCCGATCGCCGTCTTCCAGCTCTTGAAACCGTTCTTGAGATAAAAGCTGTCGCCATAGCCTGACGAGCCGCGATAATTCGGCTGCAGGACGGCAAAGCCCTGGCTGGCGAAATACTGGCCAAGCCAGTCGAAGCCCCAGCTATCGCGGGATGCGGGGCCGCCGTGCGGCATGACGATCGCGGGCAATCCCTTGCCAGTACTACCCGGAGGCAGCGTCAGATAGCCCGGGATGATCGTTCCGTCGGCCGCCGGAAAGGTGATCGCCCGCATGGTTGCAAGTTTCGCGTTTTCGAGTTGGGGCCGGTCGAGCAGGATTTCGTTGAGCTTCCTCGCCGTCCGGTCGAACAGGTAATAGCGGCCCGGATTGGTATCACTCCCCGCCCAAAGGAGCATCTTCGTTTCGTCCTCACTCGAATCAATGAACCTGACGAGGGGAGACTCCGGCAGCGCCTTGGCGAGGGATCCAGCAAGCTTTTCCAGATCGGCGTCCAGATATTTCACCTCCGGCCGGTCGGTCTGGTAGCGCACGCCGATAATGCGGCCCTTGCGTCCGACACGCACGAAACCGCTGACATCGACCTGCGGATGGCTGAATAATTGCGTCAGCGTACCTTTGCCGTCGAGCGACATCGTGTACGCGGCGCGGCGCCCGTTATCCCGCATCAATCCGTAAGCGATGTCCTTGTCGCCATCGACGGCAGAAGGATCGAATCCTGTCGCGGTTTCGCCGCTGAGCGAGCTCAACAACTGCCATTCGCGTGATCCCTTGCGGCGGAACAGATAGCGCAGTTCCTTTCCATCATATCCGCCGTCAGTCACGCGGCGCCCCATGATGCGGATATTGCCGACACCGTCGGTGATATATTCCTCGACGTCATCGCGCGGCGTTTCGCGAAGCTGCGTTCGCAGCGTCGTCGTATTCACGAGATCGACGCCGATGCCGCTGCTGGTCTGCGCCATGTGCGATCCCGTCGTCTTTTCGGGAACATATTGCCGCATCATCAGCACGCTGTCGTCAACGCCCGGATGCCAGTCGATCACGCTGCCGCCGTAAAGGCCATAGCCGAGTGCGTCGCCGCCCCCGCGCGTGAGGTTCAGCACCTTCATGTTCTGGCCATTGGCATCGACCGCGAGCACCCGCGTGACGTATCCGATCTCGTTATCCACCGGCACGACACCGAAAACCGTGCATAGCAGGCGCGTGTTGCTGGCCCAGCGGCAATTGCTGAGGCGATCAGGCTTCCCGTTACCCTGCAGAATTATGGAAGGCGGGGCGCCCGTTGCCAGATTTGCGATCTCCAACCTGGAACCCGTATCGCCTTGCGGAGCGACAATCGCTACTTTGGTCCCGTCCGGCGACAGGCTGATCTGCGAGACGGACTCCCGCATCCCGAAAGCAACCGCCATATCGGTCGCGGCCTGCGCCAACACCATCTGCGGCAATGCTATGACTGCGGCAATGGCAACGTAACGAATTTTGCGAATCATCCCGCCCCCTCAAGTAATCATCGCAAAGTCCACAATAATTCTAAAAATCATAGTGGGGATTTTCGACCACAGTACTGATTTCCCACGTCGTCGAACGTCGCGGGGTGACGCGCGCCGCGAGCGAAGGTAAAGGCGCGCCCATGCCTCACTTCCCTCCCGAATGGGCCCCGCACGACTCTGTCTGGATCGGTTTCCCGAGCGCACCCGACCTCTGGCTGGACGATCTCGATGGTGCGCAGGAAGAGGTCGCGGCGTTCGCGCATGCCGTGCACGCGGACGGCAAGGGCGAGATTGTGCGGTTGGTGTGCGCCAACGACGACGCGGCGGAGCGCGCGCTGACGTTGACGAGGGGCATCCAGATCCAGGTCGTACCGTTCTTCGATATCTGGCTGCGCGATACCGGTCCGCTGGTCGTACGTGGCGACGACAATGCCCGCATCGCGCTCGATTACCGCGGTAACGGCTGGGGTGGGAAATACCCGTCGCCGCTCGACGATGCGCTGGGCGGCCTGCTGTCGGCAAGTATCGCCCTGCCCCGCGAGCCGCGCCACATGATCCTGGAGGGCGGAGCGATCGATCTCGACGGGCACGGCCTGCTGGTCACGACCGAGCAGTGCCTGCTCAACCCGAACCGCAACCCGCTGATGACACGGGAAGAAATCGAGGCGCAGCTGAAGCTCGATCTCGGCATCACGCGTGTGTTGTGGCTGGGCGAAGGCCTGATCGGCGATCATACCGACGGCCATGTCGACAATCTCGCGCGCTTCGTGGCACCGGGCGTGCTTGCCTTGCCGGAACCCGATGGACCCGACGATCCGAATGCGGATGTCTACGCCGACGCCTGGGCGCGTGCACAGGAATTCGGGATTACCGTCGTACCGATGCCATCGCCCGGCCGNNCCATGGCGCGCCGAACGACGAGGCCGCGGTCAACGCGCTGAAACCTTATTTCCCCGACAGGCTTGTCGTCGGCCTGCCGACCGACCACATCCTGACGGGCGGTGGCAGTTTCCACTGCATTTCGCAGCAGGTTCCGAAAGCATGAGCACGATCACCGTTGCTGCCATCCAGTGCGCCCTTCCTGGCCCGGCCGATGCCAATATCGCCGTGGTTGAAACGCACGTGCGCGAGGCGGCACGAAAGGGTGCGAAGATCATTCTGCCGCCCGAACTCTTCGAGGGACCGTATTTCTGCCAGACCGAGGAACTGCACTGGTTCGAGACCGCCAAGCCAACGGCGGAGCATCCGAGCGTGCTGGCGATGCAAAAGCTGGCGAAGGAACTGCAGGTCTACATCCCAACCAGTTTTTTCGAGCGCGACGGACAGCATTATTACAACAGCCTGGCGATGATCGACGACGCCGGCGACATCATGGGCGTCTATCGCAAGAGCCACATTCCCGATGGCCCGGGTTATGAGGAGAAATTCTATTTCCGCCCCGGCAACACCGGCTTCAAGGTGTGGGACACGAAATACGGCCGCATCGGCATCGGCATCTGCTGGGACCAATGGTATCCGGAAACCGCCCGCGCGCTGATGCTGATGGGTGCAGATATCCTGATGTTCCCGACCGCGATCGGCGACGAACCGGAGGCAGAGGATCTCGACACGTCCCGGCTGTGGCGCCGCGCGATGATCGGCCATTCGGTTTCGAACGTCGTGCCCGTCGTGGCCTCGAACCGCATCGGTCCGGAAACAGGAAGCACCGGTAACACGCAGACCTTTTACGGCCACAGCTTCATCACGAACGAGCGCGGCGACTTCGTTGGCGAGTTCGGCGCGGAGGAGAGCGGCGTCCTCGTCGCGACTTTCGACCTGAACGAGGTCGCAAAGAACCGTGCGGCATTCGGTTTCTTCCGCGACCGCCGGCCGCAGCTTTACGGGCGCTTGGTCGAGGACATCTGAGCGCACCTCGTTCCGGCAGCATATCGTTAACCACTCCTGATTTAGACCGTGGGCCAGCGCCGGCGTGCCGGCGGCAGGGGGTGGAGCCGGTGGGGCGTACCAGTCAGTTGATCGTCGGACCCGGCATGTTCCGGCTGCTGCTCGCGCTGGCCGTGGTCGCGAACCATGTGACCAAGCTCCAGTCGGGCCTTGCCGCGGTCCTGCTGTTCTTCGTGCTGAGCGGCTATTGGGTCGCCGACCTGTGGGCGAAGACGCCCGAGCCGAACCGCGTTGCGACATTCTATCTCAACCGCGTACTGCGGATCTGGCCACTCTATCTTGCGGTCATGCTGGTCTGTGCTGCGGTACGGAATCGGGTGCCCGGCTTTAGCGAACTGTTCCTGTTCGGCGCCGCATCCCTGCCCTACCCGCATATGATCGGCACCGAATGGTCGCTGGATATCGAAGTGCAGTTCTACGCACTGCTGCCCGTGCTGGGATTGCTGGCAGCGCGCACGCCACGTTTCGTGCTGATATTGTTGGTGGCCGCAATCGCCTGGCTCGGATGGCGATTCGAAATGGCGACCGGCGTCGTGAATATCGCGAAGTTCCTCCCCGCCTTCGCCATCGGCATGATGCTGCAGCGGACGCAATGGTCACCAGACGATCGCACTGCGTCGATCTCGCTGACGGCCTTCATCGCGCTCGCAGCGATACAGGGCTGGCTGTGGGAAGTTTACTCTGTCCCCATGCACGCGCTGTTCCATGGCTGGGACGACGATGCGCTCGCAGCGGTCTGGATTGCGCCCCTCATCCCTTATGTCGCAGCGTCATTGCATCGACCATCGGACGCCGACGATCGCGTTCGGGGCGACCTGTCCTACCCGCTTTATCTCGTTCACTTGCCGGTTCTGCTGGCATTCCAGGAAGTCTATAACTGGCGCACCGAGTTCGGCGTGCTGGCACTGCTCGCTCTAATGGCGATGTTCACTGCGGCCTTCTGGCTGGGCATCGACCGGCCAGCGGAACGGTTCCGCAAGGCGTTCCTCGCTACGCATCCCTTGGCCCGGCGCTATCGCACGCCAATCTCGTCCTGAAGTTCAAGGGCGCGCACGAACACCGATTCGAACATCTCCGCGGTCAGCCGGCCGGTGTTCTGGTTGTAGCGCGAGCAGTGATAGCTATCGATCAGCACCCGGCCGTCGGGCATGCGGTGTTCATTCAGATGGCCGAAGCGCGCCTTGGGCAGCCGACCGCCCATGACCTTGACTGCCGATTGGTGCGCAATCTGGCCCAGCGCGATGACGACGCGGACATTGGGCAATTCGCCCAACTGCCCGGCCAGGAATGGACGGCAAGTCCGGATTTCTTCGGGCGTCGGCTTGTTTTCGGGTGGCAGGCATTTGACCGCGTTGACGATCATCGCGCCCTTCAGTTGCACGCCGTCTTCCACGCTCGATCCATAAACGCCCTCGGTCAGGCCGAACTTGGCAAAGGTCGCGAACAACAGGTCGCCGGCATAGTCGCCCGTAAACGGCCGCCCCGTCCGGTTGGCGCCATGCTTGCCGGGCGCGAGACCGACGATCGCAAGCCAAGCCCCGGGATCGCCGAATGCCTGACACGGCGCGTTCCACCAGTCGGGATGTGCGAGCCGCAAGGCTTGGCGGACGGCCACGAGGCGCGGACACTTGGGGCAATCGTGCGACGGTTCGCTTTCGGGAATGGGGCTTACTGGAAACATCGTTCCCGATTAGGACGCCCGTGTGGGCAAGCATAGCTATCTGATCGCCATCGGCAGCAACCGGCGTGGGCGTGGGCGTTCTCCGCGGGCGATTGTCACCGACGCCCCGATCGAAGGGCTGCGTGCGCTGTCACGGATTCACACGACCCCGGCGATGGGGCCCGGCACGCGCAGCTACGCGAACGCTGTCGCGCTCGTAAAAACCGACCGTCGTCCCCGCGCGCTGCTGAAACACCTGAAATCCATCGAGCGCGCCCATGGCCGCCGACCGGGCCGGCGCTGGGGCGACCGCGTGCTCGACCTCGATATCATCGGCTGGTCGGGCGGCATCTGGACATCGCCCGGCCTTGCCATTCCGCATCCAGCCTTCCGCGAACGCCAGTTCGTGCTGGCGCCGCTCGTGGAAGTCGCGCCCGACTGGCGCGACCCCGTTACCCACCTGACCGCCCGGCAATTGCGCGCGCGCCTTGACCGGAAACGGCCCCGCGCATAGGGGCAGCGCCTTGCCGCGCAGTCCAGTACTCCGCGCGCAGCCACGCAGTGCGGGCTCGTAGCTCAGTCGGTAGAGCAACGGACTTTTAATCTGTAGGTCCCGGGTTCGAATCCCGGCGAGCCCACCACTGCGCATGGCCATTCGATGCACCGTTTCACATAATCGTAACACCTGCGTCACGCGTCCTACGCTTCGCTGCAATATAAACACCCTAGCGGCCCCTCAACGGCGCGGCGGACTTCTCTCCGTTCGCGTCCCGGAGCTGGGGAGCCCAAATATGATGTCTTTCGTACGGCGCGACGCCATGTCGCGCGCTATTCGTGTTGCATTGGTTTGCAGCGCGTCATTCATCGCGATTACGCCCGCGTGGGCACAGGCGCCGGCCGAAGCGGAAGCGGAAGGCGAGATCGTCGTCACTGCCAGCCGCCCGATCGCCGAATCGGAAGCCGCCGCGCTTGAGGTTCAGCGCAATTCCGATTCGCTGGTGACGGTCGCCGCCTCCGACGCCGTCGGCCGCCTGCCCGATCAGAATATCGCACAGGCCGCATCGCGCCTGCCTGGTGTCGCGGTCGAACGCGACCAGGGTCAAGCCCGCTACATCTCACTGCGCGGCGCACCCAAGACCTGGACTACCCTGTCGTTCGACGGGATCAATGTCGTCAGCCCGGAGGGGCGCGACAGCCGCTATGACTCGATCCCGTCGGCGATCGCGTCGCAGATCGTCATTCAGAAAGCGGTGACGCCCGACCTTCCGGGCGAAACCATCGCGGGCAACGTCAATATCGTCACGCGTTCGGCCTTCGACTATTCTGGTTTCCACCTCGGCGCGAAAGCGGGTGGCGGCTATGTCGAGCTCGGCGGACGTTCGGAATATGAGGGGTCGCTGGTCCTTTCGAACACCTATGAAACCGGCGTCGGCGAAATCGGCGTGGTCATTTCGGGCAGCTATTACCTGCGCAACATGCTGACCGACAATTTCGAAAACGACTGGGAACAGGTTTCGCAGGACCAGCGGCCCGGCTTCGCCGATCGCTATTGGGTGCGCGAAACCGAGAACAAGCTTTACCGCCTGACCCGCAAGAACTGGTCGCTGTCGAGCCGGATCGACTGGAAGCCGGATAGCGACAACACGCTGTCGATCCGCTCGCTCTACACGATCTTTACGGACGACGAGGCACGCGACAATTACATCTTCGATCTCGACGACCGGCAGGGCGATCTTGTTGCAGGAACGGCAGCCTGTTCGACTGCGGTCAATCCGCGCCCCACGACCACGGGTTATGCGGACGTCTGCATCGGCAACACGCCGTACCAGGGCACGGTCTACGGCGTCGATATCAACCAGCGCTCGACGCTGCGCGCGTTCCGCCAGTCGGTGTTCACCAACACCATTGCGGGCGACCACAAGTTCGGTGACGGCTGGAAGATCAGATGGGCCGGCAACTACACCGAATCCGTCGATGATCGTTCAGTGGTCGGCGAGGCCCGCTGGGACAGCCCGTCGACGCGCAACCTGCGCCCGACCGTCAGCTATGACTTCAGGGATCCCAACCGGGCGATCGTTCAGCTGTTCACGACTATCCAGAACAGCGGCCCCACCACCTATCAGGCAGGAACGCCGGTCACCGCGATTGACACGTTCAATAAGCCACTGTCGTCGTTGCGCCTTTTGAGCGCGGTCGATGTGACCAAGGCGTACACCGGCAAGTTCGAAGTCGGGAAGGAACTCGACCTGTTCGGCGGCGAAGGCACGATCCGCGCGGGTATTCAGTTCGACCAGCGGACGAAGGAAGCGAATGAGGCCGAAATCAACCTGACGACCGCGGCACAATTTGCGACCGCGGGTATCCCCACGGACTACAACAATTTCTCGCTCAGCACGCCATTCATGGGCAAGATTCCGCTGGGCTACACGTTCCGCTACTTCGACAACGACGCAATGCGGACGGCCGCGGCGAACGCGCNNATCGGGTTTACCAGCGGTGCCGCGCGCGCGGATTACGACCAGTTGCGTCCCAATGTCGTGATCAACGATACCAATCGCACGATTTCGGGCGGCAATCCCTCGGTCAAGCCAGAGCGCGCCTATGGCGTGGACGCCTATCTCGAATGGTATGTGCGGCCGCAAGGTTATTTCATGCTCGGCGCGTTCTACAAGCGGGTCGAAGACGTGCTGTTCAACCAGAGCCGCACGTTCGGATCCAACGCGCTGGACAGCGGCGGCGTTGACCGGTCCGGCTATGCGTTCAGCGGGATCACCAACGGCGGCGGCGGTTATATCTATGGCCTGGAAGCCGCGGCGCAGGCCCAGCTCGAACCCTATACCTCGACCCTCGGCCTGCCCGACTGGACAGGCGGCTTCGGCATTTCGGCAAACGTGACGCTGAACAAGAGCGAGGTCGACAAGCCCGCGGTCGACGCGACCACCCCGGCCCGCAAGCTGCGCCTGCCGAACACGTCGGATGTCGTCTACAACATCGGCGTCTATTACGAGAAATACGGGTTCTCGGCCCGTCTGAACTACCAGCTGCGGACCGACTGGCTCGACACGGTTTCCGACACGCTGGTCGATGCGGGCGATACGTACTGGGCGCTCGATACGGAGATGGACCTGTCGGTGCGATATGAGATCAAGAAAGGATTCGAATTGTACTTCGACGCCTCGAACCTGCTCAACCAACCGGGCCGCCGTTATTCGGATGCCTGGAAAGGCGACAGCAGCCGCACCATCGAATGGGAACGTTTCGGCCGGCGTTACACCGGCGGCATCCGGGTGACGCTGTAATGCGCGCGCTTGCCCTGCCCGCTCTCGCGGTGCTGCTTTCAGGCTGCGCGACAGTAGCCGCCACCGCACCGGTCGCGGTCGTCACGGTCGATGTACCTGCCACGGGCCAGACGGCGGCTGTTGCTACGGCCAATGCCGATGCCGCCGACGACCCCGCGATCTGGCGCGACCCGCGCGCGCCGGGCCGCAGCCTGATCATCGGAACCGACAAGAAGGCCGGGCTGAATGTCTATGGCCTCGATGGAACACTGAAGTCTTCGGTTCCGGCAGGACGCGTAAACAACGTCGACCTGCGCCAGGTCGGTTCGCGCGTGATCGTGGTCGCCAGCGACCGCAACGACAATGCGAACGGCAAGATCGCGGTGTTCGAACTCGACACCGTCGCAGCAGCGCTGAAGCCCATCGGAATCCTTCCGGTCGGCCCCGGCGAGGCATACGGCCTGTGCCTGTCGCAACTGCGCGGCAGTCCGTTGACGGCATTCCTCGTGATGAAGTCGGGCGACATCTATCAGGCCGAACTGGACCTGGGCACGGCTCCGGCGGCGAAGGTCGTCCGCAAGATGAAGCTCGCGACCCAATCAGAAGGTTGCGTGGTCGATGACCGAACGGCGACGCTCTATGTGGCCGAGGAAGACGTCGGCATCTGGCGCTTCGGCGCGCGCCCCAGCGATCCCGTCGAACCCACGGCCGTTGCGAAGACGGACGGCCAGCGGCTCGTCATGGACGCGGAGGGTCTCGCCATCGCAAAGGAAGGAACGCGCGGCGGTTACCTCGTCGGATCGAGTCAGGGCGACAGTGCCTATGCTGTCTGGCGCCTGCCCGATCTCAGCTATGCCGGTCGTTTCCGGATCGTCCCGAACGGCGCAATCGGTGGCACGTCCGAAACCGACGGCATCGAGATTTCGACCGCCAGCTTCCCGGGATACGAAAGCGGGATCTTCATGGCGCAGGATGGCGACAATTCGCCCGCCGCGCAGAACTTCAAGCTGGTGCGCTGGGCAGATGTAAAGAAGGCGCTGAAGCTGCGATAGTTACACTAGCGTTGCAACGCAGCAAAACCTGGGCTAGCCGCCCGACCGCGACAGGTTCTCCGAAAGGAGATCAAAAGGGAAGCCGGTTAAAACCCGGCGCTGTTCCCGCAACTGTGACCGGCGAGTGAAGATCGCATCATGCCACTGGGCCAATCTGTTTTTGGCTTGGGAAGGCGCGATCGGAACATTGACCCGGAAGCCAGGAGACCTGCCTGTCGCGGTCGGTCCTTTGTCCGTGCGGGAAGACGCGGATGATCGGGGGAGCACCCTCGCGTGACGACATCGAGTGTTGTTACGTTTGAGGAGAAGACAAGTGTTTCGTTTCACATATGCCGCCGCAGCCATCGCGCTGCTTCCCGCCGCTGCGTTCGCAGAAGATTCGACGATCATCGTCACCGCGACCGGTGCCGAGCAGAACGCAGTCGAAACCGGGCAAGCGATCACCGTCATCGATCGCACGATGATCGAGGCGCGCCAGACGATCAGCGTTGCCGACCTGTTGTCCACCACCCCCGGCGTGACGTTCAGCCGTAACGGCGGGCCCGGACAGACCACCGCCGTCCGCATCCGCGGCGCAGAAGGTGACCAGACGCTGGTCCTGATCGATGGCGTTCGCGTCAACGATCCGTCGGCGACGGGGTCGGGCTATGACTTCGGCAACCTGCTGGCAGGCAATATTGAGCGTATCGAGGTCGTGCGCGGACCGAGTTCGGTTCGGTGGGGCAGTCAGGCGCTGGGCGGCGTGGTCAACGTGATCACCGCCCGTCCGACCGAAGGGTTCAGCGCGGCGCTGAATGCCGAATATGGCTACAAGGACGCCAAGAAGCTTGTCGGCCGTGTCAACGGCGGGTTCGGCCCCGTCCGCGCGACGTTCGGCGGCGGATATTTCGACGACGAGGGCATCTCGGCCTACAAGTTCGGTACCGAGCGCGACGCATTTCGCCAGTATGCTGCCAATGGCCGTGTCGAGATCGACCTGTCCGACACGATCAACATCGACCTGCGCGGCAACTACGCCGACAGCAAGGCGGGTTTCGACGGTTTCCCGCCGCCGCTCTTCAGCTTTGCCGACACGACGGGCTACGCGACGACCAAACAGGCGTTCGGCTATGCCGGCATCAACGCCGCGCTGTTCGACGGCACGCTGAAGAACCGGTTCGCGTTCACCCTGTCCGACACCCGCCGCGCGAGTTTCAGCAGTGCGACGTCCTCCACGCCATCGACCTTCGCAGGGCGTATCGAGCGCTTCGAATATCAGGGCGATGCGACGGTTTCGCCGTGGCTGCGTGCCGTCTTCGGCATCGAACACGAGGATTCGCGCTTCAGCGACGGTTTCAGCCTGTCGAAGACCGGCGTGACTAGCGGCTATGCGCAGCTGATCGTCAAGCCGTTCGCGGCGCTGACGCTCACGGGCGGCGCACGCGTCGACGATCACCGGACCTATGGGACCAAGACGACGTTCAGCGCGAATGCGGCGTGGCAGGTCGGCAGCGGCACGCTGATC
>DDFE01000097.1:0-3427 GCA_002336985.1 Sphingomonadales bacterium UBA1936
TCGCCATCGATCTTGCCGTCGATGTGCAGGTTGCCGGTCCCGCCGACATTGCCCTGGATCGTCACTTCGCTGCCGATGAAGCTCAGGTTGCCGCCCGATCGGCTCTGAGAATTGCTGTCGCTCTTGCCGAACATTCGCGCCCCCGGTCGATAATGTCGCGCTATGCGCCCTTGGCAGACTGCCTTGCCAGTTCGTCGTGCGCAAGAGCGATGCCGCCGGCAATCCCCGCACGGTCGCCGAGCGCAGGCGGCACGACGAAATCGTTCCCGCTGACGGCATCGGTTTGATAGCCGGCCATCCAGTGCCGCATCCGTGCCGCGGCATCGCGGTGGAGATCTGGCGCCTTCGCCACACCGCCGCCGATAACGATGCGGTTGGGTGAAAGTGTCGCCACGAAACTGGCGAGTGCCTGTCCCAGATCGTCGATTATCTGGTCGCGTCCGGGATCGTCCTCCGCCACTTCGCTCAGCGTGTGCCCCAGCCGCGCCTCGACGGCGGGACCGGCGACGAGACCCTCCAGGCAATCGCCGTGGAAGGAACAGGTGCCGGCGAAGCTGTCGCCGTCATGCCGTTTCAGGCGGATGTGCCCCATTTCCGGATGGGTCAGGCCGTGGAGCGGCTTGCCATGCACGACCAGCCCGCCGCCGACGCCGGTACCTACCGTCAGGTAAAGGCCCACCTCCACGCCCTGTAACGCGCCCCAGCGATATTCGCCGAGCGCTGCACCATTGACGTCGGTGTCGAATGCGACCGGCACGTCGAATGCCCGTGCCATGCGCGGGCCGACGTCAGCGCCGGACCAGCCGGGCTTCACCGTCGTCGTGACATGACCCCAGTCGGGGCGCGCGGGATCGAGCCCGACCGGTCCGAACGACGCGATGCCGATCGCCGAAAAACTGCCGCGGTGCAGGTCGAGGAAAGCCTCAACCGATTTCAGTGTCTCGTCCGGTGTCGTCGTCGGAATGACCGCTTCGGCGACCAACCGGTCGGGATGCGCGCCGATGGCGACGTTGATCTTCGTTCCGCCCAGCTCGATCGCGGCGACGACCGGGGCGATATCGCGTGCAGCGGCAGCGCCGGGGACGATCGTCCGTGGCCTGCCGACCAGCGTTTCGTAATAGGCGAACAGGTCGATGAAATGCTCGTCGACCGTACGCACGTGTTGCGCGTGGAACAGCGCGCGTTCGCGAACCGGTTCTTTCGGCGTCGCTGCGAAATCGAGGATCGTTTCGGCAAGGGACGCCTTGTCCGCCGATTTGTAGATCCAGCCCTCGGATAGGCGCGCATGGTCCGCGCCGCCGCCAAGGTCGGGCATGATGAGCGGCAGGCCCGATGCCCGCGCCTCGGCCCCGACCGTGCAGAATACTTCTGCTTCGCATCCGTGGACCAGCGCGTCGCAACTGGCCATCAGCCGCGCGAACTCGTGACGGTCGGTAACGGGCGAAAGCAGCTGGATGTGCGGATTGCGGGCGGCCGCCCGTTCCACCCGCGCGCGGTCGCGGCCGTCGCCGGCCAGCACGAAACCTACCGGGGCCTTTGCGCCCGCCGCAGTCACCGCCTCGATCACCATCGGCCAGCGCTTTTCGGGGCCATGTCGTCCCGCGCCCAGCAGCAGGGTTGCATCGGGCGGCAGGTCGCAGCGTTCGAGCAGCCGCGCGCGGAACGCCTCGTCGCGTAGGGTGGGCGAGAAAATGCCGGGTTCGACGCCCATCGGGACGGGCTTCAAATGGTGTAAACCCGCGTCGCGCAACGAGTTCAGCTGATGGTCGCCAGCGATCGTAACCGTCGCTTCGAACAGGCTGTTGATGTGCTGCAGGTGCTGCCAGTAAATGCTGCCCATGCGATCGATCGTCTCGCGGGACGCGATGCCGCCGAACCAGCGATAGCCATATGCCGATGCGGGGTCGGCATGCATGATCAGCGTGCGCGGTGCGGCGCCGGGCCATTCGCCGATGAGGCGTGCGCTACGCCAGGGCGACGATACCTCGACGATGTCGGGCTGTATCTCGTCCAGCGTCGCGTACAACGCCTCGACATCGCGGAAATAATGATATTTCCGGTCCAGCGGGAACGCCGGATCCTTCAGGTAGATGATCCGTGCGTTGGGGCCGCGTTCCTCGACCTTGTTGGCGGGGCCGGGCGCGATACAGATGATTTCATGGCCGGCAAGCGGCCCCGCGATCATCTTGCGGTCGATGTACGTCTTAACCCCGCCGCCATAGGGCGTGTAAAATGCCGCGACGTCGACGATCCGCATGGGCCGGGCGTTACTGCTTCAACGGCCCGAAAGAAAGCAGCCCCTTGCGGTACATCATGCGCACGGTGATCGGCGTCGGACCATTGCCCGCAACAGCCTTTGCAAAGGATACCCGGGGTTTGGACGGGCCGAGACTCGCCGGATTGCCGGGGAAGCCCACGCCGTCGATCGACAGGCCGAACTTGCGGTTGCCATCGCGGTCATGGAGCATCGACAGCGCCCATGGGCCGGGGCCGGGCGCCCGGATACAGATCTGCACGGGGCCATCCCTGGGCACGTCGATGACGGCCCTGCGGAACGGCTTGCCTTCGTTGATCAGGATATTGTCGTCCTGCAGGAAATCGGTGTCGTTCGCCGGATAAAGTTCGACCTTCATCGTGCCGCCGCGGTCCTTCAGGCCGACAACGGTGATCACGAACGACGGGTCGTTGCCGCGGCAGCGACCCTCGGCAATGCCAAGGTTCGGTGTCGACGGTATCTGTGCGCCGGCCATCGCGGGAGCGAGGGCGGTCAGCAGTACGAACTTCTTCAAACGTCTTCCTCCTTCGATTCCCGGTTTGGCGTCACGAGATCGCCGAGCGCCAGAATGACGCCGACGGTGATGTTGGCGAGCAGCATCAGCGTTGCCATCAACGCCATCAGCAGCTTCACCTCGTCGTCGCGCCCGACCAGGAACACGACCAGTCCGGCAAAGATCACATCCTTGTTGCTGATCAGCGGCAAACGGCCGAGCAGCATGTTGATCGTCACCAGCACCAGCCACCAAGTCAGCGCCACGTCCGGCAAAGCGAGGGACCAGGCGAGCGCCAGCAGCAGGTTCGTAGCGACCAAACGCGTCAAATGGACGCCCGATACCCACCAGAGTTGTGCACGGGTCAGGCTGAACAGGCGCTTACCGAAGGCGACGACCACGATCGAGATGACTGCGACAATGCCGATCGACGCCGCAATGGTCAGGGGCGCAACGCCGAAGTTGAATTCGTGCGCGTAGGGGTAAGCCAGCGCCATCATCACGATGGTGACGCCGTTCGATACCAGCGCCGACAGGATCGCGACGTCCTTCACCGCGCCGAAGGGCGAGGTGACCATATTCATCTTCTTGCGCGCCCAGCTGTAAAAATAGGCTTCGCCGAGGTAGTCGACGAGCAATGCGTTGCTGACGCTTTTCCT
>DDFE01000097.1:3462-4225 GCA_002336985.1 Sphingomonadales bacterium UBA1936
ACCGACAGTCCCGGCGTCGCCCATGCAAGCAGCCGGTTGGGACGGGGGTTCAGCGGTTCAGGATCGCCCGCAACGGGCAATCCGGGGTCGGCATTGCCTTGCATGATCAGACCAGATCCACAGGTCGGGAGTGATGCATCGCAAGGGCGATAGCAGCGTGAGGGGATTGGTCAACGGCGCGTTCGGTCGCCAGGTCCGCGAAAAGCTTTCCCCAGGTTCCGGTCGTGGCCTCGCTGGTGAACTGTGCGGCGCGGGCGCGCATCGCATCCACATCGACCCGAACCTCGCAGATCCTGTCCATGGCCGCCGCCAATGCCGCCGCGTCGCCGAGCGGCACGAGTTGTCCGAAACCGTCGATCAGCGATGGCATGGCCGTACAGCAATCGGTGGCGACGATCGGCATGCCCGCGGCCAGTGCTTCGACGATCACGGCCGGTACGCCTTCGAAATCGGACGACATGACGAATGCATCGGCGTCAGCGAACCAGTTTTCGGGTCCGATCAGGTGGCCGGGCAGGTGGACGCGGTCAAGCACGCCCAGTTCCCGCGCGCGCTTGGTGATCGACGCGCGGCGGGCCCCCTCACCGACAATCGTCAGCCGGTCATCGGGCCGCGCGATCTTCGCAAACGCCTCGACCAGCAGTTCGAAATTCTTTTGCGGGGCGAGGCGCCCGACACCCAGGTAATGCCGCCCCTTGTGATCGCGCCGGGCCGCGTCGCGCGCATCCGCAAAACGCTTCACGTCCGCCATCGTCATCGACGC
>DDFE01000083.1:0-7019 GCA_002336985.1 Sphingomonadales bacterium UBA1936
ACTCGATCACCGTCGCGCCCGCGCTGACGCTGACCGACAAGGAATATCAGATCATGCGCAACGCGAGTATCGCGACGTTGCGTGAAATCGGCGTTGAAACAGGCGGTTCGAACGTACAGTTCGCAGTCAATCCCAAAGATGGCCGCTTGATCGTCATCGAAATGAACCCGCGGGTTTCGCGGTCCTCGGCGCTGGCGTCGAAGGCCACGGGCTTCCCGATCGCAAAGGTCGCGGCGCTGCTCGCGGTCGGCTACACGCTCGACGAGATCATGAACGACATCACGGGCGCGACGCCCGCGTCGTTCGAGCCGACGATCGACTATGTCGTGACCAAGATTCCGCGTTTCGCCTTCGAAAAGTTCAAGGGATCGGAGCCGCTCCTCTCTACCGCGATGAAGTCGGTCGGTGAGGTCATGGCGATCGGCCGGAACATCCATGAGAGCCTTCAGAAGGCGCTGCGCGGGCTGGAGACGGGGCTTTCAGGCTTCAACCAGGTCGAGGCGCTCAGCGGCGCCACGCGGGACGAGATCTTCGCTGAACTCTCGCGCCCGACGCCCGACCGGCTGCTGGTCGCGGCCCAGGCGCTCCGCGAGGGTCTGACCATCGACGAGATTCACGCGGTGTCGAAGTTCGACCCCTGGTTCCTCGCGCGTCTCGCGGAAATCGTCGAGGCCGAGGAAGGGGTCTGTAGGAACGGCCTGCCGCAGGACGCCGAAGGCCTGCGCCGCCTGAAGGCGATGGGCTTTTCCGACAAGCGGTTGGCCTATCTCGCGGTAAAGTCGGCCAATATCTCCGAACGCGGCATGGCGCGGTCGGGGCTGATCCGTGACGCCGTGGTCGCGATGACCGGTGCGCAGACCGAAACCGATGTGCGCAACCTGCGTCACCGGTTGGGCGTACGGCCGGTGTTCAAGCGCATCGATACCTGCGCCGCCGAGTTCGCGGCGCCGACCGCTTATATGTATTCGACCTACGAAGCGCCGAGCTTCGGCGAGCCAGAGTGCGAGGCCGAACCATCCGACCGGCAGAAGGTCGTGATCCTGGGCGGCGGGCCGAACCGGATCGGGCAGGGGATCGAATTCGATTATTGCTGCTGCCACGCCTGTTTCGCGCTCGGCTCCGACGAGGGCGGGGCGGGCTATGAGACGATCATGGTCAATTGCAACCCGGAAACGGTGTCGACCGACTATGACACGTCCGACCGGCTGTATTTCGAGCCGCTGACGGCCGAGGACGTGCTGGAAATCCTGCATGTCGAGCAGCAGAAGGGTACGCTGAAGGGCGTGATCGTCCAGTTCGGCGGGCAGACGCCGCTGAACCTCGCAAAGGCGCTGGAGGCGGCGGGGATTCCCATCCTCGGCACCAGCCCCAAGGCGATCGATCTCGCCGAGGACCGCGAGCAGTTCGCGGCACTGATCCAACGACTGGGCCTGAAGCAGCCCGAAAACGGCATCGCGCGCAACCGGGATGAGGCGGTCGCGGTCGCGACGCGCATCGGCTACCCCGTACTCATGCGCCCCAGCTTCGTGCTGGGCGGCCGCGCAATGGAAGTCGTCGATACAGAGGCGCAACTCGACCATTACATCGCAACCGCGGTGCAGGTGTCGGGCGACGCGCCGGTCCTGATCGACCGTTACCTGCGCGATGCGGTCGAGGTCGACGTGGACGCGATTTCCGATGGCGACCAGGTGGTCGTCGCGGGAATCCTGCAGCACATCGAGGAAGCCGGCGTCCATTCGGGCGACAGCGCCTGCAGCCTGCCGCCCTATAGCCTGGCGCCGGAAATCGTGACCGAGATCGCACGGCAGGCGGAAATCCTGGCCAAGGCGCTCGAGGTCCGTGGCCTGATGAACGTGCAGTTCGCGGTGAAGGACGGGCAGGTCTATATCATCGAGGTCAACCCGCGCGCGTCGCGCACCGTACCGTTCGTTGCGAAAGCCATCGGCGCGCCGATTGCCAAGATCGCTGCGCGCGTCATGGCGGGCGAAAAGCTGGCCGACCTGCCGAAGATCGACCTCGACGTGCCGCACATCGCGGTCAAGGAAGCGGTCTTCCCCTTCGCGCGCTTCCCGGGTGTGGATCCTGTCCTCTCACCAGAAATGAAGTCTACCGGTGAAGTCATGGGAATCGATAAGGATTTCGCAACCGCCTTCGCCAAGTCGCAGCTCGGTGCAGGCGTCAGTTTACCGACATCCGGCCGCCTGTTCGTCTCCGTCAAGGACAGCGACAAGCCGGTCATCCTGCCCGCCGTGCAACAGCTTGCCGGCCTTGGTTTCACCATCGTCGCGACGGGCGGTACCGCGCGTTATCTCGAAGGGCACGGCATCGCCGTCGAATACGTCAACAAGGTTGCGGAAGGGCGCCCGCACATCGTCGACCGGATCGTCGATGGCGACATCGCGCTGATCTTCAACACGACGGAAGGGTGGCAGTCGCTGAAGGACAGCGAAAGCATCCGGCGGTCGGCGCTGGTGAACAAGGTTCCGCAACACACGACCGCACAGGCCGGGGTCGCGACAGCCCTGGCAATTGCTGCGCTGCGCAACCGCGACCTTGAAGTTCGGCCCCTGCAATCCTATCATCTTCGGCTCGCAAGCTGATCCCGACAGATGCGACTATGATGGGCACCGGTTCCTGACCGGGGCGGCAAGCGGGTTTTGGCCGAAAGGCCTTGAGGATTAGGGGTTCGGAATATGGCGACTGTCGACAAGATGCCGATGCTGATCGAGGGGCAGCGGATGCTCAACGAGCAGCTGGTGTCGCTCAAGGCAGAACGGCCCGAGGTGATCGACGCGATCGAGGAAGCGCGCGCGCACGGCGACCTTTCGGAAAACGCCGAATATCACGCCGCGAAAGAGCGCCAGGGCCAGATCGAGGCGATGATCGCCGATATCGAGAGCAAGCTGTCGCGCGCGACGATCATCGATCCGAAGGAGCTTTCGGGCGACAAGATCGTGTTCGGTGCGACCGTGACCCTGCTCGATGATGCCGACAAGCCGGTGAAATACCAGATCGTCGGCGAGACCGAGGCGGACGCCAAGATCGGCCGCATCAGCTTCAACTCGCCGCTGGGCCGCGCGCTGATCGGCCGCAAGGTCGGTGAGGACGTCGAAGTGTCGGTGCCCGCGGGCGACCGTTACTACCAGGTCTCGAAGATCGAGTTCATCTAAGGATGAAACCTGCGCGCCCGCCGCGCGTGACCGAGTCGATCGTGGCTGCAACCGCGGTCGCCTTTCTGGCGCAGACCTTTCTTGGCGGGCCGCAGGTCGAGCTGCAGGGCGGGTTCATCCCCGTGCGCGCCGTCGCAGAGAACGTCGTACCGAACGCGGTGCCGTTCTGGCTGACCCCGATCACAGCGACGCTGCTCCATGGCGGTGTGCTGCACATCATGCTCAACCTGATGATGCTGGTCATCTGCGGACGGCAGGTTGAATCGGTGCTCGGCGGCTGGCGACTGGTGTTGCTGTACGTCGCGGGCGCCTATGGCGCCGCATCTGCGCAATATCTCATCGATCCCACGTCGCCCGTGCCCATGATCGGGGCGAGCGGGGCGATTTCCGCAGTGCTGGGGACCTACGCGCTGATGTTCGGCCGCGGGAAAGTGTCGTCCATCGGGCCGCTCTCGGCGTTCGCCGTGCGCGGGCTGTGGCTCGCCGTCGCCTGGACAGCGATCCAATGGGGTATTTCGTTCGCAAGCGCTGCCGGACCGTTCGGCGTCGCGACCGCGGCGCACGTCGGCGGCTTCATCACCGGGCTGATCCTGACGCCCGCCTTCCTCGAATGGCGGTACCGCAGGGGGTAACGGCGTTCAGCCGAGCGGGATTTCCGGTTCAAGCATCCGGTGCAGGTGCACCACGACATAGCGCATCTCGGCATCGTCGACGGTTTTCTGCGCCGCACTGCGCCAGGCGTCCTCGGCCTTTTTATAGTCCGGATAGATGCCGACGATGTCGAGTTTCGACGGATCGACGAAATCCAGGGTTTGGGGATCGGTCACGCGACCGCCGAAGACGAGGTGAAGCTTGCTCATGGGCGACTGCCGTAGCGTCGCCGGGTAAAAAAATCACCGCTTTTTCTTGCCCGCAGCCTTCTGTGCTGCCCTGAGCGCGATTGCCGATGCGATCGCCGCGGCGCCACCGATCGCGGCGGTCACGCGGCGGCGCTTGGAAATGCCCGATTTCAGGAAGATCCGCCCCGCGCGCGCCGCAATCAGTTCGGCAACATCTGCGGCGATCATCCGGGGTGCCAGCCGTCCGCGCAGCTTCCGGGTCGTGGTCGTCAACGCGACGCGTGCCTCGTCGCGCGCCTGCGTCGCCACTTCCAGTTCGCGCGTTTCCTTCATGGCAATTGCTTCCTCGTCAGCTTGCGCAACTGGATCCGGCCGGCCTGGGCGAAGGCGGCCGAAAGCGTCAGCGCCAGCACGATGATGATCACCGTTGCCCAGCCGGGGCCGATGACCGGCCCCAGTGCGAACATGGCACCGACCAGCAGCGCGATCAGCGTTCCCGCCAGCATCGTCGCCGCCAACGTCATCAGCCCGATCCCGATCCCGGCGATGATCAGCCGCCGCCGGGCCTCCGCATGAAAGACCGCGAGTTCGGCGTCGAGCCAGGCGTGACCGTCTTCGACGAGTTCGGCCAGCAGCTCGGGTACGGATTGCCGTACGCCCGCCTCTTCCGGCGCTTCTTCAGGTTCGACCGGTTCGACGGTCGCGTCGGTCAAAGGCTCAGGCCTTGTCGTCGGGTGTTTTCTTCGACGAACGGCGCAGCATCTGTGTCAGGAACAGACCGACCGCTGCCACCGCACCGATGGCGATCGCCGGGCGTTTGCGGACGAATTCCTTGGTATCCGACACGATCGTGTCGATGTCCTTGCTCTGCAGCGTGTTTGCCGCGTTGCCGACGCTGGTCGCGGCCTTGCGCGCATAGTCGCCATATTGCTCGCCAACACGCTCATCGACGACCTTGGCGGCACCCTCGGCCAGTTTCGAAATCTCGCTCAGTGCCTCGGCTGCCATGTCCTTGCCCTGCGTCGCGGCCTTGCGTGCCGTGTCGATGGCTTCGGCACCCATGGCTGACGCCTGTTCCTTGACCTTCGCGACGCTGATCTTGGCTTCCTCGACTGCTGGCGCAACCGCGGCGGTGGCTGCCGAAACGGCGTCCTGAGCAGTGGTGGCGGCATCGGCTTTCGGTTTCGGCGTACGGGCCATCTTCATGCTCCTTGTTGGGCGGTCGGCTATGCAGGCCAAGATAGGGAAGTGTCGGCAAGTTGCCACCCCCAATCCTGCCGGTTTGCGCTGTTCCCTTACGTCAACTACAGGCGCTCGCGTTCCGTTCCTCCAAGCAGCGAGACCGATACGCAATGACCGCCATCCTAGACATCCATGCCCGCCAGATCGTCGACAGCCGGGGCAACCCGACGGTCGAAGTCGATGTGATGCTGGAGGACGGCAGCTTCGGTCGTGCGGCGGTGCCGTCAGGCGCATCGACCGGCGCGTATGAAGCAGTCGAATTGCGCGACGGCGGCGGGGCATGGCTGGGCAAGGGCGTCGGCAAGGCGGTCGATGCCGTGAACGGCGAAATCGCCGACCTGCTCAACGGCCTCGACGCCGAGGACCAGGGCGAAGTCGATGCCGCGATGATCGAACTCGACGGCACGCCGAACAAGGCGCGGCTGGGTGCGAACGCTATCCTGGGCGTAAGCATGGCGGTTGCAAAGGCGGCCGCCGATGCGCGCGGCCTGCCGCTATACCGCTATGTCGGCGGGGTCAGCGCACAGGTGCTGCCGGTGCCGATGATGAACATCATCAATGGCGGCATGCACGCCGACAACCCGATCGATTTCCAGGAATTCATGGTCATGCCCGTCGGCGCGGCGAGCATTTTCGACGCGGTGCGCATGGGCAGCGAGATTTTCCATACGCTGAAGAAGAAGCTCCACGACAAGGGGCTGGCAACCGCGGTCGGTGACGAGGGCGGTTTCGCGCCCAACCTAGCGAGCGCGCCCGAAGCGCTCGATTTCATCATGAGCTCGATCGAGACGGCGGGCTACAAGCCGGGCGACGATGTCGTGCTCGCGCTCGATTGCGCCGCGACGGAATATTTCAAGGGCGGCACGTACAAGTTCGAGGGCGAGGGCGTCGACCGCAGCCCTGCCGAAAACGCCGCCTATCTCGCCGATCTCTGCGCACGCTATCCGATTGTGTCGATCGAGGACGGCATGAGCGAGGACGATTTCGAGGGCTGGAAAGCGCTGACCGACCTGGTCGGCGACAAGGTCCAGCTGGTCGGCGACGACCTGTTCGTGACTAATGTCGACCGCCTGACGATGGGCATCGAAAAGGGACTGGCGAACTCGCTGCTCGTGAAGGTCAATCAGATCGGTACGCTGACCGAAACGCTGGCGGCCGTCGCTCTGGCACAGCGCAGCGGCTATACCGCGGTCATGTCGCACCGTTCGGGCGAGACCGAGGATTCGACGATCGCCGACCTCGCGGTCGCTACCAACTGCGGGCAGATCAAGACCGGTTCGCTCGCGCGTTCCGACCGGTTGGCGAAGTACAACCAGCTGATCCGCATCGAGGAACAGCTGGATGGACAAGCAAAATATGCAGGTCGGTCCATTTTCGCGTCGAAGCGGGGTTGATTCGCCGAATCGGCTGTGATTCAAGGGGCTAGTGTCGAAGCCTCGTAAAATCTGGTCCAACCTGCGTGCCGCCATTGCGCCCGCCGCCGCGTTGATCGTGGTCGCGTTCTTTGGTGGCTATGCGCTGTTCGGCGCAAACGGTGCGCTTGCCTGGGGCGATTATTCGAAACGGCTGGCGGAGCGGAAGGGCGAACTCGCCAAGGTCGAGGCCGACCGTGAGCGGCTCGCGCATCGTGTCGCATTGCTCGATCCGCGCCATGCCGATCCCGATCTCGTCGACGAACTGGTCCGCAAGGACATGGGCGTCGTCAAGAAAGACGAAATCGTCATCCGCCTCAAATAGCGGAATGCTGCGATTGCCGCTGTCCTACAGC
>DDFE01000083.1:7053-13870 GCA_002336985.1 Sphingomonadales bacterium UBA1936
GCGTCCATTTCCCTTTGCGTCAGCTTGCACCGTCGCGCTTCACGCTTCTATAGCGCAGCAAGCACCCTCCCAGTGAAAGGCCCCTTCGTGGCAAAAGCCGCCGTCAAGGCTGACAAACCAACGCTCACCCGCCCGCCAGAGCCAAAGCGCTACAAGGCGACGCCTGAAGAGATGCTGTCGTTCTATCGCGACATGCTGTTGATCCGCCGTTTCGAGGAAAAGGCAGGCCAGCTCTACGGCCTCGGCCTCATTGGCGGGTTCTGCCATCTTTATATCGGGCAAGAGGCGGTCGCGGTCGGCCTGCAGTCGGCGCTGGAGATCGGCAGGGATTCTGTCATCACGGGCTATCGCGATCACGGCCACATGCTGTTGTGCCGTATCGAGCCCAAGGTCGTCATGGCCGAACTGACCGGTCGCCAGGCGGGCATTTCGAAGGGCAAGGGCGGGTCGATGCATATGTTCGACGTCGCCAAGGGCTTTTACGGCGGTCACGGCATCGTCGGCGCACAGGTGTCGCTGGGTGCGGGCCTTGGCTTCGGGCACAAATACCGCGGCGATGGCGGTGTTTGCCTCGCCTATTTCGGCGATGGCGCGGCCAACCAGGGCCAGGTCTACGAAGCGTTCAACATGGCGGCGTTGTGGGACCTGCCGGTCGTGTTCGTCATCGAAAACAACCAGTATGCGATGGGGACCAGCGTGCAGCGTTCGTCGGCTGAAACGCATCTGTTCCGCCGCGGCGAAAGCTTCACCATTCCCGGTATTCAGGTGGACGGCATGGACGTGCTGGCCTGCCGCGGCGCCGCCGAAGTCGCGCTCGAATGGACGCGTTCGGGCAAGGGGCCGCTCATCCTCGAGATGAAGACCTATCGCTATCGGGGGCACTCGATGTCGGACCCGGCGAAGTACCGCTCGCGCGACGAGGTTCAGTCGATGCGCGACACACGCGATCCGATCGAGGGGCTGAAGAAGGAACTCGAAGCGGCCGGCATCGACGAAGCGAAGCTGAAGGACATCGACAAGGAAATCCGCACGATCGTCGCGGAAGCCGCCGATTTCGCCGAACAGTCGCCCGAACCCGATCTGTCCGAACTCCATACCGACGTGCTGGTGGGGCAATATTGATGGCCATCGAACTGAAAATGCCTGCGCTTTCCCCGACCATGGAGGAAGGCACGCTTGCCAAGTGGCTCGTGAAGGCTGGCGACAGCGTGAAGTCCGGCGACATCCTGGCCGAGATCGAAACCGACAAGGCGACGATGGAATTCGAGGCCGTCGATGAAGGGACGATCGGCGAGATCCTGATCGCCGAGGGGACCGACAATGTGAAGGTCGGCACCGTCATCGCGACGATCCAGGGCGAAGGAGAGGCTGCGGCTCCGGCCGCGCCGGCACCAGCGAAGGACGCTGCGCCGGCTGCCGAAGCGCCCGCGCCCGAAAGCGCGACGCCGCATAAGGTCGAAACCGGTGCACGCCAGCTTTATGAAGCGGCAAGCCATGACGGCCCGGCGCCCGACGGCCCGACCACCAAGCTCACCGTACGCGAAGCGTTGCGCGACGCGATGGCGGAGGAAATGCGCGCCGACGATCGTGTCTTCGTGATGGGCGAGGAAGTCGCCGAATATCAGGGTGCGTACAAGGTCACGCAGGGCCTGCTCGACGAATTCGGCGCGCGCCGGGTCATCGACACGCCGATCACCGAATATGGCTTTGCCGGCATCGGCACGGGGGCCGCGATGGGCGGCCTCAAGCCCATCGTGGAATTCATGACGTTCAACTTCGCGATGCAGGCGATCGACCACATCATCAATTCGGCGGCGAAGACCAATTACATGTCGGGCGGCCAGATGCGCTGCCCGATCGTGTTCCGCGGTCCCAATGGCGCGGCCAGCCGCGTCGCCGCGCAGCATAGCCAGAATTATGGCCCCTGGTACGCCAGCGTCCCGGGCCTGATCGTTATGGCGCCGTATGACGCTGCCGATGCCAAGGGCATGCTGAAGGCGGCGATCCGCTGCGAAGACCCGGTCGTGTTCCTCGAAAACGAACTGCTCTACGGGCGCAGCTTCGACGTGCCCGAGGGCGAGCATGTCGTACCCATCGGCAAGGCACGGATCATGCGTGCGGGCAGCACGGTGACGATCGTCAGCTATTCGATCGGCGTCGGGCTTGCGCTGGAAGCCGCCGAGGAACTGGCGAAGGAGGGCATCGATGCGGAGGTGATCGACCTGCGCACACTGCGTCCGCTTGATTCGGCGACGGTGTTGGCAAGCCTGAAAAAGACCAACCGCATGGTGGTGGTCGAGGAAGGCTTCCCGGTCTGTTCGATCGCGAGCGAGATCATCACCATCGCGATGGAACAGGGCTTCGACGATCTCGACGCACCGGTGCTGCGCGTCGCGAACGAGGACGTGCCGATGCCCTATGCGGCGAACCTCGAGCGCGCGACGTTGGTCAACGCCGAGCGGGTGGTCGCAGCAGTGAAGTCGGTCTGCTACCGCTGAGGATCAGGTGCAAATCTGGCGGGTGACGGCGGGCGTGTTCTGGAACAGCCCGAAGTCCTCGGTCGAGGTCGTGGCAGCGTCGTTAGAATCGCCCAGTTCGCGCGGCTCGCGGACGATGAACGCGCCGCGATAGGTGATCACCTGGTTGTCGACGTTGAGGCCGAAATATTGCAACCCACGCGCGAACGGTTCGACGATGGCGCGATAGTCGTAGGCAATCTCGACGAACATCACGGCGTTCGATGCGGGCGCGGTTACACGCGCACTGGTCGGACCCATACCCGGGAACGCCGTTCCGGTCTTCCCGTTGCCGGCGATGCCGTAGGTCGACGTGAACGCCTTGAGGCCATAGCAGCGCTGCCAGGCGATCCACTGGCCGCCCGATGCGTTGGGTTGCAGGCTGGACAGGATGATCTTGCCGCGCTGCCGGAAATCGATCGGCGTACCTTGTATGCGGGCTGCCTCGAACACGTCGGCCACGTCGGACTCGTACATCCGCTGCAGCGCCATGCCGTTGCCGGAACCCGCCCGTGCGGCATTGTCGGCCACGGCCATGCCGATCTGGCTGATCCGCATGCGTGTTACGGCCAGGTTGGCGATCTCGATGCCGCCGAGGCCGATCCCGAGCACGACGGGCAAGCTGTAGGCGAACTCGATGAAGGCCAGGCCGCTCTGGTCGCGACGCAGGCGCTTCAGGAGATTGCGGGTGCGCAGTATCATGGGCAGTTCCTGGTCGTACCGGCGTTGCGCGCGCCCTGTGTCGTAAACGGCTGGTTGCGCAGGATCGTCGTCGCGCGAATGGTCGGCGTCCGCGATGCGCCATAAAGCGACGACACGGGGAACGGCGTCGGATAGGTTACCTGGACGGTATACAGCACCGCGTCCTGCGCGCCGCCCTGTCCGTTCTGCGCGCCGTCGTCATAGGTATTGCTGTTGTTGAGATCGACATAGGTATAGCCGGACGCGCACACGCCGCCGGGTCCCGTCGATGGCTCCATTTTATCCGCATTGGTGAAGTTCGCGTAGTTTCGGCGCGTGATGACGAACGAGGAGTCCGTGACGCCGCTGTTCACCTGCTTGAATGCGTCCTTGACGGCGGTATCGAGCGCCACCTGCGACGTGTTGTTGGTCGCAAGCGTCGCCATACGGCCGGCTTTCTGGACCGCGCCTTGCAGGATCGCATTGGCGTAGATGCGATAGGTCATGTCGAGCAGGCCCATGATCACGACGAGCATGACCGGCGCGACCAGGGCGAATTCGATGAGCGTGGCGCCGCGATCGTCGCGGCGAATGCGGCGAAGGATTTTCCGGATCATTGCGAGAGCCTCAGGCGGGCGATTTGGGATGCGATCTGCGCGAACTGGGCACGCAGCGTGGCCGTGTTGGACGCCTGGAACGCTTGGCCGGGGTCGGCGCATGCGGTCATGTCGCTGCTGAGCGAGGTGCCGAAACCGACCACCCAGATACGGATATTCTTGGCACGCGCCGCATCGCACATGGCGCGGAAGCGTGAGTTGTGGCGATTGGTCAGGTCGGAAAAATTGCCACCGCTGACGCGCTGATCGGCAACTTCCAAGCCATAGAGGCCATAGATGTTCTGGTTCGGCGCCATCTGACCATCGGTCATGAAGACGATGTTGCGCGTGATCGGCTGGCCGTTGGGGGCGGTCGCATTTTCCGATGCGAAGATGCCGGTCGGCGAAATCAGCCGTGCGCCCCAGATCATGCCGGTGTCGTGATAAGTACCGCCAATGGCGATCAACGTGTTGACGTAGGACTGGACGTCAGCCCGCGTCATGATGCCCATCTTGCGTGCGGCGGCGGGGCAGGCGGCATAACCGCTGGCCGCGCTGTCATACGGCCGCCAGCTCGACGTCCACACGACTTCCGGCCACCAGGGACGCCACATCGTGGCGGCGGAACTGGGCACGGCGTCGAGATCGAGGTCATAGGCGTTCGACGGCAATGAGCCGTACGAGAAAGTGGCGTTTGCAACCGTGTCGCGTTCCTCAATGCAGCCGCCCCAGGTCGTATCGAGTTCCGTTCCCGTATAGGTCGGCAGTGCCGCAAGTTCGAGGGCGTCGTAGGACCGCGAGGTGTCGGAATAATCCGTATTCGCCGGCGTGCCGGTCGCCACGCGGACCATCGAGCCCGACTTGAACGTGTTGGTCGGGAGCGACACCGAGCTGTACGACCAGTTGGTGAACCGGTACTTGGTTACATATGTCGTCACGGTCACGGTTTTCGTGCGGCGGCAGGTTCCCGTCCCGCTGCCCGAACCGCCCCAGCTCTGGAAGCTGACGGAGGTCTGCGTGGTGTTTGCGGGGGCGGTACCGGTCGTTTGGGATGACGAACTGGACGTGGGATAGTTCAGGTTCGAACCATAGCTGTTGCACTGGCTGCTGGTCAGCGCCGAACCATAGGTTTCGGTTGTGACGGCCGGCGTTCCCGCCGTGCCGAGATAGACCGCCGTGTTGAAGTTCGCGACGCGCGAGCGGTAGGTATAGTTGTCCGGAACCCACGCCGACGAAAGCGTCGCACCGACGTTGACCGTGCTCGAATAGGGCACGAAACCGTAGCGGAGCTGGGCGCCGACCGGCATGGACGTCGCCATAGTGTCGTAGAAGTCCATCACCGCGGAACGGATGCCCGCGATTTTCGAGCTCGCATTGCCATTGCAGGCTGAGTTGTCGGGGCAATCGTTCATCGAGCCGGTGGTATCCAGCACGAACATCACATCGGTGTTCGGGATTTCCAGCCGCGCGCCGCAGGTGACGGTCAGCGTGATGTTGTCGGTGCCGAACACGCGCGTGATGGTCATCGGTACGACTGCGGTTGCGGTACCCGTGACTTCGCCCGTGAGGCTGGCCGCGAGCGAGAACGCCGAGCTGGTCGTGCCGGCCGTGTTGGGCGAGAAGTTCACGTTGAAGAAACGCGTGCCCTGCGCGACGGCATTCGCATCCATCGTCGTGCCCGGCATGGCGCGACGTGCGCCAAGCGCGCCCGCGTCGCATGCCTGCTGCAGGCGCGACTTGATCAGGTAGCCGCGGCCGATATCGACGGCCGATCCGACCATCCCGGCAAGCGGGATGGTTGCCATCGCCATCATTGCCAGCGTATTGCCGCGTGCGTCGCGGCGCAGGCGCGTCAGCAAGCCCGCCTTATGCTCCCTGGCACGGCTTTCTGCCGGTGAAATGCGCATACCCCTGTTCCGATCCCGCGTGTTCGATCAGAGCGCATGCAACAGGTAAGGCTAACAACTGTTAAATCCGGAAGGTTAATGCGCAATTTTATGCCTTTTTCCGCGTGACCGATCTCCTCGACAACGACCGCAATTTCGCGCTGTTGCATGCGCCATCGCCTGCGCGCGCCTCGATTTCGGCCCTGTGGACGCTCGACCAGCGACTGGGTGCGATCGTCGCAGGAACGACGCAGCCGATGGTCGGCCAGATGCGGATGACCTGGTGGCATGAGGCGCTAACGACCCTGAAGCCGAATGGCCGGCGTGGCGAGCCCGTGCTCGATGCGTTGGCGGACAATGTATTGGGACGTATGGGTATCGATGGCGTTGCACTCGCCCGGCTCGTGGAGGGGTGGGAGGTCNNGGGGATGGGCGCTTGCCGATTTCGCCGAGCACTGTTCCGACGCAGAGACCGCAACGCGCGCACAGGCGATGGCTGCCGAAGCTTTCGCCGCCGCACGCATCGGGCAGTTGCCGCGTCCGTTGCGCATACTTGCCCGGCTGGCGGCGACCGATATCCGGCGCGGCGCTCCGATACCGCGTACCTTTTGGAGACTGATCGCCAGCATTCGCTGACTTGCGCGCGCGGGTCGGAATGCTACGCGCGGTCCTGTTTTTGAACAGGGGGGCAAGACCGTGGGACGTTTCCTGGCCGGCGTGGCATCGGCGTTACTGCTGGTGACGGCAGGGTTCTTCATTTGGAAAGCGCAGGCCGATCGCGGGACGCTGGTCCCGCCGCTTCCCGCTATGGCATCCACCGCGCTGACCGATCCGGCGAGCGGACCGCCCTCCGCGACCGAGAAGACGCGCGAGGAAAAGCGCTTTGCTCGCTACGATCGCGACAAGGATGGCGCGGTCGCACGCGACGAGTACCTGCTGGCGCGGCACAAGGCGTTCGCGAAGCTCGACACGAACAGCGACGGCAAGTTGAGCTTCGACGAGTATGCCATCAAGACATCGACGAAGTTCGCCGTCGCCGACAAGGACCGGAGCGGCAGCCTGAACCCCGGAGAGTTCGCAACCACGCGCGTCGTGAGAAAGAGCCTGCCGCGCTGCCTGTGCCAGCAGCAGCCTAAGC
>DDFE01000083.1:13927-22714 GCA_002336985.1 Sphingomonadales bacterium UBA1936
TGCGGCGCGCTTTTCAGACGCAGCACGGGGTCGAGCAGGATCGGCGACTTGATGAAGGTGTTGCGGTGCAGCCCGCCCAGCCGCGCGAACTCGGCATTTTGAAGCCCCGGGATCATGCGGAATACGCGCACCTGTTCGGCATGCTTCAGCTTGGTCTGGAAACCGACGATGTTCCACAGCGTCCCCAGCGCATTATCCTGGCGCAACTGGACTACCGCATAGGGCCAACGCCCAGTCTTTGGGTTATCCAGCCCCACCGGCTTCATCGGTCCGAAACGCAGCGTATCGACACCGCGTTCGGCCATGACCTCGACCGGCATGCAGCCCTCGAAATAGGGCGTGTCGGCCTCCCACTCCTTGAACGCGGTCTTGTCGCCAGCAATCAGCGCGGCGTGGAAAGCGAGATATTCGTCCTTGTCCATCGGACAGTTGATGTAGTCCGCGCCGCCCTTGTCCCAGCGTGCGGCGCGCCAGCAGATGTCCATGTCGATGCTGTCGTGGTGGACGATCGGGGCGAGCGCGTCGAAGAAGGCGAGGCTGTCTTCCCCCGTCTGCGTACCGATGGCTTGGGCGAGCAGGGGGGCAGTCAGAGGGCCAGTCGCGATGATCGTGGGACCGTCAGGCAGCACGTCGATCCGTTCGCGCACAAGCGTGATGTTCGGATGGTCGGCGATCGCATCGGTCACGCCTTGCGAGTATCCGTCGCGGTCGACCGCCAGAGCCGACCCCGCGGGCACGCGGTGCCGGTCTGCCTCGCGCATGATCAGCGAGTTCAGCGTCCGCATCTCCTGATGCAGCAGGCCGACCGCATTCGATTCCGCGTCATCCGAGCGGAACGAGTTCGAACAGACCAGTTCGGCGAGGTTGTCGGTCCGGTGTGCGGCCGTCTCGTCACCACCGCCCCGCATCTCGGACAGGCGGACCTTATGACCCGCCTCGGCGAGTTGCCATGCGGCCTCGGATCCTGCCATCCCGCCGCCAATCACGTGAATGTCGTAAGTCATGACGACAAGATTCCAGGGCGAAGTTGACACGGTCCCAATGTCATTTTTCCATGCTTGAAAATGGCGAATTTCCGCCATTCTCTTAATTGCGTCGAAGCCTTGGCGGATGTTGTCATGCGACGCTGATACGCCGAAAACAGCAGCGTAGGACAGGTCGAAACTTCATGGCCTTGCAACGCGTTGAACTGCCCAAGGAGAAGGCGTCATGCTCGACCATATCGGTATCGCCGTCAGCGATCTTGCGAAATCCCGGACCTTTTACGACGCGGCACTCGGCGCGATCGGCATGTCGATGAACATGGAAGTCGGCCCCGAACTGACCCAAAGCAAGGGCACCGCTCTTGGCTATGGCCGGGGCGAAGACAAGATCTTCTGGATTGCCGACAACGAACGGCCCGGCGAAGGCACACACATCGCGCTGAAGGTCGAGACGCGCGCACAGGTCGATGCATTCCACGCGGCGGCCCTGAACGCCGGCGGCCGCGACAACGGCGCGCCGGGACTGCGGCCGCATTACGGGCCGAACTATTATGCGGCGTTCGTGTTCGATCCCGACGGGGCGAACATCGAGGCGGTTTGCTATGCGGAGGGGTGAGGACGATCATCCCACCGGACGGATTTCCTCGCGATCAATGCGCATCCAGCGCCGGTAAGACCGAAAACAAATCCCATCGGCGGCCCGTACCGGCTCGCAGGTTCCAGGAACAGAAACGGAAGTCCCGCAAATCCTCCTCCGGCCAAAGCCCAGCTAACCGGAAGCCGGAGCGCCGTGTTCCCGATGCCGATTCCGTGCATGAACCAGCATCCGGCAAGATTGGGAATGACCGAGATCATGAAGCCGAAGATCACGGAAATGCACATGATCGAAATGCCGGGCACAATGATGCTGGTATCGACACCATACGCATAAGTCGTCGGGGACTGGTCGGCCCACATTGCCAGTGTCATCGACATCAGGAACACAGGGCCGGCGGCGAGTGATGCGAAAATCACCCCCGCCGCGTAGCTGCCCCGTTTCATCACTTGGCGACCGGTTGTGCCAGGCCCTGTTCGTAGAGCCAGCTGTTCACCTTGCGTCCGAACTGCGCGACCGCGCCCATGTTGAAGAAGTGCATGCCGCCCAACACCATGACCGCAAGGCCGACCTTGTTGCTGAGGAAGCGGATCGTCTCTGTGATGGTCTGCGGTTCAGCGCCAAGGCTGAGCGTCAGCGTGATGAAGCCGATATTGACGAGGTAGAATCCCACCACGAGCAAGTGGTTGGTGGACCGGGCAACCTCCGCATTATGGCCGAAGCACTGAATAAGGAACACTTCGCCGTTCTTTGACAGCGTGCGGGCAACCCAGATGGTGATCGCAATGGTGATCATCAGATACAGGGCATAGGCAATCTCAACCATGACGTTTCCTTTCATTCCGTTATTTCTGTAATTTAAGAAATTAGTGGGCGAGGGAAATTACTCATGTCATGATGTCCTCCTGTCAGTTCTTGGGCTTGTTGCGGCCGGTGAGAGGGGCGACGAAGCGCGCCACTTTGCCACCGAGTTTCATCAGCGCGACGAGCGTGGGTTTCGGCAGGTCGCGGACCTGGTCGTACCAACCCGACAACGTACCGAGGAATTCGTGCATCCGCCCGATGCGTTCGCGGACATGCTTGGGCAGTGTGTCGTTGAGTTGCGCCTTGGCGGCGAGTTCGCCGAGCAGCGCCACCGTGGGGTCGATCTCGCGTTTTTTCCGCTCCGCAACGATGCGCATCAGCATGTCCCACAGGTCGGTTTCGGCGACGAAGTGATCGCGCCGGTCATCGCTGACATGCGTGCGCCTTACGATGCCGTAGCTCTGCAGTTCCTTGAGGCCGGTCGACACGTTGGAGCGCGCCAGGCCCAGCATGTCCACGATCTCGTCGGCGGGCAGGGGACGGTCGCTGAGATAGAGCAGCGCATGGATCTGGCTGACCGAGCGATTGACGCCCCACTGCGTGCCCATTTCCCCCCAGTGGAGGATGAAGGCTTCGACTTCCGGAAAACGCTTGATATCCATCGATCACGACTCGGCAGTAATTTCTGTAAAAACAGAAATGACAGATATGAATGATTGGGTCAAGTTGCTTTGGGTGATGCGGGATAACGACACGCCTTAGCTCGTCAGGGTTGCGCGTCGTCACCCCCTCCGCTTCGCTCCGCCGCCTCTCAAGGGGCGGAGTAACTGTAGGGTATACTACCATTTCGCCCCTGAGGGGCGACGGCGTAGCCGGGGGTGGGCGGTCTTACGGTTGGCGCCTCAATTTCACCAGCGCTGCATCCAGCACATTCAGGAACCGCGACCGATCCGTCTTGGCGAACGGCGCGGGGCCGCCCACCACGTCGCCGCCCGCGCGCAGGTCGGCCATGATCGCGCGGGTGGCGATGGCGCCGCCGATCGAGGCGGTCGTGAACGGTTTGCCGTTAGGGGCGATGACGGTTGCGCCTGATTTGATGCAGCGGTCGGCCAGCAGGATGTCGGCGGTAATGACGATGGCGGCCGGATCCGCGCGTTCGGCGATCCAGTCGTCGGCCTCGTCGAACCCGCTGCCCACCACGACACGTTCGACGAGCGGGTGGACGAGCACGCGGAAGGCGCTGTTGCTGACGATCTTCACCGGCACCGCGTGGCGCAGGGCGACCTTGTAGATTTCCTCCTTCACCGGACAGGCGTCGGCGTCGACGAGGATCTGCAAGGGCATCGCTTGCGCTTACCGCCCCCGGTGCGGTTTTGCGCGATAGGGGGGCTTGCCGCCTTCGCCGGGGCCGCGACGGGGCGGGCCGGAACGGTTCGGGCCCGCGGGTCGGTTGGGGCCATTGCGCTGTGGCCCCTTGTGCGTGTGCGTATCCGGGTTCTCGCCCGTATGCGGCGCGATGTGGATGCCGTCTTCGCCCTCGGTGCCCTTGGTGCGTTTCAGCGCGTCGGCGAAGCGGCTGGCTGCGGCGCGGGTGACCTGGAAGAATGTCTCGTCGGCGGCGATGCGTATCGCGCCGATTTCGCTGCGGGTGATATGGCCGCGGCGGCAGAGCACGGGGAGGATCCAGCGCGGGTCGGCATTATGTCGGCGGCCGCAATCCATCTTGAACCAGACGATGTCCTCGAAGCCGGCGCGTGGCCCGGGCTGTTTGGCGGGGCGGTCGCCGATCAGTTCCTCGGCGGCGGGCATTTTCGCGCGGTGTGCGTGGACGAGGGCTGCGGCGATGTCTTCCGGCGATTTTTCGGCGAGCAGGCGGGCGGCGAGCGCCTTGTCCTCATCATCGGTTTCGATCGGTTCCAGCAGGGCGCTGAGCAGGCGTTCATGGTCCTGTGCGCGGATGTCTTCCGGCGTCGGCATGGGGATCCACTGGGCAGTGACGCGGGCGTCGCGCAGCAGGGCCTCGACCCGCCTTCTGCGTGGGAAGGGAACGATCAGCACCGCCGTGCCCTTTTTCCCCGCGCGGCCGGTGCGGCCCGAGCGGTGCTGCAGCGTGTCGGGGTCGCGCGGCACCTCGACATGGATGACGAGGGTGAGCGATGGCAGGTCGATACCGCGTGCGGCGACGTCGGTCGCGACGCAGACCCTTGCACGTTGATCGCGCAGGGCTTGCAACGCAGCATTGCGTTCGTTCTGGCTGTGCTCTCCCGAGAGTGCGACGGCCTGGAAACCCCGTTCGGTGAGGCCGGCGTGCAGGTGGCGGACGTTGTCGCGTGTGGCGCAGAACAGGATCGCGGTTTCCGCCTCGTGGAAGCGCAGCAAATTCACCACCGCATGCTCGATGTCCGACGGGGCGACGGTGACGCACTGATAGGCGATGTCGCCATGGCCGCGCGTCTCGCTGACGGTCGAGATGCGCAGCGCGTCGTTCTGATAACGCTTGGCGAGCGCGACGATGGGTTTCGGCATGGTCGCCGAGAACAGCAAGGTGCGGCGCGTGTTGGGCGTGGCGTCGAGGATCTGTTCCAGGTCCTCGCGGAAGCCCATGTCGAGCATCTCGTCGGCCTCGTCGAGCACGGCGACGCGCAAGGCGGAAAGGTCGAGCGCCCCGCGTTCGAGGTGATCGCGCAGGCGGCCGGGCGTGCCGACGACGATGTGCGCGCCGTGGCTGAGGTTCCGACGCTCGCGGCTGGCGTCCATGCCGCCGACGCAGGTCGCGATGCGCGCACCGGTCTTGGCATAGAGCCACATCAGCTCGCGGCTGACCTGCAACGCGAGTTCACGCGTCGGCGCGATGACGAGGGCGAGCGGGGGCAGGGTGAAGGGGACCTTGCCGTCCTCGCCCAGCAGTTCGGCGGCGAAGGCCAGGCCGAAGGCGACGGTCTTGCCGGATCCGGTCTGCGCGGAGACGATGAGGTCGCGGTTGGCGGCCTCCGGCTCGATCACGGCGGCCTGGACGGGGGTGGGGGCTTCATAGCCATGCGCGGCGAGGGCTTCGCCGAGAAGCGACGGAACAGTGGTGAAGGATGTCATTATGCGGGCGCCCCTACGCGCTTTTTCCGGGTTTGTCGCCCGTTGCTTTGGGAAGGCGCGCGGGGCAGGGGATTTTCAGGGAGAATGCGGGCATGAGCGGGATTTCGCGGGTCATATTCTGGGCGGCGATTGTCGGCGGCATCAGCTATTTCTTCGCCCGTCACACCGGCATCAACGGCGCGGCGCTGGCAGCGTGGAAGGGGAGCGGGGTCGGATTCCTGGCACTCTGGTGCGCGCTGCAGGCACGGTCGATAAACGGGTGGCTGATTACCGCGGTCATGGCGTTCGGGGCGCTGGGCGATGTGCTGCTGGAAACACACGGGCTGACCATCGGCGCATTGGCGTTCGTTATGGGGCATGGGCTGGCGATGTGGCTCTACAGCCGCAACCAGCGTGTGCGGATGAGCGTCAGCCAGCGCTTGCTTGCGGCGCTGGTCGTGCCGCTGTCGGTGCTGATCGCGATGCAGATGGTGCCCGCGAAGGACGCCGTGTCGATCGCGGTCTATACGATTTTCGTGGCGGGCATGGCGGCAACCGCCTGGGCCAGCCGCTTTCCGCGTTATCGCGTCGGCGTGGGCGCGATGATGTTCCTCATCTCCGACCTCCTGATCTTTGCGAAGATGGGGCCGCTGGCCGCGTCGCCGGTGCCGTCGCTGCTCATCTGGCCGCTCTATTTTGCGGGTCAGGTGCTGATCGCGTCGGGCGTGGTGCGGACGCTGCGCACCGCCGACATGGGGAGCGCCGCATAGAGATGCGGGAACAGCGCGCCGCCGCGTGACGCTTCCCAGCGGATGGCGTCGCCAAGGGCGGTAAGGTCTATTTCGGCGATGGTGAGGTTCGACTGCCCGGCGAAATGCTTCGAGATCGTCTCGTCGAGCTGCTCGGCGGTCGACATGTGGATATAGCCGTCGGCTAGATCGACCGGCGCGCCGGTGAACACCCCATCGCGCTGGAATGTGGCCCATTGATCGGCGGTCAGGACTTTATAGGCGACGTGCGGATGCATGGCGGTGTTGTGCCACCGATGCACCCGCTTGTCATCGTCAGGCAGGCGAGGCGGTCTGCCCCTCGAACAGCGCCTCGATGTCGGGGATTGGGCGGTCGGTCATTTCCTTGGGCAACTCGATCACCACGCGCTTCTCGACTTCCTTGTGCAGATGCTTGCGCAGTTCGCCCAGCGTGCGGGGCGGGGCGACGATGGCGAGCGCGTCGAAATCGTTGTTCAGCGCGCGCTTGCGCAGGCGGTCGGCGGCTTCCACGGCCCAGCGGTCTTCGGCCTGCTGGTGATAATCGGGTTCCTCGACAGTCGCTCGGCCGTATCCGCCGCTCTGGTGTCCGACGCCCGGCGCATCGGACTTCATGTCGCCGTCCTTGAACAATGCCTGCTCGTCATGCGCCTCGACGCGCAGGTCGATCTGCGCGGCATCGCCATGATTGCGCAGGAACAGCATCTTGCGGCCATCGGCGACAAGGACGAGCGCTTTGTTGGGCAGGGGCATGAGATTTCCTTTCGCTATGCCAGTGGCAACGCGAAGGGGTGGGCGGCTGTTCCGTCAGGTGCGGCGATGCGCGACGATCCGCAGAGCCAGTGCGGCGAGACAAACCGGAAAAAGGACCATGCCCTGCACGCGCATGTCTGGAGGACCGAAGATGCGCCCGAAATAGCTGAAGGTGAAGATGAACCCCAGCCAGTGGATGCCAACCATATGCAGGCGCTTCCACCAGATGCCCATGGCGCGCTGGCTGGCGTCGTTCGAGGTCAGCACCATCGCGTAGAGCAGCGCATAGCCGAGCCCGCCGCCGAGCAGCGTCGTGACGCGCGGCGCATGCTGGAATTCGATGCTGTACCAGGCAAGCGCAGCCAGGTGGATGGTGTGGGACATGGCGAAGGCCAGACCCCATTGCCGCCGCCGCTTGACCAGCGCGATCGTTGTTCCATCTCGCCACAGCCGGAACAGCGACGAGGCGAGATAGACCACGAGGAAAACCGCGAAGCTCGCCCGCGCGGTGTAGCGTGCGGCGAGCTTCGCTATCTCCTCGATGCCGATGCCACTTTCTGCGGCAATGCCGAGCGCCGCCAACGACAGCGCACCCGCCACCACGAACGGCACGATGTGCGCCGTCCGCGAATTGGCGGGATCAGGCCTCGCTGCCGTCCGCGCTGTCTTCACCTTCCGCCACCGCGCCGTCGTCGTGCGCGGTTTCGGGCGCGATGTCGTCGGTCAGCACGGCTTCCGCTTCGTCCTCATTCTCCTCGATCCGTGCGGCGCTGACGACGTGTTCGTCCTTCGCTACGTCGAACAGGCGGACGCCGGCCGAATTGCGGCCGATGACGCGCAGGTCGCCGACGGTCATGCGGATTAGTTTCGCCTGGTCGGTGACCAGCATCAGTTGCTGTCCGTTGGCGCAGGGGAAACTGGCGACGACGTGGCCGTTGCGGGCGAGGTTGTCGATGTTGGTGATGCCCTGTCCGCCACGGTTGGTGCGGCGGTACTCATACGCCGACGACCGCTTGCCGTATCCGTTGGCGCAGACGGTCAGGATGAACTGCTCGTGCTCGCGCAAGAATTCGAAACGGTCATCGGGCATTGAGCGTGGCGGTAACGGTGGCAAGTGCGCGGGCCGCTCCTTTTGAGGCCGAATATATCTCAAGAACTCGTCTCGCTCCTCTTGCGAGGCGCCTGAACGACGCAGAATGGAAAGCGAAATAACCGCGTCGTCGCCCTTCAGGGTGATGCCGCGCACGCCGGTCGAATTGCGCGACTGGAACTCGCGCACGTCGGTCCCTTCGAACCGGATCGCCTTGCCGCCGCGCGTCGCGAGCAGCACGTCGTCACCCTCGGTCAGGAGAGCGACGCCGATCAGCCGGTCGTCGGCATCGTCGCCCTCGAACTTCATCGCGATCTTGCCTGCGGTCGGCACGTTGGTGAACGCGTCCATCGAGTTGCGGCGCACCGAACCCTTTGCTGTCGCGAACATGACATGCAGGTCGGACCAGGTGGCTTGGTCCTCGGGCAGCGGCAACACGGTCGAGATCGTCTCGTCCTGTGCCAGTGGCAGCAAATTGACCATCGGCCGCCCGCGCGTGGCGGGACCGCCTTCGGGCAGCTTCCAGACCTTCATCCGGTAGACCTTGCCGGCGGTCGAGAAGAACAGCACCGGCGTGTGCGTGCTGGTCACGAACAACTCGGTGATCGCGTCCTCGTCCTTGGTCGCCATCCCCGCGCGGCCCTTGCCGCCGCGACGCTGGGCGCGGAACGCCTCCAAGGGGGTGCGCTTGATATAGCCGCCCATGGTGACGGTCACGACCATCTC
>DDFE01000189.1 GCA_002336985.1 Sphingomonadales bacterium UBA1936
GAGCAGCCCGGTAGCTCGTCAGGCTCATAACCTGAAGGTCGTAGGTTCAAATCCTACTCCCGCAACCAGGCCTCAGGCGCACTTCATCCACACTGGCAACAGGCTCCGATTTCGGGGCCTTTTTTGCGTTTGTCTGGCGCCATGGCGCGGCCTATGCCCGGATCGACCGATTGGGAGATCTTGCCGGATGAAGACCCGCGCCGCCGTAGCCTTCGAAGCCAAAAAGCCGCTTGAAGTGGTCGAACTCGACCTCGAAGGGCCCAAGGCCGGCGAAGTGCTGGTCGAGATCATGGCGACCGGTATCTGCCATACCGACGCCTACACGCTCGATGGTTTCGACAGCGAGGGCATCTTCCCCTCGATCCTCGGCCATGAAGGCGCGGGCATTGTCCGGGAAGTCGGTGCCGGTGTCACCAGCGTTGCGCCCGGCGACCATGTCATCCCGCTCTACACGCCGGAGTGTCGCCAGTGTAAGTCGTGCCTCAGCGGCAAAACCAACCTGTGCACCGCGATCCGTGCGACGCAGGGGAAGGGCCTGATGCCCGACGGCACCACAAGATTTTCGTACAAGGGCCAGCCGATCTTTCACTACATGGGCTGCTCGACCTTCTCGAACTTCACAGTGCTCCCCGAGATCGCGGTCGCGAAGATTCGCGAGGACGCACCCTTCAAGACGAGTTGCTACATCGGTTGCGGCGTCACCACCGGTGTCGGCGCGGTCGTCAACACGGCGAAGGTGCAGGTCGGCGAGAACGTCGTCGTCTTCGGTCTCGGCGGCATCGGTCTCAACGTCATCCAAGGGGCGAAACTGGCGGGCGCAGGCAAGATCATCGGTGTCGACATCAATCCTGCGCGCGAGGAATGGGGACGCCGCTTCGGCATGACCGACTTCTTGAACTCAAAGGGCCTGTCGCGCGAGGAGACTGTCGCCAAGGTCCTCGAACTCACCGACGGCGGCGCCGACTATACGTTCGACGCGACCGGCAATACCGAAGTGATGCGCACCGCGCTCGAGGCCTGCCACCGCGGCTGGGGCACCAGCATCATCATCGGCGTGGCCGAGGCCGGCAAGGAAATCGCGACGCGGCCTTTCCAGCTCGTCACCGGCCGCAACTGGCGCGGCACCGCATTCGGCGGGGCGAAGGGGCGAACCGACGTGCCGAAGATCGTCGACTGGTANNGCAAGATCGAGATCGACCCGATGATTACCCACGTCCTGTCGCTCGACGAAATCAACAAGGGATTCGACCTGATGCATGCGGGCGAGAGCATCCGCAGCGTCGTGGTCTACTGAGAAAACAGCAGGAGAGAGCCAATGTTCAGTCACATGATGGTCGGCAGCAACGATCTGGCCCGGTCGAAGAAATTCTACGACGCAACCTTCGCGGCGATGGGCGGCAAGGAAGGCCGGACGGACGACAAGGGCCGGTTGATCTACATGCACGACGGCGGCGTCTTCATGGTGACGAAGCCGATCGACGGCGCGTCCGCGACGTCGGGCAATGGCTGCACGATCGGCCTGAAGATGACGCCGGAACAGGCGGATGCCTGGCACGCGGCGGGCGTCGCCAATGGCGGCACGGCAATCGAGGATGCGCCGGGCGTCCGCACCGGCGCGATGGGCAGCCTCTACCTCGCCTATCTGCGCGACCCCGACGGCAACAAGCTGTGCGCGCTCCACCGCATGCCTGCATGATCCTGGAGACGGTTTCCACCGTTCGAAGTCATGGCGGAACGCAGGGCGTCTATCGCCATGCGTCCGCCGCGACTGGCATTGACATGGTGTTTTCAGTGTTCGTGCCCGACCATGCAGCCGACGCGAAATTGCCGGTCGTCTGGTATCTGTCGGGCCTGACCTGCACCCATGCGAACGTCACCGAAAAGGGCGAGTTTCGCGGGGCTTGCGCCGAACTGGGCCTGATTTTCGTCGCGCCGGACACGTCGCCGCGCGGTGAAGGTGTCGCCAATGACGAAGCGTACGACATGGGGCAGGGCGCGGGATACTATGTCGATGCGACGGAAGAACCATGGGCGCTGCATTTCAGGATGCGCTCGTACGTCGAAGATGAGCTGCCTGCGCTAATCGCGGCGAATTTTCCGGCCGATATGGCGCGACAGGGCATCACCGGCCATTCGATGGGCGGGCACGGTGCACTGACCATCGCGCTGCGCAATCCGGACCGGTTCAAGAGTGCGTCGGCGTTCGCGCCGATCGTCGCGCCCTCGCAGGTGCCGTGGGGAGAGAAGGTGCTGGGCGGATATCTCGGCAGCGACCCGGCAACATGGCGCCAGTACGACGCGGTTGCGCTGATCGAGGATGGAGCGCGTGTGCCCGAATTGCTGGTCGATCAAGGCGCCGCCGACAACTTCCTCGTCGAACAATTGCGACCCGAATTACTGGAACGCGCCTGTGCCGATGCGAGGATCGATCTCACGCTGCGCATGCAGCCGGGGTATGACCACAGCTATTATTTCATCTCGACCTTCATGGCGGATCACCTCCGCTGGCATGCGGAACGGTTGACGAAATAACCATTGTGCTCCGGCGAAAGCCGGAGCCCTGTCGACGCGAGACTATACCTGCGGGTACGGTTCCGGCTTTCGCCGGAGCACAAAATCATTCGAGTTCGAGAATAACCTGATCGACAGCCAAACTATCTCCCGTCGCCGCCTCGACCGATTTCACCACGCCAGTCTTCCCCGCGCGCAGGATATTCTCCATCTTCATCGCTTCGACGACTGCCAGCGGTTGTCCGGCCTCGACCTTGTCGCCCGCGCCAACATTGAGCGCGACGAGCAGGCCTGGCATCGGCGAGAGCAGGAACTTCGACAGATCCGGCAGGATCTTCTCGATCATGTGCTGCGCGAGCGGGGCGACATGGGCGGGGAGTACCCGCACGTCATGTGCAGCGCCGCGCGCCGTCAGCTTGAAGCCGTAGCGCGTGCGGAGCAGCTTCACCGTCAGCGGCGCACCGTCGAGTTCTGCCTCGATCAGCCGGTCGCCCGGCGTATATTCGAGCGCGAGGTCGAGGTCCGCGCCATCGATGACGAACCCGTCGGTGCTGACCGTCACGTCATGTTCGGCGCTGCCGATCTTCACATGCCAGTCGGCGGGCGGACGCAGCCGCTTGCCGAGTTGCCCGTCGACGCGCCGTGCGCGGTCCGCTTCGGCCGTCGCGGCGAATGCCGCGATCCCGGCCAGTGCACGTAACAATTCGGGCGATGCTGGCGCGCCGTGGAAGCCTTCGGGATATTCCTCGGCGATGAACCCCGTCGTGATGTTGCCCGACCGGAACCGGTCGTGCTGCATGATGGCCGACAGGAAATCGATATTGTGGCCCGGCCCCTCGATCTCGAAGCTGTCGAGCGCCTCGACCTGCTTGTCGATCGCCTCAAGCCGTGTCGGCGCCCAGGTGATCAGCTTGGCGATCATCGGATCGTAGAAACGGCTGACCTCGCCGCCCTCTATGACGCCATCGTCGACGCGGACGTAAGCGCCATCGCCCGGCTTTGACGTCGAAGAAGGCGAATAGCGCACCAGCCGCCCCGTGCTCGGCAGGAACCCGCGATAGGGATCCTCGGCATAGACGCGGTTCTCGATCGCCCAGCCGTCGAGCTTCACATCGTCCTGCCCGAACGGCAGCTTTTCGCCGTACGCCACGCGGATCATCTGCTCGACCAGGTCGATGCCCGTGATCGCCTCGGTCACCGGGTGTTCGACCTGAAGCCGGGTGTTCATTTCGAGGAAATAGAAACTCTCGCCCGTCGCATCCGCGCCGCTGACGATCAGCTCGACCGTGCCCGCCGAATAATACCCCACCGCCCGCGCGAGCGCGACGCACTGTTCGCCCATCGCCTTGCGCATCTTGGGCGTGACGAAGGGGGAGGGGGCCTCCTCGACCACCTTCTGGTGGCGGCGCTGGATGCTGCACTCGCGTTCGTTGAGGTACAGGATGGTGCCGTGCTGGTCGCCCAGGATCTGGATTTCGATGTGGCGCGGGTTGAGGATGAATTTCTCGATGAACACGCGGTCGTCGCCGAAGCTGGCGAGCCCCTCGCGCTTGGTCGCCTCGAACCCTTCGCGGACGTCGGCCTCGGAATAAGCGAGGCGCATTCCCTTGCCGCCGCCGCCGGCCGACGCTTTCATCATCACCGGGTAACCGATGTCATTGGCGATCCGCACTGCGTGTTCGGTGTCGTCGATCTCACCGACGAAGCCGGGGACAACGTTCACGCCGGCCTTTTGTGCCAGTTTCTTGGACTCGATCTTGTCGCCCATCGC
>DDFE01000230.1 GCA_002336985.1 Sphingomonadales bacterium UBA1936
GCCCTCGCTTCGACGGCTCATTCGTCTAGCGGTTAGGACGCGGCCCTCTCACGTCTGAAACACGGGTTCGATTCCGGTAGGGGTGACTAAAGTCAAGGTGAACACCGCAGATATCTGCGATTTTTGCAAATCCTGCGATATCTAGTCCCCCACTTCGTCGCCCACAATTTCTACGCTGAATCGGAACGTTTTGGTGCCGCTTGACCAAAATCTTTGGCAGGAGGGCGGAGCCGAGACGCTTTCGCAAATGCAGCTAAAGGTCCTCGACCTAATCGGCTCAATAGCCGATTCGGGGCCGCTAACCGTCAGGCAGCTTCGGGAAGCCAGATTGTTCGAAGCGGACATTGGCGTCGCTCGCCGGTCGAGCCGCTAAGACACAGCTGTGGCCGTTCGCTACGGGTTTAGCGTCTCCCAACATCAGGCATTGATTTAGACAAGTTGACCACAGATTGCTATTTGAGCATCGCCGTTCCACCCATTGTAACAAGGGTGCCGCAACCTAGAAAATGTCGAGGGACCAGCGGCAGTGTGCGGGAGGCACCGACTCACGATGGTGACAACTGCAAGAGACTAATTGGGATTTGAACCTATCCTGAGTGTCTTGTTGCTAAAATCGTAACGCACTCCGACCGTCATGTCGGATTCGTCCAGGCCCGGATCCACCATTGAGGTAGTGTAAATGATCTGGTGTTCGGTCTCGAGGTTCTCGCTGATCGCTGCGATCAGCCGCTGGAAGTTCTGACTTCGCTGCTCGGTCATTCCCTTGTCCTCGATGTTATCGAGCAAGAGAAAGCGCGGATAGCGTAGGATCGGGCTGGTGCAGGACACCCAGTGCAGCGCCAGGTGGAACGCGTTGCGGATGACGGTCAGCGAGCTTGCCGAGAACCCCGACTTGCCGTTCACGGTGACGCGGTCCTCGGAGAAGTCAAAGTAGACGTCGCTCTCTTCGGTGAACTCCGCCTCGGTATGCACGTCCTTGGCGAGGATCGCCGCCGTCCGTTCCTGGATCATGCGGTAGACGTTCCCCTGCTGACGGTCGCGCTGGTCGCGCCACAGGACGATATTCTCTTTGAGCCGCGTGATATCCTCGTTTAGCTCGGCTCTGGTGCTAGAAAGCTCGGCCAGTTGCTCGGCGAGTTGGCGCTCGCGCTGGAGCTCGATCAATTCGCGTTCAGAATAGCCGAGTCGGCTGTTGAGGCGATCGATCTGAGCATCGGCCTCGGTCAAATAGTTGCGCGTCAAGTTCAGGTATTCGGTCGCAAGTGCATCCCGCACCCCGGTGAGCTTGCCTGCTCGGACAGTCGCCGCGGTACGATCCTCCCGCCGCTTCGCCTGCAGCTGGTTCGACTCCTTCAGCTGAATCTCGAGCTCGTTCCGCATGCGCGCAAACCGCGACCGGTCGCCGTCCGGCTCGACGTCTGATCGGCAAAGCTTGCACTGATGTTCGTGATCCGGGTCCTTCAGCGGCGAGAAGCAGCTCGGGCAGAACAGGAAGTTGATCGGACCCAAGGTCGAACTCGCGACCTCGCCTTCGCGCAGCCGCGCGAGCGTGCGCTGGATCTCGTCGATGAGCGTATCGGCATCGGCAATGTTGTAGGTAAGCTGGCCGATCAGTGCCTGGATGTCAGCAATGTCGCCGTTGACGCGGTCCAGATCCGCCTTGATCGTGGCGACGATGCTCGACTGCCCGGGTGCCAGCTGCCGTTCGTCGAACCGGTGGCTCTTGAGTGCCTGGATCTCCGTCCGGATCGTCGCGATGTCCGCTTCCAGACTCCGGCGGCGAGCCTCCACGAAGTCGAGATTGAACGCTTCGCCGGCAGCCGTGAGCACACGGTTCAGCGCGCCATACTGCTGGGTCGCCGCCTCGTAGGCCTTCTCCTTCTCCCGCAGCTCCAACTGCGCTGGATACAGGCGGGCGTCGAACACACCGCACAACAAGTCGCCGACAGCTTGGCGCCGCAGGGCCGAGTCGTTGCGCTCCGCTCGGAAGATGCGATCGACCGGCGTCATCTGGTCGACATACATCAGCCGCAGCAGCTGATGCATGGTAATGTTACCTTCGGCCTCGGCGGGCACTTCCGGCATGTCCATTAGGCGAAATAGAACCTGGGTGAAGCTCTCGCGATCGCTCATGCGACGGTAGCTGAACCGTTGCCAACCGTCCGTGCCGGCTCCGCTCGCTGTGTCGAAGTCGCCGAAATAGATCCACATCGGCTGCTGCGACGCTTCGGCGATTTCCCGCCTCAGCGTTACGACAGAACCGTTCAGGACGACCTCGGCGAGCACCTGATCGCAAGATGCCGCCTCGGGCTTCCACTGCGTAAGATCACCGCCGAGCGCGAAGAAGATCATGTCCGCGATCGTCGACTTGCCGACGCTGTTGCCTTCTCCGGGCACGCCACGGATGATGTTCACGCCGGCATGGAATTCCTCGTCATAGGCACGCTGGCCGCTCTTGAGGACGACCAGCCTCGCCAGCCGCAAGCTGGGGTCAAGCCGCGTCATATCGGTGCTCCAGTAATCCAGTGCGGTCCTTCAACCCGTCGCCGCCGGTCAGCGGGATGGCGGCCATGTCGACCGCCAGCATATGCACAAGTGCCGCGTCGTCGACGTTGTCGGCGAACATCCGCAGCAATTCTGGCGGGATAGCCCGCTCGGTGCGCACAAGGACGCCCTCATCGAACTCGGCGGGCTCGATGAACCCCTTTGCGGCAAGCGAGCGCGCGATCGACTCGTGGACGCCCCGAAGCTGTTGAATGAACATGCGCGGCGTTGGGACGCGAGTATATTTCGACCCGAGCTTGCCGAAGTCCCGCTTGCGCTTCGCCATTTTGCGGGGGAGGCGCGCGGCTTCGAGCAAATGCGGGAACAGGTAATAGAGGTCCAGAATGCGGAACGTGTCCCACTTCATCTGCCGCTCGGGATTGGCCTCCAGCAGGCGCAGCATTCGAAACATGCCGTGGCTGAGATCGAAGGCGGGATGATAGACGAGCACAGTCAGTGCCAGACCAGATGGCAGTTGCCGGTAAGGAAATAGATCATCCCGCGCACGGTTGACGTGGCCGCGCCATCATACTCGCTGCAGGTCTCAAGCTCGCTCACCACCGGCTTCACGACATGCACGTTCACCAGCTGGTCGACCTGTTCGCGGCTGGCGCCCTTCGCGATCGCAGGCTGAACCCAGGTCTGGAACTCCTCGTAGATCTTGCCCATCAGCGTTGCGTAGATGGTCTGAAAGGTCCTCGAGAACATGTTCTTGCGCAGCTCAGCATAGACCATCTCCTTCATGGCCTTGGCCATATCGAGCTGGTCCTGGCGATCCGCGGCGGTAAACTTTCCGTCCAGCCCTACGACGGTCTCGTCCTCGACGGATCTCGTGAAGATTTGCAGCTGCGCGATATAGTCGGTCAACTCCTGATCTTGCGCCGCTTCGTCGCGCAGCTTTCGATAGAGCCGGTTCAGAGAGGACTCGGGTCGTGCCGGCGCTTGGACGGTTACGTCGCCCATCAACACGGTGGAGACGTTACCGCCGGCAATATGCCCGCCGGCACTGTTGCCCGACTGAACGATGCCCTTACCGGGAGGCTCGCTGGTCATTCATGCCCAGTGGTGACGTTGCCCCCAGCGATGTGACCGCCGGCGACATTGCCGGACTGCGCAACCGAGTTGTCCTTGGCGACCGCTGTAGGCGTGCTGACGTTCTTCTTGGTTCGGACATCGATAGCGACCTTGAGCGCGACGCCGGAAAAAAGCCCCGCGATGAAACTCCCGATGCCGATTGCCCATTCCATTAACACGCCTCCCCGAAGCCGAATGCCTACCGCATTTCCTCTCAAATACAAACAAACACAGTTCGTCGAGAATGGATGAAGTTCGGCCTGCTCATTGATGGCGTCTTCAGAATTAGGCTGTGGCCGACTGAAAAGCTGCAGTTGGGGCGCTCTGCCGAACGGCCGGTTTCGACCCAATTGCTGCCATTCGGTGACCGTGGCACGCTCCGCTTGCTCAACACGGAAACGGCTCGATGCAGATATGCATACGGAATAAGAGCGAACGACTTCTGATGGTGTTCGGAGAGCTCCAATGCGATCAGTTCGAGATTCCGGTTGGAGGTGAAGCAATCGTTCGGCTTACAGACGGTTACACGCAGCAATCGACGTGATGGGAAATTAGGGTATCCGACAGTCAATTTAGGACGTTGGAGTACGAGACGTCCGATTGAGCGACATTCCCGACTACGTCCGGGAACAGACTTCGGTGCAGTTCGGGTATTTTAAGAGTCTGAAGGTTCCGGAGGTCACCATTGCGCTGCTAAATGGCAAACAGACGCTGCTTCAAAGCCCCGTCAGCGCGCGGCCCTCTCCAGCGGCTGGGCATCCACCAGAAACAACGGCGGATCGGTATCGTCCTGCTCGACAAGAAGGCTTTCGTACACCTCTGCAAGGTCGCGATGCGCCAGAGCAGCGTCGCAATCGTCAGCTTTTTCGGCGCTGGCGCGCTCCTCTGCGATCCGAGCCTCAAAGAATGCGGAGTCGATAGGCTTCGTCACGCAAAAATCTCTCGTCTCTTCTAGTGCGCTCTAACGCGCAATCGCTCCGCCGGTTCAATCTCGCCCCAAAATGGCAGTTCGCATTGTCTGCGAATCCTTAAGTTTGACTCGATCCATCGACGGCGGCAAAATTCGAAGCATCAACGTGAAGAGCATTGAGCACGGCGTTGATCGCCGAAAGATGATCGTCGGCGCTCTTTATGCGGAGCGTTGCAATGAGCATCGCAGACCGAGAATACTTCGAGGCGCGTCGTAAGGCGGAAATCGATCTTGCGGAGAAATGTGAAGATGAGACCATAGCTCGTTTGCACTGTGAGATGGCCGACGAGTATGCCCGTCGCCTCCGGGACGAGGCGGCACTCCACCCCTCGCAAGATTAGTTTAACTATCCGCAGTTGCCACGACGCAACGTTCTGTGATATTAGAAGCGGACATCGCACGCCAGTCTTTCCAGGCAGTCGTTCTCGTAAGGAGGACTTGAAATAGCCTTGATGACCGTCGGCTCAGGGCAGGACGAGGTAGGTTATCACGCTAGCCGAGGAGCGATGTGCGTAATTTGTTTTAACACGAGACCATTAATTTGATTTATGTTGTTCGCGAGAGATCGGGGTCGACGCGGGCGATAATTGGTATCATGCCTGTCTCTGCTCGCGAGTTTGATGGATTTGGAATTTTTCACGCGTTGCGCGCCAAACATCTTTCGCTTCTTGAGGATCGGTGTCCAATTTCAATTCGACAGTGAGCTAGCTCGGTCCTCTTATGGTGCAGATTTGCCCTCAGCCGCCATGTATTGGCTAAGCGGACTGCGCGATAATCGAGTTAATTGGCGGTTGTTGTCACCGGCATCTTTTCGGGCGCCCCCGCCCAATCTCGATTTACCGCTAGCGCAATTAGCGTGCATGCCGAACCCGACAGCAAGTATATTCCTACCGACCACAAGCCGAATTGGCTTGCGAGGGTCAACGCCACCAGCGGTGCGAACCCGGCACCGATGAGCCAAGCGAGATTTGCCGTCGTTGCCGCGCCGGTATAGCGGCGTTCGCTAGAAAAGCTGCTGTTCACCGCGCCCGAGGATTGCCCGAACGACAGGCCCAGCAGGACGAAACCGGCGATCATATAGACTGTCTCGCCGAATCCACTCGCGCCCAGCAGTTGCGGTGCGAATCCGCTGTAGGTCGCGATCAGCACCGCCGAGATGCCGAGGACCGCGCGTCGCCCCACGCGGTCGGCAATGAAGCCCGATGTCAGCATTGCGATGACACATACTACGGCACCGACAATCTCGATCACGAGGAAGCGTTCGGCAGCCTCGCCCGTCTTGAGCGTGACCCACGACAGCGGAAACACGGTAACGAGGTGGAACAGCGCGAAACTCGCGAGCGGGGCGAACGAACCCAGCGCGATCGTGCGCCATTCGACGCGGACGGTTTCCCAAAAGGGTGCGGGCTGAAGCTCGCGGCTTTCGAACAGGTGCTGGAATTCCGGCGTTGCGATCATCCGCAGCCGCGCAAACAGCGCTACGACGTTGATCGCAAAGGCGACGAAGAACGGATAGCGCCAGCCCCAGGACAGAAAATCGTCGGTCGAGAGCGTCGACAGGAAAAAGGCGAACAGGCCCGCCGCCACGATCAACCCCAGCGGCGCGCCCAGTTGCGGGATCATCGCATACCAGCCGCGCCGGTTTTCAGGCGCATTGAGCGATAGCAGCGACGGCAGGCCGTCCCATGCACCGCCCAGCGCCATGCCCTGTCCGACACGGAGTGCGGCCAGCATCCAGATCGCGGCGGCGCCGACCTGTGCGTAGCTGGGCACGAACGCCATCGCCATCGTCGACCCGCCGAGCAGGAACAGCGCAATGGTGAGCTTCACCCCGCGCCCATGGTTGCGGTCGATCCACATGAACAGTGCCGAACCTAGCGGCCGCGCGAGGAAGGCGAGCGAGAACAGGCCGAAGGAATAAAGCGTTCCGGTTACCGCGTCGACGAACGGGAACAGCAGCGACGGGAAAACCAGCACCGACGCGATCGCATAGACGAAGAAGTCGAAGAACTCGGATGTTCGGCCCACGATAACGCCGATCGCGATTTCTCCGGGCGCGATACGGTGTTCACGCGCGGTGACGGCACGCGCGTCGCGTTCCAGAGGCGTCGAATTCGACGCGGCGATCGGTGCGGTCATGCGATTAGCTCCGGCGGCCTGAGCCTGTCATTATTGCGTTTGAACGCGCCTTGCACCACAAAAGCGGCGCGGTGGGTATAGGACAAAATGTCCAATGTCGGCGCGGTGCGCGCCGGGGTAGGTGGCCAATATGCGCGAACACCCATTCCGAGCGATTCCCCGGCGCCTGATCGAGTTCGGCCTGTTGCCGCTGGGGGCTTTGCTGTCCGGCTGCAACCGGGCGGTGCTCGATCCGGCGGGCGACATCGCGCTGCAACAGCGCGACATCATCTACATCTCGACTGCGCTGATGCTGCTGATCATCGTCCCGGTGATCGCGCTGATCGTCGTGTTCGCCTGGCGGTATCGCAAGGGCAACGACGCGACCTACGATCCGGATTTCGACCATTCGACCGCGCTGGAACTGATCATCTGGTCGGCGCCGCTGCTGATCATCATCTGTCTCGGCGCGCTGACCTGGTGGAGCACGCACCTGCTCGACCCGTTCCGGCCGCTGAACCGCGTGTCCGTGACGAAAGCGATCGATCCGAAGGTAAAGCCACTGGTGATCCAGGTCGTCTCGCTCGACTGGAAATGGCTGTTCATCTACCCCGAACAGGGCGTGGCGAGCGTCAATGAGTTCGTCATGCCGGTCGATCGCCCGGTGCGGTTCGACCTGACATCCACCAACATGATGAACACCTTCTACGCGCCGACGCTGGCGGGCATGATCTACACAATGCCCGGCATGCGCAGCCGGTTGCACGCGGTGCTGAACCGTGAAGGCAAGTTCGAGGGGATGTCCGCCAATTATAGCGGTGCGGGCTTCTCACGGATGCGCTTCACGCTGCTGGGCGCGAAGCAGGACGGATTCGACGCCTGGATTGCCCGCGCGAAAGCCAGCGCCCAGACGCTCGACACCAACCGCTATCTGGCGCTCGAAGCGCCCAGCGAGCGCGTGCCTATTATGTATTTCTCCGCCGCCGATCCGACGCTGTTCGACCGCATCTACAAACGCTGTGTGAAGCCCGGAACACCGTGCATGAGCGGCATGCACGGCGGCAGCCATGCGCCCGTCATGTCCGAAGGTGCGTTGCTCAGGGAGGGTGCGGATAAGGCAACGGGTGAGAGCCTGACGCCGTCACCCGGCGCACAACCCGCACCGCCAACACATTCGCACCAGGAGCGCTAGATGTTCGACGAAACCCTGGCGCGGACGATCTTCGGTCGCCTGACCCTCGAATCCTTCCCGCTGCACGAGCCGATCCTGCTCGTGACGTTTATCACCGTCGTCCTGCTGGGCCTCGGCATCGTCGGTGCGGTGACGAAGTTCGGCCTGTGGGGCCACCTCTGGAAAGAGTGGTTCACCAGCGTCGACCACAAGAAGATCGGGATCATGTACATGATCCTGGGCATCGTCATGCTGCTGCGCGGCTTTGCTGACGCGCTGATGATGCGCCTGCAACAGGCGGTCGCGTTCGGTGCGAACGAGGGCTATTTGCCCCCGCACCATTACGACCAGATCTTCACCGCGCACGGGACGATCATGATCTTCTTCGTCGCGATCCCGCTGGTCGTCGGCATCATCAACTATGTGATGCCGCTGCAGATCGGCGCGCGCGACGTGGCGTTTCCGTTCCTCAATAACCTCAGCTTCTGGCTGACGGTCGCGGGGGCTGGGCTGGTCATGATCAGCCTGTTCGTCGGCGAGTTCTCGCGCGGTGGCTGGCTCAACTATGTGCCGGTGACGAACCTCCAGAACAGTCCGGACACGGGGCCGGATTATTATCTGTGGGCGCTTCAGATTGCCGGTGTGGGGACGACATTGTCCGCGATCAACATGGTCACGACGATCATCAAGATGCGTGCGCCGGGCATGAGCATGATGAAGATGCCGGTGTTCTGCTGGACGGCGCTGTGCAGCAACGTCCTCGCCATTGCGATCTTCCCGGTGCTCACCGCCGCCTTCGCGATGCTGATGCTCGACCGGTATCTCGGCTTCAACTTCTTCACTAACGATCTCGGCGGCAATCCGATGATGTACTGGAACCTGGTGTGGATCTGGGGCCACCCTGAGGTTTACGTCCTCGTTCTGCCGGTGTTCGGTATCTATTCGGAAATCACCTCGACCTTCACCGGCAAGCGGCTCTTCGGTTATTCGTCGATGGTCTATGCGACGGTCGTCATCACGATCCTCAGCTACCTCGTCTGGCTCCACCATTTCTTCACCATGGGGTCGGGCGCCAGCGTCAACAGCTTCTTCGGCATCGCGACCATGGTGATCTCGATCCCGACCGGCGCGAAGATCTTCAACTGGCTGTTCACGATGTACCGGGGCCAGATCCGTTTCGAACTGCCGATGATGTGGGTCGTCGCCTTCATGATCACCTTCGTGGTCGGCGGCATGACCGGCGTGCTGCTCGCGGTGCCGCCCGCCGACTTCGTGCTGCACAACTCGCTGTTCCTGGTCGCGCATTTCCACAACGTCATCATCGGCGGTGTGGTGTTCGGCCTGTTCGCGGGAATGGATTACTGGTTTCCCAAAGCGTTCGGCTTCCGGCTCGACCGCTTCTGGGGCAAGGTCACCTTCTGGGGCTGGGTGATCGGCTACTGGGTCGCTTGGACGCCGATCTATATCGTGGGTCTCATGGGCACGACCCGCCGCGTGAACCATTTCGAGGACCCGAGCCTTCAGCCCTATTTCATCGTCGCGGCGATCGGCGCGTTCATCATCCTGATCGGAATTCTCGCCTTCGTCATCCAGATCGCGGTCAGCATCAAGAACCGCGAGCAACTGCGCGATACCACCGGCGACCCGTGGAACGGTCGCACGCTCGAATGGTCGACCAGCTCGCCTCCACCCGCCTACAATTTCGCCGTCACCCCGCAGGTGCACGACCTCGACGCCTGGTACGACATGAAGGATCGCGGGCACGAGCGGCCGGTGAAAGGCTTCAAGCCCATCCACATGCCGCGCAACACGGGTGCTGGCGTGATCCTGTCTGCGCTGGCGATGGTAATGGGTTTCGCGATGATCTGGTACATCTGGTGGCTGGCGGCGGTCGCGGCGGTGGGGCTGCTCGCGGGCGCGATCATCCACACCTTCAACTACAACCGCGACTATCACATCACGGCGGATGAGGTCGCGGCACTGGAAGACGCGCGCACCAAGCTGCTCGCGGCAGGAGCCTGATCATGAGCGAACAGGCGAACAACCCAGGCTTCTACGTAGCCGAGGAGGAGCATCACGAACCCGGCGGCGCGACGCTGCTCGGGTTCTGGATCTATCTGATGAGCGACGCGCTCATCTTCGCGACGCTGTTCGCAGGGTATGGCGTGCTAAGCATGGCCTATGCCGGTGGCCCCACGCCGCGCGACATCTTCGAACTGCCGCTGGTCGCGCTCAACACCGCGATCCTGCTGGTCTCGTCGATCACCTACGGCTTTGCGATGATCGCGATGCAGGAGGGCAAGCTCGGCGGCACGAAGCTCTGGCTAGTCGTAACAGGCCTGCTCGGCATGTCGTTCGTCGGGGTCGAGCTCAACGAATTCGGGACGTTGATCCACGAAGGCGCGACGCCGCAGACCAGCGCGTTTCTGTCCGCTTTCTTCACGCTGGTCGCGACGCACGGGCTGCACGTGACGTTCGGCATCGTGTGGATCGGCGTAATGCTGGTTCAGCTGTCGCAGCGCGGCCTGCACGCCGAAAACAAGCGCCGTTTGCTGTGCCTGTCCATGTTCTGGCACTTCCTCGACGTCGTCTGGATCGGTGTCTTCACCTTCGTCTATCTGCTCGGAGTCCTGCGATGAGCGACACTGTCCACACGCACGATGCCCATGCGTCGCGCCGCACCTATGTTATCGGCTTCCTGGCCTCGGTGGTGCTCACCGCCATACCGTTCTGGCTGGTGATGACTGGCGCGCTCGATGCGCAGACGACCGCCATTCTCATCGTCGCGGCGGCGGTCATGCAAATCCTGGTGCATACAATCTGCTTCCTGCACGTGAACACCAGTTCGGAAGGGGGGTGGACGCTGCTCGCGTACATCTTCACCGCGGTACTGGTGCTTATCGTCATCGCGGGGTCGCTCTGGATCATGTACCATCTGAACAGCAACATGATGGTGATGGATGCAGGAGGGGGCAGCCAGCCCTGACGGCGTGAAACGCCTGATCCTTATCGCACTGACACTTGCCGCCACGCTTGGCTTCGTGGCGCTGGGCATCTGGCAGGTCGAGCGACGCGCATGGAAGCTGGACCTGATCGCGCGAGTCGAGGTGGGCATCCATGCCGCGCCGGTCCCGATCTCCGATGCTCGGGGGCAGGAATACCGCCGTGTCATGCTGACCGGCCTCTTCCTCAACGACCACGCAACATGGGTTCAGGCGCTGACCGAACGCGGTGCGGGCTATTGGTTGCTGGCCCCGATGCGAACCGCGCAAGGAATGGTGCTTGTCAATCGCGGCTTCGTGCCTGATCGCGCGCCGCGACCCGGCCCGGATGGTGTCGTAACAATCACCGGACTGCTTCGCACCAGCGAGCCCGGCGGCGGTTTCCTGCGCGGCAACGATCCCGTCGCCGGTCGCTGGTATTCGCGCGATGTCGCCGCGATCGCGCGCGCGCATAGCTTGGGGCCGGTCGCACCCGTCTTCGTCGACGCCGATGCCACTCCCAATCCGGGCGGCTATCCGGTAGGCGGACTGACCGTGGTACGGTTCAATAACAACCATCTGGTCTATGCGCTGACCTGGTTCGGTCTCGCCGGGCTAAGCGCCTTTGCGGCGTCCCGGCTACTGCGGCGCCGCTGATGGATGCGCCGCTCCTCGCGCTGACGCGCAGGCCCACCGGTCCCACGGCCGAAACCGCAGCTGCCGAAAACACGCGGCAGCTAATTCAGCTGCGGTGGATTGCGGTCGCGGGACAGACCATCGCCATCCTGTTCGTCCATTGGGGCTTGGATGTACCGCTGCCCATCGTCGAGATGCTTTCAGTCGTGGCGTTCTTGGCGGCTGTGAATCTGGCCGTTACACTGGCGCTGCCGCGTCATCACGTGCGCAGTGGCGAAGTCATGCTTACTCTGTTGCTCGACATGAGCGTCCTCACGCTCCAGCTCTACTTCAGCGGCGGCGCGACCAATCCGTTCATTGCGCTCTATCTGTTGCAGGTCGTCCTCGGCGCCATCCTGCTGCCGCCGCTTTCGGTCGCCGTGCTCGCCGCGGCGACGATACTTAGCTACGCGCTGCTCAGCTTCCGATCTGTACCACTGGTGTTGCCGCCGGGACCGACGACGCAGGGCTTCGACCTGTTCGCCATCGGCCGCTGGACAAGCTTCGCGATGGTCGCGAGCCTACTCGTGCTGTTTATCATGCGGATCAGCCGCAACTTGCGCGCGCGAGAAGTACACGTCGCCGACTTACGTCAGCATGCGGTTCAAGAAGACGGCATCGTTCGCATGGGCCTGTTTGCATCGGGGGCCGCGCACGAACTGGGAACGCCGCTCGGTACACTAGCGGTCATTCTCGCCGACTGGCGTCGTATGCCGGAGATCATGCGCCATCGGCAACTTGCGCTTGAAGTCGACGAAATGTCGGCCGAGGTGCAGCGATGCAAGGCAATCGTTTCCGACATCCTCCATTCCGCCGGACGGCCGCGCGGCGATGCGCTGGAAAGCATGACGGCGTCGGTCTTTGTCGATGCAACGGTCGATGGGTGGCACTCGACACACGTGCTGGTCCCGCTCGACTATGTGCGCGGTTTCGACACGGTGCCGATCATTGCTGTCGATCCTGCGCTTCGGCAAGCGGTGTGGAACTTGCTCGACAACGCTGCCGAGGTGTCACCGCAAGGCATTCGGGCCGAGGCCACTGTCGATGCTACGATGCTAACGATCGCGGTAAGCGATATGGGGCCGGGCTTCGCGTCCGACGCGCTTGCGCATATCGGCACGCTCTACCGTTCGACCAAAGGCGCCGGGCATGGCCTGGGACTGTTCCTCGCGGTCAACGTCGCAAGGCGGCTGGGCGGCCGGCTTGAAGCGAACAACCTCCATGGCGGCGGCGCGGAAGTACGGCTCATGCTGCCACTCATCAATGCCGGAGAGCCCAATGACTGACAGTCCCACTCTGATGATCGTCGAGGACGATGTAACTTTCGCGCGGACCCTGCAGAGATCGTTCGAGCGGCGCGGCTACCGAGTGCGCGTCGCCGCAAGTCCCATGGCGCTGGAAGAACTGCTCGCCACAGAGAAACCCGACTGTGCCGTTGTCGACCTGAAACTCGGCACCGCTTCGGGCCTGCCCTGCGTGGCGCGGCTCCATGCGCAGGACGCGGCGATGCCGATAGTGGTCCTGACCGGCTACGCCAGCATCGCGACGGCGGTCGAGGCGATCAAGCTGGGAGCATGCCACTATCTCGCCAAGCCGGCGACGACCGACGACATCGAAGCAGCGTTCGGAAAGGCGTCGGGAAATCCGGATGTACCGCTGACTGCACGAAATTCCACGCTCAGGACACATGAGTGGGAAGTCATAAACGAGAAGCTTGCGGCGACCGGTTTCAACATATCGGAAACAGCGCGGCAGCTGGGAATGCATCGACGAACACTGGCGAGGAAGCTGGCAAAACGACCTTTGAGTTAAACGTGAGAATTTGAAGGAGCAGATTCTTGACAACGCGCAACACGAAGTCTGCTTACGACCCNNATTGCCGACATTCGGTCGCCATGCGATAGCAAGGCAATGATCTGGTGGGACTGGAAAACACGACAGCGAGTGGCTCTGATCGCTGCGACCTTTAGCGTTGGCGCAATCCCGTGTTTTGTCGCTGCTTGGGTTACGAGCGATTGGAGATTGGTGATTGGTGCCGCTTTCCTGTTTATTCCTTTGATTGTTGGTTGGATGCTTTACGTGGGATTGGCCACCGGTCGGATGCCATCCGCCTATGGCAGATCCGAGTTGCGTGCCAAATCTCCGACATGGTTTTGGCTGACGGGGAGCTTATATGCGGGGTTATTACTCCTGTTCTTAATCTTCGCCTTGGACGTCGTCCTCGGAGCCGCTCCTGTGGTTCCCAACCTCCGCTGACCACCGACTCCGCGGTCGGGCTGCAAACGACCCGGTTGCGGCCATCGACGGCAAGCTCTACGTTTCACACATGTTGGGGCGCTTTGTCTTCGTCGCCGTTGCCTTGATAAGTGCAGCGAACTGCTCGCAGCATGTCGCTCCTACGCGCACAGGGCCGGATGGCGCTCTCGCCATCGTTAAACAGTATGCTGAAACCAATTTTCCGAAGGGCACTTTTCAGCCGGACGGCGCTCGCCTTCAATACGTGGTGACGGACAAGGGAAGTGAGTGGAACGCGTTTCTCGGCCCCGTCGAGCATATGGGAGGCGGACTTCAACTGATCATTCGAAAGCGCGACATGAAGGTGGTTAGCGCACTCCGCACGCAATAGGCGACTGTTCGCTAACCACCCC
>DDFE01000105.1 GCA_002336985.1 Sphingomonadales bacterium UBA1936
GACGCGACGAGGATGCACTGCGCGAGCGGCCGGAGATGCGGCGCAGGTGGTCGATCATCGCGCCCTTGATGCGGATCGACGCATAGGTCGAAAATTCGAAGCCGCGATCTTCGAAGGCGCGTGCCGCTTCCACCAGCGCCACCATGCCGATCTGGATCAGTTCCTCGAGCTCGGCTGCCGACGACATGCGGCCGTGGACATGCCAGGCGAGGCGCCGGACAAGCGTCAGGTGAGCCTGCACCAGCCCGTCGACATCCTTTTGCTCAACGAAAGCCCTGACCTTGGCGGCAGCGGCTTGGCTCATGACTGGTCTCCATATGAGCTGGCGGACAACATGTGTTGTGTCGGGTTGCGGTCGGACGATCCGACCACGGCGATGACGTCGACGGCGCGCGTCGGCGGAATTTCGAGGAACGACAGCACCGGCATGTCCGACATCTGTGTGCGGACGAGGCGCGACACCGGCGCGCGGCAGGCAGGCGCCGTGACGAGCGCGAACGGACGAGCTTCAGCAACAAAGGGTTGGGTCGCTTCGCCGAGTGCGGTCATCAGGCGGTTCGCAAGCTGCGTTTCGAACGGCCAGACCGCATCGGGCCCGGCACGGACAGCCTGGACGAGCAGTTGTTCCAGCCCGCTGTCGAAGGTGACGATGGGCAATGGCATACGCAATGGCACCAGCGACTGGACAAGCAGCGAGCCGAGGCGCTGGCGAATGCCTTCGATCAGCGCGCCCTGCGGCAGTTGCTGCGGCGCGAGTTCGACCATGGCCTCTGCAATGCGGCGGAAATCCTTCAGCGGAACCCGTTCGGCCAGCAGTGCACGGCAAACCTGAGAGACCGACGTCAGCGAATAGGGTGCGGGCGTCAGGCCGGTGATCAGCTGCGGGCAGCTTTCCTTCAGCGCGTCGACCAGGGCTTGCGCCTCGTCGAGACCGAAGAGTTCGGCGGCGGCGGCCTGCAGGATGGAGTTGAGATGCGTCGCGACGACCGTCGGCGCGTCGACAACCGTATAACCGGCGACCACGGCATCGGCGCGACGCTCGGGCGGGATCCACAGTGCTTCGAGGCCGAAGCTCGGGTCGCGGACACGGCGTCCCTCGACGCCGGGCAGGCAGTCGCCCGCATCGAGCGCGAGAAGTTCGTCGGGATAGACCTCGTCCTCGCCCATCGTCACGCCGAGCACGACGATACGATAGGCATTACCCGCCAGCGCCATATTGTCCTGCACCTTGACCAGCGGCAGCACGAAGCCGAGTTCGCGCGACAGCTGGCGGCGGAGGCCGGTGATGCGCGCCATGAGCGGTGCACCCTTGCGCTCGTCGATCAGGCTGATCAGCGAATAACCGACTTCGAGAACGATCGGCGCACGTTCGCTGACATCGGACCAGCCGATCTCCTTGGGTGTCGTGTCGACGATCGGACCACGGGCAGCAAGCGCGGCCGCAGCCTTGTCACGCTTCATCAGGCGCCAGCAAATGGTCCCCGCCACAGCAGCACCGGCAAACAGCATCAGATGCGGCATGCCCGGCAGGAAGCCTAGGATCGCAAGGATGACGGCAACCGGCGCCCATGCACGTGCCGCGCCGAACTGCGAACCGAGCTGGCCGGTCAGGTCGTGCGGCGAAGTGACGCGGGTGACGATGGCGGCAGCCGCGATCGACAACAGCAGCGCGGGCACCTGTGCGACGAGCGCATCGCCGATGGCGAGCATGATATAGGTCTTGGCAGCTTCGCCCAGCCCCAGGCCGTGGCTGACCACCCCCAGGATAAGCCCGCCGAAGATGTTGACGAACAGGATGAGGATCGCGGCCGCGGCGTCGCCCTTCACGAACTTGGACGCACCGTCCATCGATCCGTAGAAATCGGCTTCGGTCGCGACTTCCTGACGACGGGCCTTGGCTTCGTCGGGGGTGATGAGGCCGGCATTCAGGTCGGCGTCGACCGCCATCTGCTTGCCGGGCAAGGCGTCGAGGGTGAAGCGCGCGGAAACTTCCGACACGCGGCCTGCGCCCTTGGTGATGACGACCAGGTTGATGATCATCAGGACGGCGAACACGAACAGGCCGACGATATAGTCGCCGCCGATCAGGAACTTGCCGAACGCCTCGATCACATGGCCCGCGGCACTCGATCCGGTGTGACCGTTGACCAGCACGACGCGGGTCGATGCGACGTTCAGCGCAAGGCGGAAGATTGTCGCCAGCAAGAGGACGGTCGGGAACGCCGAGAAGTCCAGGGGCTTGGCAGCGTTCAACGCGATCATCAGCACCGCGAGCGAGAGCATGATGTTGGCGATAAAGCCGATATCGAGCACCACCGAAGGCACCGGCACGATCATCAGGACGACGAGCGCGAGGATGGCGATCGGCAGCGCGCCGCCGCGGACGGCGCTCATCCACACTTTCATGTTGAGCGCGTTCATTGGCCAAGTCCTGCGAGGCGCTGATAAGCGCGTGAGGCGAACTCGACCGACAGCTGCTGCGGCATGGCGTCGATCGAGGCCATTTGCAGCGGCGTACGGGTCGTTGCTTCGGACACGTTGCGGCGCGCTTCCGTCCAGCTGACAGTCATCATCGACGGTGCGCCAGGCGTGCTTCCGCCGAGTTTCGCGGCGAAGTTATTGCGGATTTCACCAAGGCTGCGGGGGCTGCCGTTGGACGAATAGAAGATTGAGCGATTGGCTGCTGCGGCTGCCGGAAACAGCGGTGCAGCCGCCATCGACGGGTCGGCGTCAAATGCCGCCAGAAAGTCCGTCGCGCCCTTCGCACCAAGGAAGTGTGCGAGGTAGAGGTCCACGGGTTCGGCCGCACGGCCCAGCGAGCCTTCCAGCTTGTCACGGTTGTCGGCGGCAAATTCGCCCGCCATCGTCGAGGCGAGTTCGGGGTCGTAGCGCAGATTGTCGATGGCAGTACGCATCGACGCGTCCGCGACCGAATAACCAGCACCCGACTTGTCGATAGCTTCCGCCGCCCAGCCGAGACCGTGTTCGGCGCCATGGTTCTTCACCACCTGAAGCCAGGTCTGTTTCGTGAACTGGTAGAGCCCCGCCGCACTCGAGGTGCGTGCGCGGGCTTCCGGGTCGAGGCTGCTTTCGATGCGCGCCTGGTTATAGAGATAATCGAAGTCGACGCCGGTGCGGCTCGCGGCTTGCGCGATGGCCGCGCGTACCCGCGGCTCCGTCGTTCCCGATACTGAATTCGAAATGGTCATCTGTGTTTCTGGTCCGGTTCAATCCCGTGACCAGCAAACACCGTGCCAAATGCGTTAACTATGCCAGCGCGGCGTATCTTCCGGCGGCGGTATAGGTAACGGCACGCGTCGTGCCGCCTTTAGCCGTCAAGCGATCGGCACGTTGGCGGGTGCGATCCGACAGATAGTTGACACGCATGCGCGCCGCATCGCTCTGTTTCAGCGCATAATCGACGCGCGAACGCGTCGTTGCCTGGGCGCGCACGGCACCCGAGCGACGAACAGTATCGACTGCAGCCGCCAGGTCGCGCGTCGCGGCCTCGATGGCGCCCACGTCGCCTGCATCGAGGGCAGCGATCAGCGCGGTCTGGCCGGCAATGACAGCTTCGATCTGGTCGTCGGTCATCAATTCACTCCGGCGCCGATACGTACGCGACGATCGACTTGGCGAGTGCATCCGGATCGAGCTTGTACGATCCATCGGCAATCGCACGGCGAACCTGTGCGATCTTCGCGTAGTCGACCGGCGCAGGTGCGCTGCTCAATTCGTTCGCAAGCGAAACCAGGCGCGACAGGCTGGGCGACGGAGCCGCCGGTGCCGGTGCTGGCGCCTGCTGGGTCGGGGTCGCTGCGGTCGCGCGGGCTGTATCCGCCTTTCCGGCGGTGCCTGCGGCGATCGGAACGACCGCGTTCAAGCGGACATTGTCGATCATGTCGTTACCCTCATTTGCCTCGCCTGCCAGAAATCTGACAGGCCATCACAAGGTGGTAACGACAGGCGTCTGCAAAGCTTTAATCGGCGATTGAAACTTTTCCCGGACCCGCCACGCGGCCGGTCACGGTAGAAGTACCTGTCGGCGATTTGACACGTACGAAACCGCCCTCTCGCCCGTCCTCCATGGCGACCGCATTCGACACCACGCTGAAGCCGTTTCCGCCGACCGCAAGCTCGACATTGTCGCCGCGCCGTATGACGATCGCGGACTGCGCGGCCACCGGCACGATGACGGGCACGCGAAGGCGCCAGCCGATTGCCGCGCATCGCACGACCAGTTCACCACGCACGGCCATTTCGATCGTCGGCTGTTCGGGGCACCGCGTCAGGCGCAGGCGCTGGTCGAGCGGCTGGACTTGCGAGGCATCGGCCCCGTTCTGCCCCAGGTAGGCGCCGATCCGCGCCTGTAACAGCGACAGATCTTCGAATTGCGGCACGACAGCCTGTGCGGTCCCGCCGAGCAGCATTACGGCTGCGACAGCCATTATCGGTTTCATTGCGAGTCTCCTCATTCGGGAAGACCGGTCAGCAAATGCCGTGCCACAATCGCGTTCCCGACCATTGCGATCAGGGCGCGTCGGCATTTCGACACATGGCGATGTTAACCTTGAAACCCCGCACGTTTGCGTAATTGGCACGCCCTTTGCTGACTGATCCATGACGCGCTCGCGGTGAGCCGTCGATGGAGGTTCGAATGGCCGACGACGTGTTCGGAATTCATGGCACAGCACTCAACCTGCGCTCGCAGCGCATGTCGATGCTCGCGTCCAACATCGCGAACGCCGCAACACCCAACTACAAGGCGCGCGACATCGACTTCCGCGATGCCCTGCGCCGCGCCGAAGAGGGACAGCAGACCGGGCAGACCAGCAATACGCCGGTCCAGTACCGCGTGCCGCTGCAGCCTTCGCTCGACGGCAACACGGTCGAACTGTCGACCGAACAGACACAGTTCGCCGAAAACGCGATCGCCTATCGCACGACGCTGACCTTCCTCAACGGCCGCATCGCCACGCTCTCGCGTGCGCTGAAGGGAGAATAAGCCATGGCGAACTCCATGTCGGTCTTCGACATCAGCAGCCGCGCGATGGCGGCACAGATGGTGCGCCTGAACACGACCGCATCGAACCTGGCGAACGCCGGTTCGGTATCGGGCAGCGAGGCAACCGCCTTTCGCTCACTGAAACCGGTCTTCCGCGCCGTCACCGGTGCCGACGGCCAGGCGACCGTTGCCGTCGACCGCGTCACGACCACGCAGACCGCGCCCACGAAGCGCCACGACCCCAATCACCCGCTGGCGGATGCCAACGGCGATGTCTGGGACGCGGCGGTCGATAGCGCTGCGGAACTGGTCGAGATGATCGAGACGTCCCGCCAGTACCAGAACAACGTGCAGGTCATGCAGACCGCCAAGTCACTCACACTCGACACATTGAGGATCGGCCAATGACGACGACCATGAACATCCCGACCTACACCCCCGGTGCGACCACGGCGATCGCGTCGAAGTCACAGTCGGAAATCACATCGACGGACTTCCTGAAGCTGATGACCGAACAACTGAAGCAGCAGGACCCGTTCGCGCCGCAGGACAACAGCCAGATGGTCGCGCAGATGGCGCAGATGAATGCGTCGGCCGCATCGACCGAGATGAGCGCGACGCTGAAGAGCATTTCATCGCAGCTGACGGACCAGACGGCCTTGCTGAAAACCCTTTCCGACAAATTGACGCCAACGACGACCCCTGCGGCCGCCTGAACTTCCTAGGAGCTAGATCATGTCCTTCTATACCTCGCTTTCCGGCCTCAAGGCTGCTCAGACCGACCTGTCGACGATTTCGAACAACATCGCGAACGTCGGCTCGATCGGCTTCAAGAAGAGCCGTGCGGAATTCGGCGACCTGTTCGCCGCTGCGCCGACGCAGACGACCAAGACCATCGCCGGTCAGGGTACGCACTTGAACCTCATCAAGCAGAACTTCACGCAAGGGACGCTCGAGGGCACCGACAAGACGCTGGACCTTGGCATCTCGGGTGAGGGCTTCTTCGTGGTCGAAGGTTTCCCGCCGCGCAAGGAGATCAGCTACACCCGCAACGGCTCGTTCGGCATCGACGCGAACCGCAACGTCGTCGATACGACGGGTTCGAAGCTGAAGCTGCTTCCGGTCGATGCGAACGGCGACGTGACCTCGACGTCCTTGTCGAGCGCGACCGATTTCGTCCTGCCCGCGAACAAGCCTGGCGATCCGACGGTGGCGCTGTCGAACATTTCGGTCGGCCTCGATGGCCTGGTCACCGCATCCTATGCGGACGGATCGAGCGAAAAGCTGGGCAAGATCGCCATGGCTAGCTTCACCAACGTCGAGGGACTTCGTCCGATCGGCGATGCGCACTGGCAGTCGACCGGCGACAGCGGCCAGCCCGCCATCAACGCCGCGACCAACGGTGCAATGGGCCAGATCCGTTCGGGCACGATCGAACGCGCCAACGTGGACGTGACGGAAGAACTGGTCTCGCTGATCGCGGCCCAGCGTAACTTCCAGGCGAATGCCAAGGCGATCGAAACCGCCAAGGCGATGACCCAGACGATCTTCAACATCAACTGAGCTGAACCGACATGGACCGCCTCATCTATTCCAGCCTGTCGGCGATGCGTTCGAGCCTCGCCCGGCAAACCGCGACGGCGAACAACATCGCCAATGCGGAAACGCCCGGGTTCCGCGCGGACATCGCGGAAACCCAGGCGCTGTGGATGCGTGGGGCAGGTTCGGACAGCCGTGCAGTCGCTTCGGAAGAAGTGCTGAACGCCGACATGAAGTCGGGCACGGTCATGGCGACCGGACGGACGCTGGACGTCGCCGCGAATGGCGATGCCATGTTCGTCGTCCAGACCGAGGATGGCGAGGAAGCCTATACCCGGCGCGGCGACCTGCAGGTCGGGAACAGCGGCATGCTGACGACCGGCGACGGACGCCCCGTCATGGGCACCGGCGGACCGATCATCCTGCCGCCCGCCGACAGCATCTCGATCGACGGCCAGGGCCGCATCACGATCGTGCCTGCCGGCGGCGATGCGTCGCAGCCGCAGGAAGTCGGCACGCTGCGCATGGTCTCTCCCAAGGGATCCGACGTCGTGAAGGGCATGGACAACCTGTTCCGTGTCCGTGGCGGCGGCACCCTGCCCGACGATCCCGATGCGAGCTGCAAGAGCGGCCATCTGGAAGGATCGAATGTCAGCACGACGAAGGCGCTGGTCGAGATGATCGAGGCCAGCCGGTCGTGGGACATGCAACTGAAACTGATTTCCGACGCGCGGACCAATGACGAGGCCGCCGCAAACCTGATGAAGCTGGACTGAGCGGAGTAGAATTGATGAGTAACGGAGCCCTTCACGTCGCACGGACCGGCCTCGATGCGCAGAACATGCGCATGCAGGTGATCGCGAACAACCTCGCGAACGTGAACACCACCGGTTTCAAGCGCGACCGCGCGAATTTCGCGACGCTGTCGTACCAGCTGGTCACGCAGGCCGGCGCGCCTTCGTCGGCCGAAAACAAATACGCGACCGGCCTGAATGTCGGCACCGGTGTCTCGATCGAAGGCACCGGCCGCATCGAGACGCAGGGCACTCTGAACGTCACGGGCAACACGCTCGACATGGCGATCCAGGGCGATGGCTATTTCCAGGTGCTGATGCCCGATGGCCGCACGGGTTATACCCGTGCCGGTAACTTCAGCCTGACCGCCGAAGGCACGATCGTCACCAGCGACGGCATGCCCGTGCAGCCGGCGATCCAGGTTCCGGCCGGCACCACGTCGATCTCGATCGGCGCGGACGGCACCGTTTCGGCGACCGCAGAGGGTACGACCACCGAAGTCGGCAAGATCGAGACCGCGCGGTTCGTGAACTCCGCAGGCCTGCAGTCGATCGGCGGCAACCTGCTGACCGAAACGGCCGCGTCGGGCGCTCCCCAGGTCGGCGCTCCCGGCACCGAGGGCCGCGGGTCGGTCAAATCGGGTATGCTGGAAGCATCGAACGTCAATGTCGTCGAGGAACTCGTCGACATGATCGAGACGCAACGCGCGTACGAAGTGAATTCGAAGATGATCCAGGCAACCGACGAAATGCTGCGCAATGCCAACCAGCAGCTTTAAGGCCGTCGCCCTCGCCGCGCTGATCGTCGCGAACCCCGCGCTCGCGAAAAAGGCGCCCGCGATCGACTATGCCCCCGCCCTTCCCGCCGCGCCGTCGGCCGCCGTGGTCACGCCCGGTGCGATCTTCAGCGCCGGTTATGCGCCGTTGACGTCCGGCGCGCGCGCCAGCCAGGTCGGCGATATCCTGACCGTCGTTTTGGTGGAACGAACACAGGCGTCGAAGACCAATTCGGCCAAGACCGGACGCGATGGCGGCATCGGTTTGACGCCGCCGACCACCGGCCCCTTGTCGTTTTTCAGCGGCTCGGATGTAAATATGTCGGGCACGCAGTCGTTCACAGGACAAGGCGCGGCGCAACAGTCGAACGCGCTGACTGGGGAAGTAAGCGTGACGATTGTCGAAGTCCGACCCAATGGCACGATGCTGGTCCGCGGCGAAAAGGCGCTGACCCTCAACCGTGGCGACGAGCATATCCAGCTCTCCGGGATCGTGCGTGCGTCCGACATCGGACCCGACAACCGCATCGCCTCCACCCGCATCGCCGACGCGCGCATCGCGTACACCGGCAAGGGTGAGATCGCCCGCGCCAGCCGTCAGGGCTGGCTGCAACGCTTCTTCTCGATGGTGAGCCCGTTCTGATGCTTCGCGCAATCTTCCTCTTCGCACTGGCACTGGCCGCTCCCCTTCATGCCGAGCGCATCAAGGACATGGGTTCGTTCCAGGGCGTCCGGACCAACCAGCTGACGGGCTATGGCATCGTCGTGGGCCTTGCCGGCACCGGCGACGATAGCCTCGACTATTCGACGCTCGCCATGAAGGGCGCGATCTCGCGCTTCGGCCTGACCCTGCCTGCGGGACTCAATCCCTCGCTCAAGAACGCGGCGGCTGTCATGCTGACGGCGGAACTGCCCGCCTTTGCCAAGCCCGGCCAGAAGCTCGACGTGACCGTGTCCGCCATGGGCAAGGCCAAGTCGATCCGTGGCGGCACGCTGATCATGGCGCCGCTGCTCGGTGCCGACGGACAGATCTATGCGATGGCACAGGGCAACCTGGTCGTCGGCGGCCTGGGCGTCGATGCTGCCGATGGGTCGAAGGTTTCGGTCAATATCCCGTCCGCAGGCCGCATCGGCGGTGGTGCGACGGTCGAACGCGCGGTCGACACCGGATTTACCACTTCGGAAGGGCTGACGTTCAACCTGTCGACGCCCGACCTGACCAACGCGCGCATCGTCGCTGCGGCGATCAACACCAACCTCGGTTCGCCGGTCGCGCGCGCCATCGACGGTGTGTCGGTCGCGATCGTCGCGCCTGCTGGCGCCGAAGCCCGCACGGCACTGATGAGCCGCATCGAAAACCTCGACGTGACGCCGACGGCGCCGCCTGCCCGCGTGATCGTAAATGCACGCACCGGTACGGTGGTGATCAACGGCCTCGTCCGCATACTTCCGGCTGCCGTCACGCACGGAAAACTGACCGTACGCATCGACGAAAAGCCGCAGGTCATTCAGCCCGGGCCGTTCAGCCAAGGCAAAACCGCGGTCCAGCAGTCGAGCCAGATCGATATCGAGGAAAAGACGGCTAACGCTTTCTTAATGAAGGGTGCCTCACTTGCGGACATCGTTGCGGCGATCAACCGTATCGGTGCTGCACCGGGTGACCTCGTCGCGATCCTCGAAGCTTTGAAGCAGGCAGGTGCCCTGCAGGGTGAATTGGTGGTGATATGAGCATGGTCCCGACCCTTGGCACGCCGTCGTCGGTTTCGACGGCGACGTCGATGACACCGCAGGCGGCAAAGTCCGACCTCAAGGCCGCTGCACAGCGGTTTGAGGCCGTTTTCCTGCGCGAGGTCATTTCGACGATGCGCAAGGGCAAGCTCGCCGACGAGATGTTCGGATCGAGCGCGACCGACAACTTCCGCGAGATGGCGGATTCACGCACTGCCGACGCCATGTCGAAGATGGGCGCGTTCGGTATCGCCAACCTCGTCGAAAAGCAGTTGGGAACTCATAAATGACCGATCTGCTCAGCCTGGGTGCAGCCGGCGTTCGCGGATATTCGCGTGCGCTTTCCACCATCGGCGACAACATCGCCAATGCCCAGACCGCGGGTTATGTCCGTCGCACCGCCGTGCTGACGGAGCAGGCGCCCGGCAGCACCAGCATCCTTTACAAGCAGCAGGTCAGCCCTGGTGGCTCGGTCGCGACTGGCGTCACGCGTTCGGTCGACCCCTGGCTGATCGAAGACGCGCGGACCTCGTCGAGCGATGCGGGCCGTACCGGCGCGAAGCTCAACTGGCTTGAAAACACCGAGAGCGCGCTTGCCAATGGCGGCGCTGGTGTCGGTACCGCCATGACCGCCGTCTTCAATCGCGCGGACGAACTTGCCGCCGACCCGACCAACCTTGCACGCCGCAGCGCGTTTCTCGATTCAGTATCGACCGTCGCTTCGACATTCCGCAGCACCGCCGACGGCCTCGCGCGCGCGGCGGACGGCGTTGCAACCGCCGCAAAGCTGACGGTCGGCCAGGTAAACACCGACGTCGAAGCGCTGTCCCGCGTCAATGAAGGCCTGCGCCGTGCACGCGACGGATCGACCAACCAAGCATCGCTGCTCGACGAGCGCGATCGCCTGCTGAACTCCATTTCGACCGCCCTGCCAGTCAAGATCGAATATGACGACAAGGGCGCGGCAAAGCTGTCGATCAGCGGCCAGACGATCCTTGACGGCGCCACGCGCACGACCCTGTCGGTCGATGCCGCTGCGAACGGCAGCCTTTCCCTGTCGATTGCCAGCATGTCGAGCAGCACGCCGATCACAGTGACGAGCGGCACCATTGCCGGCCAGATCGAGGGCGCCGACCATATTCTCCAGACGCGCACTGCCGTCGATGCACAGGCTAATGCGTTCGCCGCACAGATGAATGCGCAGCAGGCGGCCGGCCGGGATTCTTCGGGCAACGCCGGCAGCCCCCTGTTCACGATCGGTGCTGGTGCAGCCGACCTCGTCGCCAACGCATTGACGCCGGCGCAGGTCGCCGCCGCGGATGCCACCAGCGGCAATGGCAACGCACTTGCATTCGGCAACCTGCGCGGCGCCAATGACGGCGAAGCGAAATGGGCGAACCTCATTGCCCAGCAGAGCCAGACAGTATCGTCCACGCGTGCGCAGGACACTGTTACAACGGCGCGCCGCGATGGTGCGGCGGAAGCACGCGACAATCTGAGCGCGGTCGATCTCGACCGGGAAGCCGCTGACCTCGTCCGTTATCAGCAAGCATATGATGCCGCCGCGCGCGTGCTTCAGGTTGCGCGCGAGACGATGCAGTCGATCATGAACGCCCTGTAGAAAGCGCCGACGCCATGACGATCACCGCAACCGGCAACCGCATGACGACCGAGATCGCCCGCCAGGCGAAGCTCGCTCAGGACATTGCGAAGACGCAGATCTCGATCTCGACGACCAAGCGGTTCCAGTCGGCATCGGAAGATCCGCTGGCGGCCGCGCGCGTTGCGCAGCTGAATATCTCCAAGGCGAACGACACGACCTGGAAGAACAACCTGAACCTCGCCGCATCGCTTTCTTCGCAAGCCGACGTGACGATCTCGAGCCTGAGCAATGGCATCCTGCAGGCGAACGACATCATGGTCGCCGGCGCGAGCGCCACTGCTTCTGCGGCGGACCGCAACACCTACGCCGCGCAATTGCTGGCGCTGGCGACCCAGGTCGACAGCCTGCGCGCGACGACGACGTCGCTCGGAACCCCGCTGTTTTCGACCGGTACGGCCACCAGCTTCCGGGTCGACAACGGTACGACGATCGCGCCGGCAGCAGCCGCCGCGACCATTTTCGACCGCGGCGGCGTTTCGCTGTCCGACGATCTGAAGGCGGCAGCGATCGCGCTGCAAAGCGGCAACCAGGCCCAGATCGATACCGCACTCTCGCGTATCGGCAGCGCCGTCGATCATGTCGCCAACGCGGCGGCCGACCAGGGTGTCCGCGGCGCACAGATCGACCGGCTGATCGACAGCAACGCCGCACGCTCGATCGATACCGAAGCCGAACGGTCGGGCCTCGAAGATACCGACATCCAGTCGGCAATCGCGAAACTGAATTCGCAGCAGCTGACGCTCGAAGCGGCACAAGCGGCATTCGCCCGCCTCAACCGCCGCACTTTGTTCGATATTCTTAGCTGATCCCCCTCAAGATCACGGCGACCGCGCCGTTAACGATATTGAATGACCATGTTCCTAAACATGGTCGGTGGGGTGAGTATCTGAATGTTTCCTGCAATTGGCCTGGTTGTCCTGATCGCTCTGGTGTTCGGCGGATTCGCTTTCACCGGCGGCAATCTCGCGCCCGTGCTGGAAGCGATGCCTCACGAAATGCTCATCATCGGCGGCGCCGCACTCGGCGCGCTGATCATCGGCAATTCCGGCAGTGAACTGAAGGCGCTGGCCGGATCGCTCGGCACCGTGTTCAAGGGGCCGAAGTACAAGAAAAAAGATTATCTCGATGCGATCTTCCTGACGTCGCGCCTCATGAAGATGATGCGCACCGAAGGACCGGTCGCGGTCGAACCGCATATCGAGGACCCGAAGGGCTCCGCGATCTTCGGCGAATATCCGAAGCTGATGAAGGATTCGACGCTGATCCACCTCATCACGGACTCGTTGCGTCTCGTCGTCGTATCTTCGGGTACGCTCGATCCGCACGCCGTCGAGGACGTGATCGATAACGCGGTGAAGACGCATCATCACCATGCCATCCGTCCGGCCGAAGCTCTGCAGGGTCTTTCGGACGCCCTGCCCGCGCTCGGCATCGTCGCGGCGGTTCTGGGCGTCGTGAAGACCATGGGCTCGATCGACCAGCCGCCGTCGGTGCTCGGTGGCATGATCGGTTCGGCACTCGTCGGGACATTCCTCGGCGTGTTGCTCGCCTATGGCATCGTCGGCCCGTTCTCCGCGCGCGCCAAGAGCGCGATCGAGGAAGACGGCGCGATCTATCACGTCGTGAAGCAGATAATCATCGCGTCGCTGCACGGTCATCCGCAGCCGCTGGTGATCGAGGCCGCACGCTCGGGCATCGCACACCATAATCAGCCGAGCTTCTCGGACGTCTTCGACGGCCTGCGGGCAGCGGGTAAATAACGATGAAGCCTGGTTCTAACCAGCCGCGCCCGATCATCGTCAAGAAGATCATCGAGGCGGGACACGGCGGCCATCACGGCGGCGCGTGGAAAGTCGCCTATGCCGACTTCGTGACCGCGATGATGGCGTTCTTCCTGCTGATGTGGCTGCTGGGCGCGACGACCGAGAAGCAACGCAAGGCGCTTGCCGATTATTTCTCGCCGACACTCGTCACCAGCAAGCAGGACTCTGCAGGCTCGGACAAGTTGTTCGGCGGCGATTCCATCGTCTCGGCCGACAAATATCCGCACAAGGCGTCGCAGACGGGCACACGCTCGATGACTATTCCGCGCGATGCAAAGGGCGGTCCCAAGGAAGCGTCCGGCAGCCAGACCGACACGATGCGCTTCAACGTGCTGCAGCGTGCAATGGCCGTGCGCCTCCAGAAGCATAACGGGTTGAAGGCCCTGGCCGGAAGCGTCCGCTTTACCGAGACCCGCGACGGTTTGCGTATCGACCTGGTCGACAGTGCCGAATTCTCGATGTTCGCAAGCGGCACCGACCGGCTGACACCGCAGGCGATGGCGCTGATGCAGGAAGTCGGCACTGCCGTGCGCGACCTGCCCAATGGCATCACGATCCGCGGCCACACGGATTCCGCACCGTGGACCAAGGATCCGACCATGAACAACTGGCGCCTGTCGGCATCGCGCGCCGAAATGACGCGCCGCATCCTGATGCTGCAGCAGGTCCAGCCGTATCGCATCGTACGGATCGAGGGCGTGGCCGACCGCGAACCCTATCTGCCGCGCGAGCCGATGGCGCCGAGCAACCGGCGTATCTCGATCACCCTGACCTGGAGCGATGCGCGGCCGGATCCGGTGATCCCCGCCGATCCGCCGAAACCCGAGATGCTGGCGGCGCGCTGAGGCGTCAAAAAAGCCGCGGCGTCAAAAATCGGACGATATGGTAAAGGGTCGTTAACTATTTCGGGACCATATGCTGACCCACGACACCAGTACGTCGGGGGGACCAGATGACCGAGACCATGATCCGCAGCCGCAGCACCGTTTTGAAGAGTGTTGCCCGTCGGGTTGATGACACTGCCGCGACGTCACGCCTGATCGGCCGCAGCGCCGCCATGACGCACCTGCGCGACATCGTCGGACGCGTCGGTCCCTCGCTCGCGCCCGTCCTGATCAGCGGCCCTTCCGGGTCCGGCAAGGAAGCTGTCGCCCGCGCCATCCACGAAGCCAGCGACCGCGCCGGCAAGCCGTTCATCGCGATCAACTGCGGCGCCATTCCCGCCGAACTCATCGAATCCGAACTGTTCGGCCACGAAAAGGGATCGTTCACCGGTGCCGCCGGACGCCGCATCGGCCGCTTCGAGGAAGCGAACGGCGGCACGCTGTTTCTTGACGAAATCGGCGACATGCGCTTCGACATGCAGGTGAAACTGCTGCGCGTTCTGGAAGACGGCGTCGTCAACCGCGTCGGCGGCGGCACGCCCATCCCGGTCGACGTGCGCATCATCTCCGCAACGCACCGCGACGTCCGCGCGGAAATCGACGCCAGCAAGTTTCGCGAAGACCTTTATTTTCGTCTCGGCGTGCTCCCCGTGCAGACGCCGGGCCTCGCTGAGCGCCCCGAAGACATCGCTGACCTGATCGAGCATTTCCAGACGCGCATGGGTCCGGTCGGTCACGTTACCTTCGAACCTTCGGCGATCGAGCGTTTGTCCGATCACGCCTGGCCGGGCAACGTCCGCGAACTCCGCAACGTCGTCGAGCGCGCCCGCGTCCTGTTCGGCGGTGCGACGCTGGGATCGAACCATGTCGACCAGTTGCTCGGCGTCGTGCCGGTGTCGAACGTAACCTATATCGCCCAGGTCCGCCCGCAGGCCGTCGTCGTGACGCCGCCCGCCGACCCCAGCCGCACGCCGATCAACCTGAAGGAACTGCTCGAGACGATGGAGATCGAGCGGATCCAGCTGGCGCTCGACATGGCCGAAGGTGTCGTGTCCGAAGCCGCGCGCATGCTGACGCTCAAGCGAACCACGCTGATCGAAAAAATGCGGAAGTACGGCGTCAACGGCTAAGCCGACGCGTTGGCTTACCGCGCGATCGCGCTCCAAGCGGCTGCCAGATTTCCCACGCCTTCGCGCACATCGCTGACCGCAGTGATATCGCCGGTGCGCGCTGCGATCAGGCGGCGTTGCATCTGGCGGTAGATATTGGTCAGCGACTTGGCGAGATCGCCGCCGTCGACACGATCGAGCCCGGCGTCGAGTGCGTGCAGGATCGTGGTGGCACGTTCGTGTTGCGTCATCCGCAGCGCAGCATCGCCACGCTCGATCGCGCGTTTCAGCACGTCGAGCGCCGCAATGAGTTCGTCGTAGAGCGTCGCAACCAGTGCATGCGGGCTCGCACCCTCGATCCGGCTCGACAGGTCCATGTCACGGTAGCGATGAAGCGGGGAACGGCGCGCCTGCGGCGCCAGAAGCGTGTTCACTTGCTAGCCGTCCACATCTTCACTTGCTGGTCGAGGTAGCTCTGCGTCGCCTTCAGCGTGCCGATGCTCGCGTCGAGGCCACCGAACTGCTTGTCGAGGCGGGCCTTGTAGGCGGTTTCGCGCGCTTCCATCTTTTCGCGATCCTTGGCGAGCGCAGTCGCTTCCTTGTTAAGGCGGTTCGACAGGCTGGTCAGCGGACCGTCGGTCGCGGTGACGGCCGTCTTGATCGCCGCCAGCGCGCCGCTGATTCCCGGGTCGGTCGCGTCGGTGTGCGTCGCGTCGCGGGTCGGCGAGAAGATCGCCTCCACCCCGTCGGGATTTGCGGCATAGGCCTTGTCGAAAGCGACCGCATCGAACGAGATCGTGCCGTCACGGTTGGTCTTGACGCCGATCGCGGACAGGCTGGACGGCGTACCGCTCGTCACCGATTTCGAGACCAGCTGACCCATCTGGCGTTCCAGCGCGGCAAGCGCCTGGTCGTTGCGCGTGGCGGTCTGCGCGGCGTCGATATGCCCTTTGAGCTCGTTATAGACTGACACGAAATCGGCCATCGTCGACTTGATCGCATCGCCCGACCGCGTGACGCCGACCGAAACCGGGGTCCCGATCGCGGCCTTCTTCAGCGTCAGCACAACGCCCGGAATAATGTCGTCGACGGTATTCGACGAACGCGTGTAGCTGAGACCGTCGACCTTCAGCGTCGCGTCCTGCGCCGCCTGGACGAGCGTCATCGCGCCCGGATAGGTGAAGTTGGTCAGGCCGGCATCGCTGCTCGAAAGAGTGAATGCCGACGGCGTACCTGTCGGCCCTTTCAGGACGATACGCGAACCATTCGAATCCGTGACCACGTTCGCGGTCACACCGGCATTCGCGCCGTTGATCGCCGTGGCAAGGCCCGTGAGGCTGTCGTTGCTGCTGTTGATCGTGACCGTGAACGGCGTGCTGCCGACGGTCAGGGTCAATGTCCCCTGACCCACCGGATTGCTCGCCGAAGTGACATAGCCTGACGCAAGCGTCTGTCCGCGTGCGAGTTGCGTGACTTCGACTTCGCCGGAGAATGCGGTCATGCGCGCGCCGGTCTTTGCCTTGGCGTCGAATATCGACGTATCGCCCACGCTCGGCTGGCTTTGCAGCGAACCGCCTGCGACCAGTGAAGCGAGCGACGAAGTAAATCCTTCGAGGTCCGACCGCGCCTGCCCTACGGCACTGATGCTGGTCTGGATCGTCTGGGCACGGGTATCGAAACGGGCGACCTTCGGGTCGCGCGACGCCGCCGCCAGTTGCGTGACGAGCGCAGACACGTCGAGGCCCGAACCAAAGCCGAGCGAATTCACGATCGAGGTTACCATGCGTCGTCCTTCCTGCATCGAGAACGGCAGAACCGGCTGAAAATTTAGGTCTTTCGGTGTCCGGATTCGTCGAATTGCTTGGCG
>DDFE01000104.1 GCA_002336985.1 Sphingomonadales bacterium UBA1936
GGTTCGGTGTCGGGTCGCTGATCGCAATGATGCTGCCGCTGTCGATTGCGATTGGTTTGACGGGCTTGTGTCTTGTCGTCAGCTGGACGGCACTCGAACTGCCGGTCGGGCCAGGTGCGCCTGCGACCTATGCCATGCCGTCGGCGCGATGATTGTCGATATGATGATCGACAATGCGATGGTCCGCATGCGCGACGGTGTGCATCTTGCAACCGATATCTATTTGCCGGCGGGCGGGGGGCCGTTTCCGGTGCTGCTCGAGCGCACACCCTATGACAAGCGGGGCACCAATCACGGCGACTTTACCGAGGCCGAGCCAGAGCCGCGTTCGAAGCCCGAAATCGCGCGATGGTTTGCAGAAGCCGGATATGCCTTCGTTCTTCAGGACTGCCGAGGCCGTTTTGCGTCCGAAGGGACTTTCACGAAATACCTGAACGAGGGCGAAGACGGCGTCGATACGCTCGCATGGCTACTCGACCAGCCGTGGTGCGACGGCCGGGTCGGTACATTGGGCCTGTCCTATGGCGCGCATGTCCAAAGCGCGCTGGCGTGCCTGAACCCCCCGGGGCTCGGCGCGATGTTCCTCGATTCGGGCGGATTTTCGAGCGCTTATCACGGCGGAGCGCGCCAGGGTGGTGCGTTCGAACTCAAGCAACTGACCTGGGCCCGCAAGCATGCGTTGCTGGCATCCGAAACTGCAGCCAATCCGGCGCGCCTAGAAGCGCTCGAGTCCGAGGACATCGCCGACTGGATCCGCGAGCGCTGGCAGGTCGGCCATTCGCCTCTTGGTGCGGCGCCCGAATACGAGCGCTACATCGTCGAGCAGTGGGACAACGACCGGTTCACCGATTTCTGGCGACGAAACGGGCTCTATGCGCGCGGATTCTACGACCGCTATTCGGACGTTCCGATGGTTCATATGTCGAGCTGGTACGATCCGTATTCGCAGACGGCGATCGATAATTTCAACGGCTTGGCACCCATCAAGCGCGGACCGGTAAGACTGGTGCTGGGGCCGTGGACCCATGGACAGCGCTCGGCGAGCTACTCGGGCGACGTCGATTTTGGCGACCAAGCCCCGCTCGACGGCCATATCGGCGCCGATTATTTCACGCTTCGCCGCGACTGGTTCGATCGCCACCTGCTCGGTCGCGATGCATCTGACCATCTGCCCGCGCCGGTTCGTATCTTCGTGATGGGCGGCGGTTCGGGGCGGCGTAATGCGGACGGGCGGCTCGATCACGGCGGCTACTGGCGCGACGAGCAGGAGTGGCCGCTATCACGTACGCGGGCTGCACGCTTTTACATGCATCGCGACGGCGTTCTTTCGATGTCCGGACCGACGGATCGCGACCAATCGCTATCCTACGATTTCGATCCGGCAGGTCCCGTCCCGACGATCGGCGGCGCGATCACCTCGGGTGCCCCGCTCATGTACGCCGGCGCTTATGACCAGATCGAAACAGAGGATCTCTTCGGGGCAACAAAGCCGGGCCGTGCACTGGCGGACCGCCCGGATGTTCTTGTCTTCGAAACTGCGCCCCTCGATGCCGAAATCGAACTGACCGGCAGCATCGCCGCGCATCTCTTTATCAGTTCCACCGCCGTCGATACGGATTTCACGGTCAAACTGGTGGATGTCTATCCGCCCAATGCCGATTATCCCAGGGGCTATGCTATGAACCTTGCTCATGGCATTTTGCGTACCCGTTTCCGGACGTCGTTCGAAACGCCTGAGGCGATGGAACCTGGAACGATCTATGCGCTGGACATCCCGACCTTTCCGACCAGTAATCGCTTTCTTCCCGGACATCGCATCCGCATCGAGGTGTCCAGCAGCAACTTCCCGCATTTCGACGTCAATCCGAATGTGGACTGGCGCGAGCCGGGCGCCAGGCCACAGGTCGCGCGCAATACGATCCACCTCGATCACGACTACCCGTCGTACATCGTCCTGCCGATTATCCCGTAGGTTCGCATGACGCCGCCGCGCAAATCGACCGCGGGACTTGGCGTAAGGGCGCTTACCACGCTGGCCGAAGTCATTCGCACATCTTCGGCGACCGAGGCAGGGCGGAATCTCGGCATGACCCAGCCGGCAGTCAGCCGGATCATCGCGCAGGTCGAAGCAAATGTCGGTTTCGAACTTTTCTACCGCGACCGCGGGCGCCTGGTGCCTACGAAGGACGGCCTCTTGCTGGCCACGGAAGTCGATCTCGCGCTCGCCGGACTGGCGCGGGTCGATAGCCTAGTCAGGGATATTGCGGCCTCGTCCGTGGGAGAATTGCGTGTGGTCGCGCCGCCGAGTTTCGCAGAAGGTCTGCTACCTGAAATCGTTGCCCGTTTTCTCGCAAGATTTCCCGGGGTTCGCTTCAATCTCGATTCCCGTACTGCCGAGACGGCCAAGGCGATGATCGCGACGCGCGTAGCCGACTGCGGATTCATGAAGATGCCGGTCGACGACGACGATCTGATGTGTGAACCGCTCGTGTCCAACGCGTCGGTCTGTGTCCTGCTGGAATCTCATCCGCTCGCTCACCATGAAACACTCACGCCGCATTTGCTGCACGGCCAACCGCTGATCCTGCTGGGATCCGGCCGTCAATGGCGTGCCCAGGTCGATCAGGCTTTCGCGAGTTGCGGGCTTCGGCCAACGGTTGCGATAGAGACACACACGCACGGTTCTGCGTGCGCACTCGCCGGACGCGACGTGGGCATCGCGATCGTCAACGAGTTGCTCGCACGGAGCTATCTTCGCGCGCCCCTCATCGCGCGGCGGTTCGAACCCGATATCCGGCACGACTACGCATTCGTCACTTCGGCTCTTTCGCATCCATCGCGTTTGACGATGGCGTTCCGGGATGAGGCACTGGAAATGCTGCGGGGCGGATGACCGGCCAGAGCGAATTTGCGTCGATGAAAACTATTGGGGAAACCCAGCTGCCGGAACTGGCGGTTTCGAACCATGGCGGTAAGGGGGGGCCATGAGTTCCCGCCCTGTTGACCGCCCAGATCGACGCACGTTCGCGATCATTTCCCATCCCGATGCCGGCAAAACGACGTTGACGGAAAAGCTGTTGCTGTTCGGCGGCGCCATTCGTGCCGCAGGCGAAGTCAAGGCTCGCGGTGCGGCGCGCCGGGCGCGGTCCGACTGGATGAAGATCGAACAGCAACGCGGCATCTCCGTCACATCTTCGGTCATGACGTTCGAATATGAGGGCCTGACGTTCAACCTTCTCGACACGCCCGGCCACGAGGACTTTTCCGAAGATACGTATCGCACGCTGACCGCAGTCGATTCCGCCGTGATGGTGATCGATGCCGCGCGTGGCATCGAGGCGCAGACGAGAAAGCTGTTTGAGGTCTGCCGGCTGCGGTCTGTCCCCATAATTACATTCATAAACAAGGTCGATCGCGAAGGGCGTTCGCCGTTCGAATTGCTCGACGACGTTGCCGACAAGCTTGCCCTGGACGTCAGTCCGATGAATTGGCCGATCGGATCGGGAGGATCGTTCGAGGGGCTCTATAACTTCGAGCGCGATGATCTATCCAGGCCGGAAACTGCAGATACCCAAAACGTGATGAAACTGACCGGTTTGAGCGACCCGGCCCTCGACACCCTTCTGTCGCCTGCTGGCGCGGCCGATCTTCGCGAAAATGGCGAGCTTGCCGTGTCGGGTTATGCAGCGTTCGACGAGAATGCGTATCGGAACGGCGATTTGACGCCGGTCTATTTCGGTTCGGCACTCAAGGAATTCGGCGTCACCGACCTGATCGACGCGATCGCGCGCTTCGCACCGAGTCCGCGGGCCCAGCCCGCGCAACCCCGGGATGTCTCGCCCGACGATCCGTCGGTGACCGGTTTCGTATTCAAGGTTCAGGCGAACATGAACCCGATGCATCGAGATCGTGTCGCATTCATGCGCCTGTGTTCCGGCCGCTTCACCCGGGGCATGAAACTCAATCAGGTCGGCACAGGCAAATCGATCGCGGTGCACAGCCCGATCCTTTTCTTCGCGCGCGACCGGGAAACCGCCGAGGAAGCATTTCCAGGCGACATCATCGGCATCCCGAACCACGGCACCCTGCGCGTGGGCGATACGCTGACCGATGGCGCGCCGTGCCGGATCACCGGGCTTCCGAATTTTGCCCCCGAACTTCTACGACGGGTTATTCTCAAGGATCCCACCAAGACCAAGCAACTGCGCAAGGCGCTCGATGACCTTGCGGAGGAAGGAATAACCCAGGTGTTTTATCCCGAGATAGGCGGGCAGTGGGTCGTGGGCGTCGTTGGCGAACTTCAGCTCGACGTCCTGATTTCCCGGCTCGATGCCGAGTATAAGGTGGACGCCGCGCTGGAGTCTTCTCCCTGGAATGCGGCGCGATGGATATCTGGCGAGCCGGACACCCTGAAAGGTTTTACAACTTTTCACCGCTCGGCGATCGCGACGGATCGCGATGGGGCCCAAGTGTACATGGCGGCGGACGCCTGGAAACTTTCTCATACCGAGCGGACGAACCCGGAAATTCGATTCTCGGCGACCAAAGAGCGGCATTAACGTACGCGATTAGCCGGTCGCGTTTCCCGATCCCTATCGATTTGGGCGGGACTATCTTGCAGTGGCGTTGTTCGCGGCTGCATCGACCGGTGCCATTGCGTTTGAAGACGCGCCGATATTTCCGATTTCGTTCTCGACCAGATTATCGGTCGTCGCGTCGAGTTCCGCAGCCGAGTTCTCTAGCGCTGCACCGGCACTGTTGCTCGCGTCGGCGACATTGGTTGAATCGGGTGCCTTGCCGCAGGCAGCGAGCGAGGCCGACACGGCCAGGACGATCACGAACTTCTTCATCAATGCATGCTCCCTGGCGCATTGCCCGACGAAGACGTCCGGCGAATGTTGCCACTTTGCTGCCGCAATTCGCCGTTTCTCACGAAAAACGCAAGTGTTGCTTGATGTTCGCTGCCTTATGGCGCGGTCTTGACCAGTTCTTCCGGCGCATTGGCAACTATGGCGAGCATCGCGGTCCACGCCGCGACATTCTGTCGCAGCTGTTCGGGGTCGATCCGCTCCAGCGTGTCTTCAGGCGTGTGGTGGATATCGAAATAGCGCTGTCCGGATTGATTGAGATCGACACCGGACGTGCGGCCCAGTTTCATGATCGGCTGGATATCGGCGCCGTCGCCCGCCTTGCCGGTGCCGCGAACAATGCCGAGCGGGGCGAGCGCGGACTGCAGGCGGTCGCCCACGGCCTTTGCATTGTCAGGGAAATTCGTTTCCAACCGCCACACGCGGTCCGCGCCGAAATCCGATTCCGCAGCAAGTGCATGGCGTTCGTTTCCATGCGCCTTGCCGTAGGCTTCGCCGCCGAAACCACCGACCTCTTCCGAGCCGAACCAGACGACGCGGATCGTGCGGCGAGGGGCAGGGCCATCGAGGATGCGCTTGGCGGCAGCGGCGGTGATCGCGACGCCCGAGGCATCGTCGATCGCGCCTGTGCCAAGATCCCAGCTATCGAGATGACCACCGATCAGGACGATGCCCGCGTTCGGGTCGGTCCCCGGAACCTCTGCGATGACATTGCCGGATTCGTGCACGCCGGTCTGCTTCGGGGTCAGCACCAATTTCAGCGTGACCGGCTTGCCGCGCGATATCATGCGTTCGAGGTTGTCGGCGTCGGATGTCGAAAGCGCTGCGGCCGGAATGGGCATCACGTCTTTCGGGAAGTTGGTCTGCCCGGCATGCGGTCCACGGCCGTGGTCCGATCCGATCGAACGGATGACGATTGCGGCCGCGCCCTTTTTCGCGGCGACGCCCGGACCGACGAAGCGGGCAGGGCCATAGGTGCCGTAGGACGACCCGTCCTGCGTCGCGACCATCGCGTTCGAGACGAAGGCGATCTTTCCTTTTAGACTGCCCTCAGGGGCGGCCTGGAGGTCGGCAAAGCTCTTGAAGAACACGACCGGCGCGGTGAGGCCGGTCGCAGGCGTCGCGCCCGAATTGCCAAGTGCGGTCAGGCGCAGCTTCTGCGGGAAGGGGGACACGACTTCGGCAGTTTCCTCGCCGCGCACCCACACCGGCATCTGGTAAGGTTCGATGCGGACGTTCTTGAAACCGAGGGCGTTGAGCTTCACGACCGCCCAGGCACGGGCGCGCGCTTCCGCCTCGGTTCCGGCCATGCGCGGTCCCACTTCGGTCGTCAGCCCCTCGACGATGTCGTACGCGACGTCGTCCTTCAGCGCCGCGTCACGCAACCGCGCCACGTCGGAAGCGACGCCGGGCTTGGCTCCGGTGTCTGTGTAGCGGCCCGGCGCGGTTGGCGGGACCTGTGCGAATGCGAGCGTGGGGGAGAGGAGGGCGGTGGCGAGGAGGATGTGCTTCATTGCACCGGCGTAACCGCCGCAGGACCGTTTGCCAACACGCGCCGCGCACCCTAAATGCGCGCCAACTCCTGCCACTTCCAGCCGAAAGAACCGACCGATGGCCGCGCAATACGCCTTTGTCATGAAGGACATGACCAAGACCTTCCCGGGCGCTGCAAAGCCCGTGCTGAGCAACATCAACATCCAGTTCTACCAGGGTGCGAAGATCGGCATCGTCGGTCCGAACGGCGCCGGTAAGTCGACGCTGATCAAGATTATGGCCGGCATCGACAAAGATTTCACGGGTGAAGCTTGGCCGGGCGAGAACATCACCGTCGGTTACCTAGAGCAGGAACCCCAGCTCGATCCGACCAAGACGGTGCTGGAAAACGTGAAGGAAGGCGCACGTGGGACAGCCGACCTGGTCGATCGCTTCAACGCGATCTCGGCGGAAATGGGCGATCCCAAGGACGACACCGATTTCGACGCGCTGATGGAGGAAATGGGCGACCTTCAGGGCAAGATCGACGCGGTCGATGGCTGGACGCTCGACAGCCAGCTGGGCGTCGCGATGGAAGCGCTGCGGTGTCCGCCTGGTGACTGGCCAGTGGAAAACCTGTCGGGCGGTGAAAAGCGCCGCATCGCGCTGACGCGGCTTCTCATCCAGAAGCCATCTATCCTGCTGCTCGACGAACCGACCAACCATCTCGACGCTGAAAGCGTCGAATGGCTGGAAAACCACCTGAAGGAATATGCGGGCGCGGTGCTGATGATCACCCACGACCGCTATTTCCTCGATAATGTCGTGCAGTGGATCCTCGAGATCGATCGCGGCAAGTATTTTCCCTATGAAGGCAATTATTCGACCTACCTCGAGAAGAAGGCAAAGCGCCTTGAGCAGGAAGAGCGCGAAGAGTCCGGGCGTTCGAAGGCGATCCGCGACGAACTCGAGTGGATCCGGCAGGGACCGAAGGGGCGTCAGACCAAGTCCAAGGCGCGTATCGCCAAATTCGACCAGCTGGTCGAGGCGCAGCAGAACCGCACGCCCGGCAAGGCGCAGATCGTTATCCAGGTGCCCGAGCGCCTGGGCGGCAAGGTGATCGAGGTCGAGAACATCTCGAAGGCCTATGGCGACAAGCTGTTGTTCGAGAATCTGTCGTTCACGCTGCCCGCGGGCGGCATCGTCGGCGTCATCGGGCCGAACGGCGCAGGCAAATCGACCCTGTTCAAGCTGATCATCGGCAACGAGACGCCCGACACCGGAACGATCGAAAAGGGGACGACGGTGCGCCTCGGCTATGTCGACCAGAGCCGCGACCACCTCGACGACAAGAAGAACGTCTGGGAGGAAATCTCCGACGGGCTCGATTACATGAAGGTCAACGGCCACGACCAGTCGACGCGCGCCTATGTGGGTGCGTTCAACTTCAAGGGGCAGGACCAGCAGAAGAACGTCGGCAAGCTGTCGGGCGGTGAGCGCAACCGTGTGAACATCGCCAAGATGCTGAAGCGCGGCGGCAATGTGCTGCTGCTCGACGAACCGACCAACGACCTCGACGTCGAAACGCTGGGTGCGCTGGAAGAAGCGATCGAGAATTTCGCGGGCTGCGCGGTCGTCATCAGCCACGACCGCTTCTTCCTCGACCGCCTGGCGACGCACATCCTGGCGTTCGAGGGGAACAGCCACGTCGAGTGGTTCGAGGGGAACTTCGAGGCGTATGAAGAGGACAAGCGGCGGCGGTTGGGGGATGCGGCTGACCGGCCTACGGCGTTGGCATATAAGAAACTGACGCGGTGACGGCTACCGGGCCTTGTGCTCCGTCCCCCAACCAGCCGTCACGAACACCGCCGTCGCACTCTCGGCAATATCTGCGGTATGCCAGGCGCCTGGCGGGTTGATGGCGTAGTCGCCGGTGCCCAGCGTGACCGTCGCCTTGGTGCCGTCGGCCATCTCCTGGTGGATGATCATGCTGCCTGCAACGCAGAGGACGACTTCGGCGCCCGCGGGGTGCATTTCCCATGAGTCCCAGTTTTCGGTGAAGGTGTAGATCGACATCAGCCGACCTTCCTTGCCGTCGTCAGGGTAGCGTTCGACGTAGTCGGCGTACCATTCCATGCCGGTGAATTCGGGCTGGACCAGCGCGGTCGCGCCGAGGCCGAGGTGGATGGGCTGGGTGAAGAGGTTGGGCATGGGCGCATGGTATCACGCGCTGCCCATACGAAAAGGGCCGGAGCGTTTCCGCCCCGGCCCCTGTCATTCGTTCAGTCCGAAACCGCTCAGACCGTCGCGACTTCCGCCACGTCGACCTTCACGCCCGGGCCCATCGTCGAGCTGACGGCGATCTTCTTCAGATACTTGCCCTTGGCGCCCGACGGCTTGGCCTTGACCACCGCGTCGACCAGCGCGTCGAAGTTCGCGCGCAGGTCTTCCGCGGGGAACGACGCCTTGCCGATGCCCGAGTGGATGATCCCGGCCTTTTCGACGCGATATTCGATCTGGCCACCCTTGGCAGCCTTGACCGCAGCCGCGACGTCCATCGTCACCGTGCCCAGCTTCGGGTTCGGCATCAGGCCCTTCGGACCCAGCGTCTTGCCGAGGCGGCCGACGATGCCCATCATGTCCGGCGTCGCGATGACGCGGCCATAGTCGAGGTTACCCGCGAGCATGTCTTCCATCAGGTCTTCGGCACCGACCTTGTCGGCACCGGCGGCCAGCGCCTTTTCGGCATTGTCGCCGCGCGCGAAGACCGCGACCTTGACGTCCTTGCCGGTACCGGCGGGCAGCGTGACGACGCCGCGGACCATCTGGT
>DDFE01000215.1:0-1236 GCA_002336985.1 Sphingomonadales bacterium UBA1936
GGCGCGGATGCAAGCGACCAGCGCCACAACCTGCGCCCGCGTCGCATCGAGCGACTGCCCCGTATCGATAATTGCGGTCGCCCGGCGGCGCTTTTCGTCGTCGGGCATCTGGCGGGCGACAATCGATTCGAATTTTTCCGCCGACATTCCAGGTCTTGCGAGGACGCGGGCACGCTGGACATCGAGCGGGGCGGAGACCACCCATACGGCAGAGAGGCTGGCTTCGCCGCCCTTTTCGAACAGCAACGGTATGTCGAACACGACGAGTGACGCACCGATATTGTCGGCAAGGAAGCGCTGGCGTGCCTCGCCGACCGCCGGGTGAACGATCCCTTCGAGTCGTTTCATCGCCGCATCGTCGCCGAGAACCCGGGCGCCGAGCTTATGGCGGTCGACCCCCGCAGGACCGGTCGTGTCGGGAAAGGCCGCTTCGATCGCGTCGACCAAGGCGCCGCCCGGACCCTGCAGCCGGTGAACTTCCGCATCGGCGTCGAACACGGGGACGCCCAGATCGCGGAGCATCGCCGCGACCGTCGACTTGCCCATGCCGATCGATCCGGTGAGCCCGACGATCTTCATGCCGTCAGCAGTGCGCGCAGTTCGTCGTCGTGTTCGCGCGGTGCCGCTTTGCCGAAGAACAGCTCGAATGCGAATGCCGCCTGGCCGATCAGCATTTCGAGGCCGTCGATCGTGTCGAAGCCATTGTCGTGCGCCGCCGCCAGTAGCGGGGTTTCGAGTGGCGCGTAGACCAAGTCGTATACGACAGCGCCGTCGGGCAGCGGCGACAGGTCGGGCGCATAGGGTGCCTGCCCGACCATGCCGAGCGATGTCGCGTTCACGAGCAGCCTCACGGGCGGCAGCGACGCATCGAGCCCCTGGACCGCGCCCCTCAATCCGAATTGCGCGAGGAGGGCCGCACCCTTCAGCGGGGAGCGCGCGACGATGCACATATCACCCACGTTTGCCTTGCCCAGTGCGAACAATACCGCACGGGCAGCGCCACCCGTACCGACGACGGCGACGCTCGCACCGGTCAAATCGAGCGTGGACAGCGGCGCATAGAAACCCGCGGCATCGGTATTGGTGCCCGTCAGGTTGCTCTGCGGATCGCGAAGCACCGTGTTCATCGCGCCGATCGTGCCGCGCACATCGCCGGGGTCGTCGACCAGGTCCATGACCGCAATCTTGTGCGGGATGGTCACGTTGCAGCCGCGCCAGTCGGGATCGTTGCGGCGT
>DDFE01000215.1:1264-4925 GCA_002336985.1 Sphingomonadales bacterium UBA1936
TGGCCGATCGGATCCCCGATCACCTCGGCATAGGGCGTGGTCATGACGTCATGATCCCCCGAACGCGCAGCCAGTCGAGCAGGGGCAACATCGGCAGGCCCTGAATGACGAAACTGTCGCCATCGATGCGGGAGAACAGCTGAACGCCCGGCCCTTCCAGCCGGTAACCGCCGACACAGCCGGCCGCATCCTTGCCCTCGAGCGCGACATATTCGGCAATGAAGTCCTCGCTGAGCGGGCGGACGGACAGCGTTGCCCGCGCGACATGGCGCCACACCGGTACCCCGCCTTCGGCCGCGACCACGGCCGAATGGAGGCGGTGCGTTCGCCCGGACAACATGCGCAGCTGTGCCGCAAGCTCGTTTCCAGGCTTGTCGAGCATCGTTCCGTCATCGAGTTCGACGGTCGAATCGCAGCCGAGCACGAGATCGCCGGGCCGCCGGGCCGAAATCTTGACCGCCTTCAGTTCGGCGAGCGCATCGGCCAACCCGCGGCCGTCGAGATGCAACAGCGCGGCCTTGGCGGCATCCTCATCGACGCCCGGCGCCACCGCTTCATGCGCGATGCCTGCTGCGGTCAGCATGCGGCGGCGCGAAGCACTGGTCGATGCGAGGACCAAGGTCACACGATACCCCGTCGCTCGTTGTAGATGTTGATGATCGCTGCTGCCGCTTCCTCGATCGACCTGCGCGTCATGTCGATGACCGGCCACCCGTTGTCGGCGAACATGCGCCGCGCGAACGCGAGTTCGGCCGCGACCTTTTCCTGGTCGACATAGTCGGTGTCGGGCGCCTGGTTGAGCGAAAGCAGGCGGTTGCGGCGAATCTGCACCAGCCGGTCCGCGCTGGTGACCAGCCCGACGACCATCGGCTTTTCCAACCGGAACAGCAGATCCGGCGGCGGCGATTCCACGACCAGCGGGATGTTCGCCGTCTTGTATCCACGATTGGCAAGATAGATCGACGTCGGTGTTTTCGACGTCCGGCTGACACCCGCCAGCACAATATCGGCCTCTTCCCAGTCCTCCCAGCCGATGCCGTCGTCATGGGCTATGGTGAACTGGATCGCGTCTACGCGCGCGAAATAGGCCTCGTCCAACACGTGCTGGCGCCCGGGGCGGGTCAGTTTCTGTTGGCCCAGCATCGAAGACAGCTGGTCGGTCACGGCATCGAGCGGTGCGATGACCGGCAAGCCGGCAACCGCGCACATTTCCTCGAGTTTCGCACGCAGATCGGTGTTGGCGAGAGTAAAAAGGACCAGCCCCGGATTCTTGCCGATGTCTCCCATGATCCGGGACAAATGGCCTTCGCTTCGGACCATTGGCCAAAAATGCTTGATGGGCTCCACATCGTCGAACAAGGCGATCGCGGCCTTTGCCACGGCCTCCAGCGTTTCGCCGGTCGAGTCCGACAGAAGGTGGAGGTGGAGGCGGTTCACCTGCAGTCCTCTGCACAATTCGGGGGCTGTGCACAAATCGCTGGATAAGTGGTCAGAGAAACCCCTGCGCAATCCGGCCCGCCAAAACGTTCTACGGATGCCCTGGTTCCATTCCCAGATCCGTCCACAGCCGGTATCGTGCGGCCCGAGGCTGTGGATATCGGGAATGATCCACGCCGAATCCAAGGATTCTCGTGGCCGTCGCGTGAGTCAAACTGTTGGCAGAATGCGGCGCAGCGCATAAGCCCCGCGAAACGCCCTACCAACATCCTCCATCAACCTTTTATTAACTTAATAGTATAGGACTCGTCGCTTGACCGGACCGGTTTCCCTGTCGCCCATCATGCGCGTCCTGTCGGGAGAGCGGACCGCACGTCCGCCGGTCTGGTTCATGCGCCAGGCGGGACGCTATCTTCCGGAATATCGCGCACTGCGGTCGCAAAAGGGGGGTTTCCTCGACCTGGTTTACGACAGCGATGCTGCGATCGAGGTAACGCTTCAGCCGTTGCGCCGTTTCCCTTTCGACGCGGCGATCCTGTTTTCCGACATCCTCGTGGTGCCGCAGGCGATGGGACAAAAGCTGTGGTTCGAAGAGGGTGAAGGCCCACGGCTCGCACCCATCCTGCGCGACAATGATCTGGCGGATTTCGTGCCCGACTTGAGCGTCCTGCAGCCAATCTACCGTACCGTTGCGGGCGTGAAGGCGGCACTGTCGCCCGAACAGGCCTTGCTGGGTTTTGCGGGAAGTCCCTGGACGATCGCGACTTATATGATCGCGGGGCAAGGTAGTCGCGACCAGAACGATGCGCGCCGCCTTGCCTATCGTGACCTTGCGAAAATGGGCGATCTCATCGCCGCGATTACGTCGACGACGATCACTTACCTGCGTGCGCAGATCGATGCGGGGGCAGACGCCATCCAGCTGTTCGACAGCTGGGCAGGGTCGCTGCCGCCGGCGCAGTTCGAACGCTGGGTGATCGCGCCCAACGCGGCGATCGTGACTGCGCTTAATGAAAGCCATCCGGATACTCCGGTTATCGGCTTTCCGAAGGGGGCGGGCGGGAAGCTGCCGGCTTACGCCCGCGAGACCGGTGTTACGGCCGTTGGTGTCGATGAAACTGTATCGCCCGAATGGGCCGACGCCGCATTGCCGAAGGACATGCCGGTTCAGGGCAATCTCGATCCGCTGGCGCTGGTGACCGGTGGCCCGCAACTGGCCGAAGCGGTCGACCGTATCCTGAACGCCTTTGCCGGGCGGCCGCACATCTTCAATCTCGGCCACGGGATTGTCCCCGACACCCCGATCGCCCATGTAGAGGCGGTGCTGGCGCAGGTTCGAGGTCGCTGATGGGTTCGCTGGTGGGATGGCTCGGCGCTGCCTACCCCTGGGTGAAGGCCGCACACGTCATTTTCGTGATCTTCTGGATGGCGGGACTGTTCATGCTGCCGCGCTTCCTGGTCTACCATCAGGAAACAGTGCCTGGATCGCCCGAGGAAGGCCGCTGGGCAGTGCGCGAGGCTCGGTTGGTCTCGATCATCCTGAACCCCGCGCTTCTCGCTGTATGGGCCTTTGGATTGGCGCTGCTGGTCAATGTGGGCGCGGCGACCGAGACCTGGTTTCGCCTGAAGTTCCTCGTCGTAATCGGCCTGACCTTCTATCAGTTCTGGATGGTCGCCTATGCGAAAAAGCTGGCGGCGGGCCGGCGGACAGCGTCCGACCGTGCGCTGCGGATGCTCAACGAAATCCCGTCGCTGGCGACGATCCTGATCGTGATACTGGTGATCGTTCGTCCATTCTGAAAGCTGTTGTGATGGCCCTTCCTGTTTTGCTCTTCGCCGCGGCTGCACAGGCGGCTTCACCCTCTGCGCAGGAACAGGATTTGCGATGCATTGCGGTGATGGCGGCAATCATCGGCAAGGCCGATGAGAGCAAGCGTGCCGCCGTCACACCATTGATGATGTATTACGTGGGCCGGGCGACCGGCCGCGACCCCGCCCTGAAGCTGGAACCCGAACTGCGCCGTGTCTATGGCGACACCGCTGCTTTCGGGAAAAGCTTTCCTGTCGAAGCCGCGCGTTGCGGGGCGGAAATGGAAGTCGTCGGCAAGGATTTGATGCGGATCGGAGACGCGCTGAAGCAAAGCGAAAACGTTTCGAAATAGCCGGTTTGAGCGCGATTGCCGTGCTCTGACGGCTTGACTTATCGCCGCCGCCCGACGACATA
>DDFE01000062.1 GCA_002336985.1 Sphingomonadales bacterium UBA1936
TAGCTGGCGATCTTGTCCATGCTGACCAGGCTCGGCAGGAACCGGTCCTTGATCTCCTGCCCGCCGAAACGGTCGATCATCCACGTCGCCATATTGTGGATCGAGATATACGCGCTGGTCGCGGGGCAGCCATAGGCCATGGCCTCCATGATCAGTGCGGCTTCGAGCCTTCCGAGGCCGATGCCACCCGATTCCTCCGAAACATAGATTGCGCCAAAACCGAGTTCGCCGACGGCCTTCCAGACATCGACAGGGTAATGGTTCTTCTCGTCCCACTCCGCCGCGAAGGGCGTGATGCGGTCGGCGGTGAATTTGCGTGCGAGATCCTGGATCTCGCGCTGGTCGTCGGTGAGGTCGAATTGGTTTGTCATCTTCTCTCCCTCTCCCCGCTTGCGGGGAGAGGGCTGGGGAGAGGGGCAGTGCACTCTCACCAGCCCTGAATTCTCGGGAGAGAGACCTTCCCCTCTCCCTAACCCTCTCCCCTAAAGGGGAGAGGGGAATAATGTCACCCCATCGTCGGGATGACGAACGCGTTGCCGCCGTCGGGCGAACCGTCGGGCCAGCGCTGGGTGATCGTCTTGACCTTGGTCCAGAACTTCACGCCTTCCATGCCGTGCTGGTTGGTGTCGCCGAAGGCGCTGCGCTTCCAGCCGCCGAAGGTGTGGTAGGCGACCGGCACCGGGATCGGCACGTTGATGCCGACCATGCCCACGTTCACGCGTGCCGCGAATTCGCGGGCTGCGTGGCCGTTGCGGGTGAAGATGGCGACGCCGTTGCCGTATTGATGCTCGCTCGGCAGGCGGAGCGCGGTTTCGAAGTCGGGCGCGCGGACGATCTGCAGCACGGGGCCGAAGATCTCTTCCTTGTAGCTTTCCATGTCGGTCGTGACATGGTCGAACAGGCTCGGCCCGATGAAGAAGCCGTCTTCATGGCCCTGCAACTTGAAGCCGCGGCCGTCGACGACCAGTTCGGCGCCCTCGTCCACGCCCTTCTGGATCCAGCCCTCGACGCGCGCCTTGTGGGCCGCATTCACGACGGGGCCATAATGCGCGTCATTGTCGGTCGATACGCCCACGCGCAGCTTCTCGATCGCGGGAAGCAGCTTTTCCTTCAACGCCTCTGCGGTCTTGTCGCCGACCGGCACGACGACCGGAAGCGCCATGCAGCGCTCGCCCGCCGAACCGAATGCCGCGCCCGACAGGTCGTTCACGACCTGGTCGAGATCGGCGTCGGGCATGACGATGCCGTGGTTCTTGGCGCCGCCCATTGCCTGCACGCGCTTTCCGGCAGCGACGCCGCGCTGGTACACGTAGTGCGCGATGTCGGACGAGCCGACGAAACTGATCGCACCGATCGCGGGGTGATCCAGGATGGCGTCGACCATTTCCTTGTCGCCGTGCACGACCTGGCAGATGCCCTGCGGCAGGCCGGCCTCGAGGAACAGCTCGGCGAGGCGCACGGGCACCGACGGATCGCGCTCGCTGGGCTTGATGATGAAGGCATTGCCCGTCGCGATGGCGACGCCCGACATCCACAGCGGAATCATCGCCGGGAAGTTGAACGGCGTGATGCCCGCACCGATACCGATCGGCTGGCGCATCGAATAGACGTCGATGCCCGGCCCCGCGCCCTGCGTGTATTCACCCTTCAGAACGTGCGGGATGCCGCAGCAGAACTCGATGACTTCCAGGCCGCGCTGGATGTCGCCCTTCGAATCCGCGATCACCTTGCCGTGCTCCGACGACAGCAGGTGCGCCAGCTCATCCATGTTCGCTTCGACCAGCCGCTTGAATTCGAACATCACGCGCGCCCGGCGCTGCGGATTGGTCGCGGCCCATAGCGGCTGCGCCTTCAGCGCCGCCTGCACGACGATATCGAGCAATGCCGCATCGCCCAGTCCCACACGCGCCTGCACGGCACCGGTATTGGGATTGTAGACATCGCCGAAGCGGATCGACGGCGCGGCCGCGCCGTGAGTGAGGTGGTCGATCTGACGCATATTCGGGGTCCTCGCGTTTTCACGATCGCCGATGACAGCGGCAGCCGAGTCGAGCAAGCGATGGACTTGCAGTTTAATCCTGCATATTTGCAGTTCTATGGACTGGGGGAAGCTGCAAAATTTCATTGCTGTCGTCCGCGCGGGCAGCCTGGAACGGGCGGCGCGCGCGCTATCCGTCGATGCGACCACGGTCGGGCGACAGCTTCGCGCGCTGGAACGCGATATGCAGACGACGCTGTTCGAACGTTCGCGAGAAGGCATGGTCCCGACCGCCGACGGGCGGCAACTGCTAAGCGTCGCCGAGGAGATGGAACGTGCCGCCGCCGGGCTGGAAACCCGGCACGCCAGCGGTTCGCCCGTCACCGGTGTCGTCCGCGTGAGTACGACGGAAGGGTTCGGCACGCGGTTCGTGGCGCCGCGGATCGCGGATTTCTCAGGGAGATACCCCGGCGTCACGCTCGATCTGTTCGCCAGCAGCGGCTTCCTCAATCCCTCCCGCCGTGAAGCCGATGTGGCGATCCTGCTCGCACAGCCGCGCAAGGGGCCGCTGCGCACACGCCGCCTGACCGATTATACCCTCGGCCTTTATGCTCCTGCCGGCGCGGATCACACCGCCCTGCCCCTGATCAGCTATATTCCCGATTTCCTTTACGCGCCCGAACTGGACTATCTTTCGGATGTGGCGCCCAACCGCGCGCCGCAGCTTCGGTCTTCGAGCATTGCGGCACAGGCACAGATGATCGCGGGCGGCGCGGGCGTCGGCGTTCTCCCCTGCTTCCTTGCCGATCCCGATCCGGCGATGGTCCGCATCCGGCCCGAGGTCGCGATCCGCCGCACCTTCTGGCTGGCCGTCCATCAGGAAATCGCCGCCATCCCCCGTGTACGCGCGTTCGTTGACTGGATCGTCGGCGCGACGACCGAAGCGCAACCTTTATTACGCGGGCAGCAATAGGCACGGCAGGGTGACGCCCTATATGAGCCGGGAACCAGAGGAGACTCGCCCATGACCCGCACCATCGCCGGACGCGCCGTGAACCCCATCGGCCTTGGCTGCATGTCGCTGAGTTGGGCCTATGGCGTGCCGCCGTCGGAGCAGGAGGGCGCACGGTTGCTCCATCGGGCGCTGGACCTGGGGTACAATCATCTCGACACGGCGCGGATCTATGGCGTCGGCAAGAACGAGGCGCTGATCGGCGAGACGCTGAAAGGGCGCCGGAACGAATTCTTCCTCGCGTCGAAGACCGGCATCTTCGTCGAAGGCGACGGCCGCCGCATCGACTGCCGCCCGGAGATGATCCGCGGAGCGCTCGAGGAAAGCCTGCGCCTGCTCCAGACCGATCACATCGATCTCTATTATCTCCACCGCCGCGACTTCAGCACGCCGATCGAGGATTCGGTCGGCGAACTGGCGCGCGCGGTCGAGGCCGGCAAGATCGGCAGCATCGGCCTGTCCGAAATGTCGGCGGACACGTTGCGCAAGGCGGCGGCCGTCCACCCGATCGCGGCGATGCAGACCGAATATTCGCCGCTCACGCGCAATCCGGAAATCGCGGTGCTCGACGCTTGCCGGGAATTGGGAACGACCTTCGTCGCTTTCTCTCCCGTGGGACGCGGCACATTGTGTGGAACGCTACGCGACCCGTCGTCGCTGCCCGACGGCGATTTGCGGCGGACACTGCCACGCCTGATGGGCGACAACTGGGTGCGCAACCTCGGCATGATCGACGCCTTTACCGCGATCGCCGGAACCGCGGGCGTCACGCCGGCGCAACTCGCGCTTGGCTGGCTGCTCGCGAAGGGCGACCACATCGTGGCGATCCCCGGCACAAGCAGCATCGCTCACCTGGAAGAGAACATCGCGCGTTCGGACTGGCTTCCGGACGGCGAGACCGTCGGCCGGGTCGATGCACTCCTCAACGAGCGTACGGTCGCCGGTCCGCGCTATCCAGAGGCGATGCAGCGGTCGATCGACACCGAAGAGTTCGCCTGACGCGGCGACGCGCACCAGCGCAACACCGAATTTTTCCGTTCCAGTGCTTGACTCGATATTTCTAAGATATATCTTGATCCACATAAAGGAGACTCGAATGTATTTTCATAAACACTGCGGCCGTGGCCGCGCTTCGGCCTTTCCGGCCTTCGCAATGGGCTTTGCCATGGGCGGCCGGGCCGGGCGGCATGGCTGGGGCGGACGCCACGGAGACGGAGGACGGCGGCGCATGTTCGACCGGTCCGAACTTCACCTCGTCCTGCTGAAGCTCATCGCCGACCAGCCGCGTCACGGATACGATCTGATCCGCGCGATCGAGGAACTGACCGGCGGCGCCTATGCCCCCAGCCCCGGGGTCGTCTATCCGTCGATCACCATGTTGCAGGACATGGGGCACATCGCCGAAACCGACGCCAGCGGCACGCGACGCGCTTTCGCGATCACCGATGAGGGCAAGGCCTATCTCACCGAGCGCGAGGCCGAGGTCACGGAATTGCTGGGCCGCCTGGAAGCACTGGCGAAGGAGCGCGGCAAGACCGACGGCGCGCCGATCCGCCGCGCCATGGGCAACCTGCGCACCGTGTTGGAACATCGCCTGTCGCGCGATGACAGCGATTCCGAACTGATGCACCAGACCGCGGCGCTGCTGGACGAGGTCGCGCAAAAGATCGAACGGCTCTGATGGCGGTCAGCAGCACAGCCATGGTGCCCACTCTCAGCGGCAGCAAATACCTGCAGCAGCTGTGCAAGCACTGGGCACACAACCTTGCCGTGGATTTTACGCCCGAGCGCGGGACCGTCACCTTTCCCCATGATGCACGTGGTGCATCATGGGCGGGCGATGGCGTGGCGACGATGATTGCACATCACGACGCCCTCGAGTGCCGCATCGACGCAAGCGAACCAGGCCAGCTCGAGGGATTGAAGGGTGCGCTCGCACGCCATCTCGATCGCTTCGCATTTCGCGAAGCGCCGCTGACGTTCGACTGGCAGAACACCTGAGTACATCAGGCACCCCCGCGGGGAAATTACTGTTTCGCGGCGGAAAAAATGGTGGGCGTGGCAAGGATTGAACTTGCGACCCCTGCGATGTCAACACAGTGCTCTACCACTGAGCTACACGCCCACACCGGGGTAAGGCGACGCCCCCTAGCGCCCCCTTTTGCAGGACGCAACCCGCCTAAAGCGAATCCGCGTTCGGTCCCGCGAACAGGCGGTCGACCTCGAGCACCAGGTCGCGCAGGTGGAACGGCTTCGACAGGACCTTTGCCTGCGGCATCGCTTCGCCCGCGCGCAGCGTAACCGCCGAAAATCCGGT
>DDFE01000122.1:0-1214 GCA_002336985.1 Sphingomonadales bacterium UBA1936
TTAACTGTATCTTAGCGACACGCATGACATCTGCCTCCCTGAAATTGAAATTCCAAGGGATTGTCGATGCGCGTACTCGCGATGGCTTCACAGAAAGGCGGTTCGGGGAAGACGACCCTGTCCGGTCATATCGCCGTGCAGGCGCAGCTGGCGGGGGCCGGCCCGGTCGTCCTGATCGATATCGATCCGCAGGGGTCGCTTGCCGACTGGTGGAACGAGCGCGAGGCTGAGTTCCCGGCGTTTGCCCAGACCACTGTCGCGCGTCTCCAGGCCGATCTCGAAATGCTGCGTCAGCAGGGTTTCCGCCTGGCGGTCATCGATACGCCTCCCGCGATCACCATGGCGATCCAGAGCGTTATCGCTGTTGCCGAGCTGATCATCATCCCGACCCGACCGTCGCCGCACGACTTGCGCGCCGTCGGCGCAACCGTCGATCTCTGCGACCGCGCCGGCAAGCCGCTGCTCTTCGTCGTCAACGGCGCCACGCCCAAGGCGAAGATCACTTATGAAGCCGCTGTCGCGCTGTCGCAGCATGGCACCGTCGCACCGGTCACCCTGCATCACCGTACCGACTTCGCGGCTTCGATGATCGATGGCCGCACGGTCATGGAAGTCGATCCGAAAGGCCGTTCGGCCAGCGAGATCGTCGAACTGTGGGAATATGTTTCGGACCGCCTCGAAAAGAATTTTCGTCGCACCGTGTTCTCGGCGCCTGCCGCCGCGGCACCCGCGATGGCGCGCCCCGCCGGCGGAGGCTTCGGCCGCCGCGTCGTTGGCCAGTAAGGGGGAGTGCTGACCATGGGTGAACCCAAACCACTCGCATCGCTTTCGTCGTCGCTGCTCGCCCGCAAGGGACAGGCGAAGCCGGCCATGCGGCCCCAGGGCTTTGCCAGCTTCGGCTTCGGCAGCAGCAACGCCGCCGTTTCGCAGGAAGATCTCGGTTGGAACGACATGGGCTTCGACGTCCATCAGGCACCGGCATCGGCGCCCGATCCGGAATATAGCGCAGAGATCGTGCCGATTACGCAGGTTGCCGCCATCGCTCCGATGGAAGCGCCCGTCGTCGTACGCCAGCAGGAAGAACTGGAACGCGAACTCGCGCCGATCAAGGCTGCAGCCGTCCGTGCTGCACCGGGATCGAAGGGCAAGGCTGCATTCACGCTGCGCCTCGACGCCGACCGTCACCTTCGCCTGCGTCTTGCGTGTGCTGTTGC
>DDFE01000122.1:1280-4248 GCA_002336985.1 Sphingomonadales bacterium UBA1936
GGCAAGGCGGCGAATGCCGCTGCCGACGCCGCGAAAAAGGCGACCAAGGCGCTTGCGAAGCATAATCTCGACAAGGCCATCGGCTTTGCCGAAGCAGCGGTCGAATGGCAGCCGCACACGGCGAGCTACCGCATGCTGCTGGGCCAGGTGTACCTCTCGGCCGGGCGGTTCCAGGCTGCGGAACAGAGTTTTTCGGATACGCTGACGCTCGATCCCGAGCGTGAACGCGCCGCGCTGAACCTTGCGCTGGCACAGACCGCACTCGGCAAACGCGATGCGGCGCGCAGCACGCTGACCGATTATCGCGACAAGCTTCCCGCTGCCGACTTCGGTCTGGCGTTGGCGCTCGCTGGCGATCCTGAAGAGGCCGTCCGGGTCCTTGAATTCGCCACGCGCGCACCCGACGCGAGCGCCAAGACCCGCCAAAACCTTGCCTTCGCCTATGCGATGACCGGCAAGTGGAGCAACGCGCGCGTGATGGCGGTACAAGATCTCAGCGCAGACGCTGCCGAGGCGCGCCTCGGCGAATGGGCTTTGCTCGTTCGTCCGGCTGCGACCTATAGCCAGGTGGCATCGGTTCTCGGTGTGACGCCGGGATCTGACGCTGCGCAGCCGACACGCCTGGCGCTCGCGCCGACGGCCGCGCCTGTGCAGACTGCACAAGTCGCGCCGAAGGTCTCACCGGCCCAGGTTTTCGCAGCAGAAACGCCCGAATCGGCGCCAGTTGCCGTTGCTGCCGCAGCACCGGCTCCTTTGCCCGCCCCGGCATTCGAAACCGCGCCGACGCAAGTTGCGACGGTTGCACCAGCTTCAGTCACATCGCCCGAGGTTCCCTTCGTACGTGCACCGCAGGGTCCTGTACGTCAGGCAGTAGCGCCCATCACCAAGGCGAAGCCCAGCTTCGTTCCCGCCACACCGCGCGCAACGCTGCGCCCGGCGGTAATGACCCGTCCGGTTTCGAACGGCCGCTTCGTCGTCCAGCTCGGCGCATTTTCTTCGGTCGCAAATGCCGAGCGTGCCTGGGACAAGATTTCCGGGCGTTTCCATCTCGCCGGATATGATCCGATCAGCGGTTATACCAAGGTCGGCACGCTCAACCTGACGCGTCTCGCGATTTCGTTCGGTACGCGTGAGGACGCCACGCGCGTCTGCAACCGGATCAAGGCCGGCGGCGGCGTGTGCTTCGTTCGCGCGAAGGAAGGCGATGCGCCGGCACAATGGGTGCGTCGCAACACCAACATGCGGTTGGCCTCGCGCTAAATCAGGCTTCGAAAATCGTTCGTCCGCCCTTGATGGTGCGGACGACTTTCCCCTGAACCGGCAAACCGTCGAACGGGGTATTGCCGGCGGACGACCGGAATTCGCCGCCGTCGATGCGCCATGGCGTGTCGGGCTCCACGATCGCGATGTCGGCAGGCGCGCCTTCGTCGAGGCGTCCGCAGTCGATACCCAAAACCTTGGCGGGATTGGCGCTGGTTAGCGCGGCGAGGCGGGGCAGGTCGATCACGTCATCGCGGACGAGGCCCAATCCCAGCGTCATCAGTGTTTCGGCGCCCGACGCGCCCGGTTCCGCATCGGCGAAGGGCAGGCGCTTCGCCTCCGGGCCTCGGGGATCGTGAGCAGAGCAGAGAACATCGACGGTGCCGTCGCGGAGCGCTGCAAGGCTGGCCTGCCGGTCCGATTCGGCGCGCAGGGGTGGGGAGAGGTGAGCGAACGTCCGGTAATCGCCGACCGCGATGTCGCTCAGCAGCAAATGTGTCGGCGCGATGCCGCAGGTTACGGACAGGCCGCGTCGTTTTGCGACGCGAATCAGGTCGAACGCGGCCGCCGTCGTTATCTGGCGGAAATGAAGGCGTGCGCCCGTCTGTTCGACCAATGCCAGGTCGCGTGCCACCGCCATCGCTTCGGCCACGGCAGGCGCGGATGGGAGGCCATAGAGTGTTGCGGTTTCGCCCGCGGTGGCCACGGCATTGCCCGTCATGCCGCCGTCCTCGGCATGGCTGATCACGGTAAGATTCAGCGACGCGGCATAGGTCATGACTTTTCGCATGACGCCCGAATCGGCGATCCATTGCCGACCAGTCGAAACCGCCTTGGCGCCAGCACGCGCCATCAAGGCATATTCGGCAAGTTCGGTGCCCTGCAGACCTTTTGTGGCGGCCGCCAGCGGATGAACCCAAAGTGCGGGCTTGGCGGCCAGTGCCGCACGCTGGACGAGGCCCGGGTCGTCGAGCGGCGGCGACTGGTCGGGCATTAGCGCAACACGCGTGATGCCTCCTGCCGCGCTGGCGCCGCGTTCGACGACGAAGACGCCCAGGTCGACGATGCCGGGAAGAACGACCTTGCCGCGGATGTCGATTGTCTCACCGACTGCGCCGCGGCCGATCTTGTCACCGTCGATGACAAGATCGCCCAGGCGTTCGCCCGAAGCATCGACGAGTTTTCCGCCTGTCAGGATCATCGGCGGTTCCTCGTCAGCACGTCGAGGCAAGCCATGCGGACCGCGACGCCCATTTCGACCTGTTCGGCGATCGTCGACCGCACCGGATCGTCGGCAACGCTCGAACTGATCTCGACGCCGCGGTTCATCGGCCCGGGATGCATGACGATGGCATCGGGCGCGCGTTCGAGCCGCTCGGGCGTCAGGCCGTAGAGCAAATGATATTCGCGCAAGCTGGGTACGAACCCACCCGACATCCGCTCCGTCTGGAGGCGAAGCATCATGATGGCGTCGGCCCCCTCGATGCCCTCGTCCATGTCGGTGAAGGGTGTGGCGCCGAAGCGCTCGATGTCCGTCGGCATCAGGGTTGCGGGCGCGACAACACGCACTTCCGCCATCAATGCCGCCAGCAACAGGATGTTGGAACGGGCGACCCGGCTGTGCAGCACGTCACCGCATATCGCGATCCGCTTGCCCGCGATCGCGCCAAGCCGGCGGCGAATCGTCAGTGCGTCCAGCAGTGCCTGC
>DDFE01000187.1:0-1676 GCA_002336985.1 Sphingomonadales bacterium UBA1936
GGCGCCGACGAAGCCGAACGCGGCGCATCCGCGATGCTCGCGAGCGCGGGGCTATAGTGCAGGTCGTCGCCGTCGATATCGGCGGAACCCATGCACGCTTTGCCGTGGCGGAGATCGCCGACGGTCGCGTGCGGACGCTGGGTGAGCCCACCACGCTCAAGACCGCCGAACACGCCAGTTTGCAGTCCTCATGGGCCACATTCGCCGCATCGCAGCCCAACCCCCTGCCCCGCGCCGCAGCCATTGCCATCGCGGCGCCGGTCAAGGGCGACGTGCTGCAACTGACGAACAACCCCTGGGTCATCCGCCCCGCCCTTATCCCGGAACAGCTCGGCGTAGATGCTCATGTGCTGGTCAATGATTTCGAGGCGGTCGGCCATGCCGTAGCCCAGGTCGATAACGATGCGCTGACCCACGTCGCCGGGCCCATCGGCCCGTTACCCGCGAGCGGGATGACCACCATCGTCGGCCCCGGTACGGGCCTGGGTGTAGCGATGCTCTACCGCGAGGGTCGGCGCTATCACGTCATCCCCTGCGAGGGCGGCCATATCGAATTCGCGCCGCTCGACGCGGTCGAGGATGCCGTGCTTGCCGATCTGCGCGCGAGACATCGCCGGGTGTCCGCCGAGCGGATCGTTTCCGGTCCCGGCCTCGCACCGATCTACAATACGTTGGCCCGGATCGAAGGACGCGAGCCGACCTCGCTCGACGACAAGGCGCTTTGGACGGCCGCATTCGACGGCAGCGACAGCCTTGCCGCCACCGCGCTCGACCGTTTCTGCCTGTCGCTGGGTTCGGTCGCCGGAGACCTCGCCCTTGCACAGGGCGCCAACAGCGTCGTGATCGCCGGCGGCCTTGGCCTCCGGCTGGCCGATCGGCTGCCGACGTCCGGCTTTGCGGAGCGTTTTACCGCCAAGGGGCGTTTCCAGTCGATGATGGCTGGTGTACCCGTCCGCCTTATCACGCACCCGCAGCCCGGTCTGCTGGGCGCGGCCGCAGCCTTTGCACGGGAGTTCAGCGCATGAATATCGACGCCATCATGCGGACCTCACCGGTCATCCCGGTGCTGATCGTGGAGGATGTGGCACAGGCCGCACCGATGGCAGAAGCACTGGTCGCGGGCGGACTTCGCGTGCTCGAGGTGACACTGCGCACCCCGGCCGCGCTCGACGTGATCCGCGAGATGAAGCAGGTCGAGGGCGCGATCGTCGGCGCGGGCACGGTGCTCAACGAGGCAGATCTCGATGCGGCACTCGCGGCGGGATCGGAGTTCATCGTCAGCCCCGGCTTGACCGACACACTCGGGAAGGCCGCCATCGCGAGCGGTGTCCCCTTCCTTCCCGGCATCGCCAATGCGGGCGACATCATGCGCGGGCTCGATCTCGGCCTTCAGCGCTTCAAGTTTTTCCCCGCAATGGCGGCGGGCGGGCTCCAGGCAATCCGTGCGCTCGCTGCGCCCTTTGCCCAGGTCCGCTTCTGTCCCACGGGCGGCATTACCGAGGCGACGACCGCCGAATGGCTCGCGGAACCGAGCATATTGTGCGTCGGTGGCAGCTGGATCGTACCGAAGGGGCCGCTCGACACGGCTGCCATCCGTGCCACCGCTACGCGTGCCGTCAGTTTGCGTGGATAAGCGTCCAGCCGAGAAAAGCCGCCGCCGCCAGCATTGACCCGAA
>DDFE01000187.1:1682-6181 GCA_002336985.1 Sphingomonadales bacterium UBA1936
ATCAAGCCGATCAAGCTGCCGAGCAGCAATACGAACGGCAGCGATTCCCAACCGAGCCAAAGTCCGATCGCACCGAACAGTTTCGGATCGCCGCCGCCCAGTCCTTCTCGGCCCCGAATGCGACGGTAGGCAAAGGCGATGAGCCAGAGCGTCAGGAAACCAGCCGCCCCGCCGATCAGCCGGTCCATCGGCAGCGGGTCGATGCCTGCAAAGGCGCTGGCCACAGCAACAACCGCGAGCAGCCCCGTCAGCGCATCCGGCAACCAGAATTCGCGCAGGTCGATCATCGCGAGCGCGATGAGCAGCCATCCGGCCAGCGCGGCGAATGCGCCCTCCACGCCCGGCGCCAAACCCAACGCAAGCGCACCGGCGATCGCGCACAGCGCTTCGCAAATAGGATGGACCCGGCTGATCGGCACATCGCACCGGCGACACCGCCCGCGAGCGGCAAGGTAGCTCAGGAGCGGCACCAGTTCGAACCAGCGAAGCGTTTCGCCGCACGCATCGCATGCCGAACGGCCATCGACGCGGCGCCCCTCCGGCCAGCGCACCACCAGTGTCGCGATGAAGCTCCCGGCGACCAGGCCAAACCCGATCCCGGCCGCGATCCACACCCAGGTCATTGGAACATCAGGGCAGGGTTTCGTCCGCCGCGACGCCGAACAGATGCGCGACCTCGACAAAACCCTTCTTGCCGCCCACATCGAGATTGCACCAGCCACCGGTGCATTGCGTAACCTTGCCCACGACGCCTGGTTCGGCTCGCCACACGACCGCGGCCTGCGCATCCGGCTTCTCGCGCAAGGGGCGAATGTCACCGGTAACGAGTCCGGTACGTGTTTCGCTCAGCAGATTGGCCTGCATCCAGCCTTCGGCGCCATCGGGATCCTGGACCTTGCGCCATTCCGCGTGTGCGCGCTTGTCGACGTAGATCTGCACGACTTTCACGGGCAGTCCACGGCGCTTGTACAGCCATTCTGCGGGAAAATTGCGCCCTGGGCCCGCCCGCATCATCGCCTCGCCCACGTTGATCGATGCCCAATAAGGCACCTTCTTCGCCGCCAGTGCCGGCGTCGCCATCATCGTTGCGGCAAGAGCCATACCGGTCGCCGCTGTCAGCAGACGGTGCATTCGAAAGCCATCCCCACCTTGTTGAACCCTTAACCAGCGTCGCTTAGCATGATTTTCGGGGATTAGCGGAGCAAGAATATGCGGGGAACGATGCGGGCGATTGCAGGCTTGGGACTTCTCGTCGCGGCACCGGCGATGGCGCAGCCGATCGTCGTCGCCGACAGCGGCGACAGCGCATGGGTACTTGCCGCCGCGCTCGTCGGCCTGATCGCCTCGCTCGGCGGTTTCACGCTGTTCCATGGACGGGGGCGCGGTGAAACGACCGGCCTCGCCGTCGTGGCCGCATCGGCGATCACGACGCTCGTCTTCGCGATCTTCGGTTACAGCCTGATCTTCGGCGATGGTTCGGCCATTCTCGGCGGCCCATCCAACCTGATGCTCGGCGGCCTCGGCACTGTTGTCGATGGCGCGACCATATCGGAGGCGGTTTTCGTCTTTTTCCAGCTCGCCCTCGCGTTGTTTGCAGTCGCGGCGCTCGTTTCCGCGGTTGCGCCGATGGCACGTTACGGCTGGCTGGTGCCGTTCGCGGGCCTTTGGGTGGTGATCGTCTATATCCCGGTCGCGCGCTGGGTCTGGGCGGGGTGGCTGACAGATCTCGGTGCGCTCGATTATGCCGGGGGCATCGCCGTCCAGATTTCCGTCGGGGTCAGCGCTTTCGTCGTGGCCATGTTGTTGCGGAACAATGTCCCGGGTGACGAGGAAAAGGACATCCCGGCTTTCGGCACGGTCGGCGCTGCCAGCGTTGCGATCGGATGGCTGGCGCTGATCGGTGGCAGCGCGCTGGGCGGCAGCGGCGACGCGGCTGTCGCCATCGTCAATGCGTTGCTGTCGGCGAGCGCGGCCATCGTCACCGGCATGTTGATCGGCGGCCTGAAGCACCGCGGATATACGCCCGAACTGGTTTCGGCCTATGGCCTGGCCGGGCTTGCTGCGATCTCTGCCGGCGCGTCGCTGTTGGGCGTGGCGGGTGCGATCCTCATCGGGGTCGTGGCGGCCATCACCGCGACGGGTGCGATCGCTTTCACAGGGACATTCGGGCTTGGCAGCGGCGGCAAGGCGTTCGTGATCCATGGTGCTCCGGCGATCGTCGGCGCGCTGGCGTTTCCCGTATTCATGCTTCCCGGTTTCGGGGGCACGGGTTTCGCAGAAGGCAGCAGCCTGGGCACGCTGCTGACACAGCAAGGCATCGCCGTGCTGGCAGTCGCGCTCTGGGCTGCGGTCGCGACCGTTATCGCCGCGCTGATCGTATCGTTCGTCGTGCCGATGAAACGCGCCGACTGACCGCGCGTCAGTCGCCCGTGCGGATGCGGTCGACCAGTTCCTTCACCGTCGGCACGAACCCGTTCGAATAGAACGGATCCTTCTTGAACTTGTACGCACCGTGCCCTGCGAAGACGAGATTCTCGTCGATCGGGCCGCCGTGGACGACATCCTGCAAAGTCTTCTGGATGCAGAAGCTGCGCGGATCGGCGAGATAGCCGGTCGTCCAGTCGTCATGGTCCTTCCACGCCGAAAAGCCGCAGTGCGACAGGCAACCCATGCAGTCGGCCTGATCCTTGCGGATGATCGCCTTTTCTTCCGGTGTCACGAACACCAGCGTGTTGTCCGGCGTCTTCAGCGCGTCGGTGAAGCCCAGGCCGAACCATTCGCGCGCGCGCAACAGGTCGCCGCGCGTTACCCAGAAATTCTTGCCCTTCACGCCCACGTCGAGCTGGTGGGTATGGTCGCCCGCCATGTCCCGCGAAAAGGCGATCTGGCGCTCGCTGCGTGCTTCGAGGTGGCGCAGGAACGGGTTGCGCACCGCCGATGAATAGAAGCCCGTCGGCGAGAATTTGTGGAGCAGGACATCGCCCTCCTCCAGTTCCATCAACAGGTCTTTCCACCCTTGCGGGATCGGGCTTTCCTTGGTCAGCAGCGGGCGGGTGCCGAACTGAAAGGCGATGTTGCCGAGTTCGGGATTGTCGATCCAGTCTTCCCAGTCGCGCAGGTGCCAGACGCCGCCCGCCATCACGATCGGCGTCGAATCCGGGATGCCGCCTTCGCGCATCACTTCTCGCAGCGCCTTGACGCGCGGGTACGGCTTCTCGGGCTGGTTCGGATCCTCGGCATTCGACAGGCCATTGTGCCCGCCCGCCAGCCAGGGGTCTTCGTAAACGACCGCCGACAGGTAATCCGCCGCTTTAGAATAGGCACGCTTCCACAATGCCCGGAAAGCGCGGCCCGAACTCACGATCGGCAAATAGCTGACGCCATAGCCGCTGGCGATCTCGCTCAGCTTGTATGGCATTCCCGCACCGCATGTGACGCCCGCGACCATGCCCTTGGTGCGTTCGAGTACGCCGTGCAAAATGGTCTGCGCGCCGCCCATTTCCCACAGCACGTTGATGTTTATCGCACCCTTGCCCGACGCGATATCGTACGCGCGCTTCACCTGTTCGACCGCGCCGTCGATAGCGTATTTGATCAGTTCCTGGTGCCGCTCGGCGCGAGTCTTCGCGTGATAGANNGTGCCGATACCGCCCGCCGCCGCCCAGGCGCCAGCGCTCGCATGATTGGTCGCAGCAACGCCCTTGCCGCCTTCGATCAGCGGCCAGACTTCGCGGCCGCGATAAACGATGGGAGAAATTCCCTTGAACAACCCGAAATGCTCCTCTCGGAAAGGCGTGCCTTATAGCGCCTTTTCAAATAAAATACGCGCCCTGACCGCCCAAGGCTTCACTGTAAAGCCGTCGATAGGCCGTAACCATCGCAGATTGGTCGTAATCGGACGCGGCAAGCGCTCTGTTCGCGGCCCCCAGCCGTTGCCGGAAGGTCGCATCCGCCACCAGCTGCCGCAGTGCACCCGCCAGTGCATAATCGTCGCATGCGGTGACGAACGGCTGCTGATCGGCAGGGAGCATTGCCGAAATATCGCCAACGCGCGTTGCGGCTACCGGTAGGCCGGCAGCCATCGCTTCGATCAGCGAAATCGGGAATTGTTCGCTGTCCGACGACAGGGCGAAGATATCGAACAGGCCGATATAGCGATGCGCATCGGGCAGGAAGCCGGGCAGCACGAGGCGATCTGCAGCGCCCATCGCGCTTGCGGCGGCTCGAATCGCCTCCCGCTCCGGCCCGTCTCCCACGATCACCAGGCGTGTGCGCGGGATCGACAGGGCGGCGCGGACCAGGCGCGGCAGGTTCTTCACGGGGCGCAGGCCGGCAACCGTTCCGATCACGGTTTCGCCCGGCTTGCGCTTCAGGCCCGGAATCGCAGTGGGCCGCGGCTTTTTAGTGAAAAGCGATGTGTCGATCCCGTTCGATATCCGCGTGACCCGCGTTTCCGGCTGCTTCCAGACTGTGCGGGCGATCCCCTCGAGCACCCGCGA
>DDFE01000187.1:6218-9768 GCA_002336985.1 Sphingomonadales bacterium UBA1936
AGGTACTCGGCGATCGCACGATAGCGCGCGATGGACGGTCGGCCGGTCAGCGACGGCGCGTCTTCGGGAAACTCGGCCTTGATGCCGGGTGCGATTGCCTTGCGTGCGCCAAATGCCCCTGCAACGCCGCTCAGGACCGTGTGCCGCGCGGCGTCGCCGAACGCGTTCATCAGCGCGACCGCGCGCGCTTCCTTGCCGCCCAGATCGAACGTCGAATGACAATGCAGGATTTTGACCGGCATCAGGCGACGCGGGAGAGCAACGCATCGATGGCACTGCGGGCCTCGACCTCGTCAAGCACCGGCGCATGGCCGACGTCCGGTACCGTAACCAGCGTCGCGAGCCTCAACCGCGCGACCATGGCACTGGCCGTTTCGGCCGATAGCAGGTCGGACCGGCCGCCACGGACGATCAAGGTCGGGACATTCGCGAGCGCGTCGAACGCCGGCCACAGGTCGATCCCAGCCTCGCCGCCCGGCAAGCGGAAGGGTTCGGCGATCTTCTTGTCGTAATCGGGCACGATCCGCCCGCTCGACGACAGGCGGTACAACCGCTTCGCCATCGCCAGCCAGTCGGTCAGGTCGTAACGCGGAAAAACGTCGGCATTCAGTTCGGCGACGCCGCGCGCGGCATGGATCCAGGTTGGGTAAGCGCCACCCCTCCCGACATAACCCCGAATCCTGTCGAGGCCCGCCGGTTCGATTACCGGGCCGACGTCGTTCAGCAGCGCCGCCGCGATCCGCGCATGGCCGGTGGCCGCAAGCAGCATCGTCACCAATCCGCCGAGCGAGGTTCCGAACGACACGAAGCGTTCGATCGAAAGCTCCGCCAGCAGCTTTTCCACATCCTGCACATAGGTCAGCGGGACGTAGGACATTGCGTCCTTGGCATAGGCGCTTTCGCCGCGCCCCCGGAAGTCGATGGCAATGACCCGCCATGACGGCGACAGCCGCGCCGCCACCGTCTCGAAATCGCGGGCATTACGGGTCAACCCAGCCATGCAAAGGATCGGCGGACGATCGGACGGTCCCGGATAATCGCGATAATGCAGGCGCAACCCATCGTTCGACCACCAATATCCGTCGGTCCAGGTCACGCGCTGATTACCAAGGCTTGTTGCTCCGTCTGCTCACCGCCATATCGCCGCATGGCCGACTCCACGCAACACTTCCGTCCCGAACATATTATCGACGAAGTCGCGGATTTTCTGGCCGATCCCGTAGCGGCAGCGCAATTCCCAGAACACACCTTGCGCTTCCGCAACGACCGCGCGGCGGCGGAGGTCGGCCTCGACGGCGTGAGCGACAAGGATTGGGTCGCGCATTTCGGGCGGTTCGAACCGCTCGCAGGCAGCCTGCCGCAGCCGCTGGCGTTGCGATATCACGGCCATCAGTTTCGCGTGTACAACCCCGATATCGGCGACGGCCGCGGCTTCCTGTTCGCACAGATGCGCGACACGTACGGGCGGTTGATGGACCTGGGCACCAAGGGGTCGGGCCAGACGCCGTACAGCCGCTTCGGCGACGGCCGGCTGACGCTGAAGGGTGCGGTGCGCGAAGTATTGGCGACGGAGATGCTCGAAGCGCTGGGCGTGGAAACGTCCCGGACTTTCTCGGTGATCGAGACCGGGGAGGAACTGCATCGCGGCGACGAACCTTCTCCCACACGCTCGGCGGTGCTGGTGCGCCTAAACCACGGACATATCCGTATCGGCAGTTTCCAGCGGCTGGCGACGCTGGGGCTGACGGATGAGCTTCAGCGTCTCGTTGCATACAGCCTCAAGCACTATTTCAACGAAGCGCCGCACGACGATGCCCCCGTCCAGTTGCTGCGCCATGTTGTGCAGAACACAGCCAGGCTCGCGGCAAGCTTCATGGCGGCGGGCTTCGTCCACGGCGTCCTCAACACGGACAACATCAACATCACTGGCGAGAGCTTCGACTACGGCCCCTGGCGGTTCGCGCAGACCTTCGACGCCAGCTTCACCGCCGCCTATTTCGACCATGCCGGGCTCTACAGCTTTGGGCGGCAGGCGGAGGCGATCCACTGGAACGTCGTGCAACTCGCCATCGCGCTGCGTTCGGTCGCTGAGACGGAGCCGCTGGCAGAGGCGATCGACGGGTTCGCGCCGGCTTATCGCGCGGCGCTCGTCGAACGGATGCTCGCCCGTCTCAGCGTCGCCTCACGGAGCGACGCAGAGGATGTCGCGCTGGTCCAGGCCATGGAGGGTGCGTTGACCGCGTCGCAGGCAAACATCGACCGGTTCTTCTTCGATTGGCGCGGCGGCGATTTGCGCTTGCAGGACGGCACTTATGCGGGCGAAGCTTTTGCTGCTTTTCGTGACGCGGTTGCGCCTTACACCCCGTTCGCGCCACTCGATCACCCTTATTGGTCGGGCAACGCGCCCTGTTCCACGGCTATCGAGGAGGTCGAGGCGATCTGGGCGCCGATTGCGGAACACGACGACTGGGGCTTGTTCAACGCCAAGGTGGCGTCCATCCGGGCGATGGGGGACGCTCTAATGCTTGCCAAGCGTTTACTATAATTCCACACACCCCGGATTAGGGCGGGACTGAATGAATTCCGAATTGATCTCGTACGAACCCGCGACGGGTGCGGTCCTGTGGCGGGGCGCGGTCAGCGACGTCGATGCAGAGGTCGACCTCGCCCGCAGCGCGTGGGCCGAATGGGCGTCGCGTCCGCTCGCCAACCGGACGGAAACGCTGCGTCGTTTCGTGAATGTCGTGCGCAGTCGTTCGGAAGCACTCGCCGACACTATCGCCCGCGAAACCGGCAAGCCGCTGTGGGAGGCACGGACCGAAGTCGAATCGGTCATGCTGAAAGTCGAGATTTCGGTCAGCGCCTATCAGGAACGCACCGCGCAACGCCGCATCGAGGGCGCGATGGGTGCGCGAACCGCCGTCCGGCACAAGCCGCATGGCGTGCTGGCGGTGCTCGGTCCGTACAACTTCCCGATGCACCTGCCCAACGGGCACATCGTACCCGCCCTGCTCGCAGGCAATGCCATCATCTTCAAGCCCAGCGAAAAGACGCCCGCCTGTGGCGTGGCGCTGATCGAATGCCTGCATGAAGCGGGCGTGCCGGAAGGGGCCGCGCGCCTCGTCATCGGCGGCCCGGCGGAGGGCAAGGCGCTTGCGGCGCACCCGGGCATCGATGGCCTGCTGTTCACCGGCTCCGCGCGCACCGGCATCGCGCTCAACCGGCAGTTCGCGGACACCCCCGACAAGATCCTCGCGCTCGAGATGGGCGGCAACAATCCAATCATCGTCTGGGATGCGCCCGACATCTACACCGCAGCCGTCCTGATCGCCCAATCGGCATTCACGACCGCCGGCCAGCGCTGCACCGCCGCACGGCGGCTGATCGTCAAGGACGGCGCGCACGAACCGCTGGTCGCCGAACTGAAGAAGCTGATGGCACGGCTGATCGTTGCCGATCCCCATGCGAACCCCGCCCCCTTCATGGGCCCGGTCATCGACAATGAAGCCGCCGACCATCTGCAGGAAGCGTTCCTGGGCCTGCTGATGAA
>DDFE01000187.1:9878-13095 GCA_002336985.1 Sphingomonadales bacterium UBA1936
GGCGCATCGTCATCCGCGCCCTTCGGCGGCGTCGGTCTGTCGGGCAACCACCGCCCCTCGGCCTATTATGCCGCCGATTACTGCGCCTATCCCGTTGTCTCTTCGGAAGAAGAGAATGCGCGCGCCGCGATCGGCGTAGGGTTGCGTCAGGACTAAAGCGCACCTGCCCCCCACACAAAAATCTGTGTGTTGATGAAGATGCCCGTCCGACGCATCTGACAACGATGGCAAGTCTTCTCGATCCCGATGCACGCGGCCGCGTGATTCTGGTCGGCGCCGGTCCCGGCGACCCCGACCTCCTGACCCTGAAAGCGGTCGAGGCGCTGCGCATGGCCGATGTCGTCGTCCACGATGGCCTGATCGACGAGCGCGTCTTCCAGTATGTTCCCGAACAGGCGCAGCGTATCTCGGTCGCAAAGAAGCGCGACCGCCACACCCTGTCGCAGGATGCGATCAATGCGCTCATCGTGGCGCATGTGAAAACCGGCGCGATCGTCGTCCGGCTGAAAGGCGGCGACCCGTTCGTCTTCGGACGCGGCGGCGAAGAGGTGGAAGCGGTACGTGCCGCGGGCTTGCGCGTCGAGGTCATTCCCGGCGTATCGGCGGCGCTCGGTTGCGCGGCGGAAGCGATGCTGCCGCTCACCCACCGCGACTGGTCCTCGGCGGTCAGCTTCGTCGCAGGCACCTGCAAGGGGCTGTCGGAGCAGAACTGGTCGGGCCTCGCAGGGCACGGCCGCACGCTGGTCGTTTACATGGGCGTCACATGCGCGCGCGGTATCGCCGACAAGCTGATGGCCGATGGCGTCGATCCGGCCATCCCCTGTGCGGTGCTCGAACGTGGCACCCTGCCGGGTTCGCGAGCAATGCGGACGCTGCTTGCCGACCTCGGCGATCTCGTGGAGCGCCAGGCGGTCGAAAGCCCCGCGATCCTCGTCATCGGCGAAGTCGTGCTGCTGTCCGACGCGGAAAATCACCTGCGGTCGCTGGCGGCCCAAGCGGAGAGTATTTCGTGAAGCTTTTGACCGGGAACGACCTGAAATCCGGCGACGTCATCTGGTGGACCGGTGGCGGCTGGTCGCGCCATGTCGAGGATGCGTCCGACGTCGGCGAGCATGGCGATCCGATCCTGTCCGCGGAAGAAGGCGCACGTCGCGTCAACGGGCCCTATATCATCGAGGCGATCGCGACCGACCAGGGGCCCCGCCCCGCGCACATCAAGGACCGCGTCCGGGCACTCGGCCCGACCGTCCGACCCGACCTGACACTGAAACCCGCCGATCCTGCGGCCGGCGAATGGGTGATCTGAATGTACAAGTACGACAATTACGACCAGGCGATCGTTGACGCGCGGGTCGCCGAATTCCGCGACCAGGTCGAACGCCGCATCGCGGGCGAGATCACCGAGGACCAGTTCAAGCCGCTGCGGCTGATGAACGGGCTTTACCTGCAGCTTCACGCGTACATGCTGCGCGTCGCCGTGCCCTATGGCACACTTGACAGCCGCCAGACGCGGATGCTGGCGCACATCGCGCGCAAGTACGACCGCGGCTATGGCCATTTCACCACACGCCAGAACATCCAGTACAACTGGATCAAGCTGAGCGAAGCGCCCGACATCCTCGCGGATCTCGCGACGGTCGAGATGCACGCCATCCAGACCAGCGGCAATTGCATCCGCAACATCTCGTCGGACCAATACGCCGGGGCCGCCGCAGACGAGGTCGCCGATCCGCGCGTCTGGGCGGAACTGCTGCGCCAGTGGAGCACGTTCCACCCGGAATTCAGCTACCTGCCCCGCAAGTTCAAGATCGCGGTCATCGCCTCGCAAGAGGACCGCGCGGCGATGCGCCTGCACGACATCGGCATCGAACTGGTGAACCGTGACGGCCAACTCGGCGGCCGGGTATTCGTCGGTGGCGGCATGGGCCGCACCCCCATGATCGCGCCGGAAATCCGTGACTTCGTGGCCGCTGACGACCTCCTCAGCTATCTGGAGGCGTGCCTGCGCGTCTACAATCGCTACGGACGGCGCGACAACATCTACAAGGCGCGGATCAAGATCCTGGTGCATGAGATCGGTGCGGATGAATATCGCCGCCAGGTCGAGGAGGAATTCGCGCATGTGAAGACGCTCGACCTTGACCCGCCCAAGGCCGAGTTCGACCGGATCGCCGCGTTCTTCGCGCCTCCTGCTTTCACGGCAAGCGACGACGCTGTCGACCGCAGCGACTCCGATTTTGCCGTCTGGCTCGACCAGAATGTGAAGCCGCACAAGCAATCGGGCTATGCCATCGTCAACATCAGCCTGAAGCCCGTCGGCGGCATTCCGGGCGACGCCAGCGCAGACCAGATCGACGTGATGGCCGACCTCGCCGAACGCTACAGCTTCGACGAACTTCGTGTGACCCACGCCCAGAACATCGTCCTGCCGCACGTCGCCAAGGCCGATCTCTACGCCGTATGGCAGGCGCTGGTCGCGGCCGAACTGGCCTCGCCCAACCTCGACCTGATCAGCGACATCATCGCCTGCCCTGGCCTCGATTACTGCAGCCTGGCCAACGCCCGCTCGATCCCGGTCGCGCAGAAGATCGCGACGCGCTTTGCCGACCTCGGGCGGCAGCGCGAACTGGGCGAACTGAAGCTCAAGATCTCGGGCTGCATCAACGCCTGCGGCCACCACCACGCCGGGCACATCGGCATCCTGGGCGTCGATCGTAAGGGCGTCGAGAATTACCAGCTCTCGCTCGGCGGATCGGGCGCGGACGACGTTTCGATCGGTAAGATCACCGGCCCCGGCTTCGACGAGGACGGCATCGTCGATGCGGTCGAACGCGTCACCGACAAATATCTCAAGGTTCGCGAGGATGGCGAACGCTTCCTCGACACGTATCGCCGTGTCGGCTTCGAACCCTTCAAGGAAGCGATCTATGGTTGAGATCTCAGTGTCCGACGAGCCCGCCGTTACGCTGGATGCCTTTCTCGAGGGGCAGACCAACGCCACGTCTGTTCGCATCGAATCGGGCGACGATGCGCGTGCGCTGATTCCCCATCTCGATCGGCTGGCGCTGATCGAGGTTGCCTTCCCGAGCTTCCGCGACGGCCGCGGCTATTCGTCAGCACGCGTGTTGCGCGAAGCGGGCTACAAGGGCGAATTGCGTGCGGAGGGCGACGTGCTGGTCGACCAGATCGCCTTCATGCGCCGCTGCGGCTTCGACAG
>DDFE01000075.1:0-3473 GCA_002336985.1 Sphingomonadales bacterium UBA1936
CGCTGCGCGTTTCCGGCGGCGTCTGAGCCATTTGCGCAACTGCCGGCAGGGCAACACCCATCGACGCCGAAATCACTCCGATCTGCCAAAGCTTCAACATATTTCTCTCCCGCCTTCCCTGTCGGAGAGATCGTTACGCAGGGGACATTTATGGCAGTTGAACGCTTTGTTCAGCCGGGCACATAGCCTTCGGGTTCGCGCGCATAGCCCGTCCGCACGATCGATTCGAGTGCGCCGATATCGATATCGCTCAAGCGCTTTATGTAGAGACAGCCCTTGCCAGTGCGATGTTTGCCAAGTTGCGCGAGATCGGCGGCCTGCGCCGGGTTGCCGGCGCCGACATACAGCACCTGTTCCGCACTGCGCGGGCTGAAGCCCACACGGCACGACGTTCCCTCGCGCCCGCTTTCATAGCGATATCGATAGGAACCGAATCCGATGATCGACGGTCCCCACATGACCGGTGGTTCGCCCGTCACGCGCGCGAACAGATCAGACAGCACCCTTGCATCTTCGCGCCGGGCGGAATCGGAAACCGCGTCGATGAAGTCGGCGGCTGTTACCGGCGTGGGCTTGGTCTTGTTCTCGGCCATCATGTCCCTCCGGCAAAAAATAGAGCGAAGGGCACGTGCACGGTCAAGCTTGCTCTATGGCAGCGGGGTTGATACCCGCCCGCGACCTTTTCCCCTGCGGAGCCCTGACCCATGTCCGACAAGATCAACCGCGTCGTCCTCGCCTATTCGGGCGGCCTCGACACCAGCGTGATCCTGAAATGGCTCCAGCAAACCTATAATTGCGAAGTCGTGACCTTCACCGCGGATCTCGGACAGGGCGAGGAGCTGGAACCCGCACGTGCGAAGGCGCGGCTGATGGGGGTCAAGGACGAGCATATCTTCATCGACGATCTGCGCGAGGAATTCGTCCGCGACTACGTCTTCCCGATGATGCGCGCGAACGCACTCTACGAGGGGCTGTACCTGCTCGGCACGTCGATCGCGCGGCCGTTGATCGCCAAGCGCCAGATCGAGATCGCCAAGATGGTCGGAGCGGATGCAGTCAGCCATGGCGCGACCGGCAAGGGCAACGATCAGGTTCGCTTCGAACTCGGCTATTATGCGCTGTCGCCCGACATCAAGATCATCGCGCCGTGGCGTGAGTGGGATCTGACCAGCCGGACTGCGCTGATCGCCTTCGCCGAACAGCACCAGATCCCGGTGCCCAAGGACAAGCGCGGCGAAAGCCCGTTCTCGACCGACGCGAATATGCTTCACACCTCGTCGGAAGGGAAAGTGCTCGAGGATCCGTGGGACGAGGTTCCCGATTACGTCTATTCGCGCACGGTCAATCCGGAAGATGCGCCCGACACGCCCGAGACGATCACCATCGATTTCGAACGCGGTGACGGCGTCGCGATCAACGGCCAGGCGATGTCGCCCGCGACGCTCCTCGAAACGCTCAACGAATACGGCCGACGCCATGGCATCGGCCGCCTCGACCTGGTCGAGAACCGCTTCGTCGGCATGAAGTCGCGCGGCATGTACGAGACGCCGGGCGGCACCATCTATCATCTCGCCCATCGCGGCATCGAGCAGCTGACGCTCGACCGCGGCGCCGCGCATCTGAAAGACGAACTCGCGCCACGCTATGCCGAACTGATCTACAACGGCTTCTGGTTCTCGCCCGAGCGCGAGATGCTGCAGGCCGCGATCGACTACAGCCAGGCGAAGGTTTCCGGCACGGTCCGCCTGAAACTCTACAAGGGCAGCGTCATCGTCACCGGCCGCAAGTCGCCCAACTCGCTTTACAGCGAAAAGGTCGTGACGTTCGAAGACGACGCCGGCGCTTATGACCAGCGCGATGCCGAAGGGTTCATCAAGCTGAACGCGCTACGGTTGCGATTGCTCGGGCGGCGGGATCGGTAGTTTTTGGTTCACACGAAGCCCACGAAGGCACAAAGGAAAGGAAGAAGAAGGGGCAAAGCGTGGAAGAACGGGTCGAGGCTATCGCCTCTGCGGTCGTGGATTGCGGTTTGCGAGTCCATAAAGCGCTCGGACCAGGGCTTCTTGAATCCGTTTATGAAGCCGTCCTGGCGGACGGCTTGAGTACCCGGGGTTTCCACGTCGTTCGACAGCAACCGATTTCTATCGAGTTCGAAGGACGCACCCTGCCAGAAGGCTTTCGCGTCGACCTTCTGATTGACGATCTTCTAATCGTCGAAATCAAGTCAGTTGAAACCCTGTCTGCGTTGCACGTAAAACAGTTACTCACATATCTTCGTCTTTCCGAAAAGCCTTTGGGCATACTCATCAATTTCAACGTCGAGCTGTTTCGACACGGTATCAAACGCGTCGCGAACAACTATTTCCGTCAGGACGCTTTTCCTTCTTCTTCCTTCGTGCCTTTGTGAGCTTCGTGTGAAACCCAGCTCTTTATCCTCAAGCGCTCAGCCAGATTGGTGGAACCGAAGGTACATCGTTGCGGCCTGCATTCTGCTCGCGCTCGCACCACTCGCGCTGACGCCGATCCCGCCGCTGGTTGATTTGCCGGGGCATTTGGGACGTTACGCTGTCCAGCTCGATCCCGCGCCGTTCCACGCCTGGTACGCATTCCGCTGGCAGTTGATCGGAAATCTGGGCGTAGACCTGCTGATCGAGCCGATGGCCCGGTTGTTCGGGTTAGAACTGGGACTGAAACTCATCGTGATGATGATCCCGGCGCTCGCGGTCGCGGGACTGTTGTGGATCGCGCGCGAGGTGCATGGCCGCATTCCACCGACCGCTTTCTTTGCGCTGCCCCTCGCCTTCGGCCACCCCTTCATCTTCGGATTCATCAATTTCTCGCTGGCGATGGCACTTGCGCTGCTCGCGTTCGCGCTGTGGCTGCGCATGGCGCGAACCGGGAAAGCGAAGTGGCGCTGCGCCGTGTTCGCGCCCGTCGCATGCATCGTCTGGGTCGCGCACACATTCGGTTGGGGGTTGCTGGGCCTGTTGTGCTTTTCCGCAGAGGCAGTGCGCCAGCACGATCATGGCAAGAACTGGTTGGCGGCCGGTTTCCATTCGGCGCTGGCATGCCTGCCGATGGCACTGCCGCTGATCCCTATGGTGGCATGGCGCGCGGCGTCGACCGACATGACCGGCGACATGTTCAACTGGGACCTGAAATCGTTCTGGCTGCTCGCTACACTGCGCGACCGCTGGCAGTGGTTCGACATCGCGTCGTTGGGTGTAGTCATCGGCGTGATCTTCCTGGCACTGCGCGCGCCTGCGCTGACATTTTCGCGCAACCTGGCAGTGAGCGCGCTGGTGTTGTTGGCCGCTTATATCCTGTTACCACGCATCATCTTCGGCTCCGCCTATGCCGACATGCGCCTGACGCCCTATGTGTTCGCGGTCGCGCTGGTCGCGATCCGGCCGAAACCCGGCATATCGGTGAACTGGTTCGGTATTGTCGCGATGGCCGGACTTGCCTTCTTC
>DDFE01000075.1:3554-5383 GCA_002336985.1 Sphingomonadales bacterium UBA1936
TCGAACGACCAGTGGGAAGTGTCGGGTGCGAACCTGATGGACACGATCAAGACCGATGCGCGCGGGTTCGCCTATGATCCGTCGCAATTGGTGGTGCCCGAGCCCTGCACTGGCGGCGCGCCGTGGCGAACGCTCAACCAGTCGTTGCGTGCCCTGCCCCGCGGCGCCTTCGATTACGTCTGGCTGATCGATCCGCCGCGGTACAACGTTCGCGTAACCGACGGCATGACGCCGGTGTGGGCAAACGACACCGACCGGCTCTACCGGATCGACCGGCAGTGATGCGGTGGTGGGAAAACTGCTGGGCGCTGATTGCAGCCATGATCGCCGCCACGGTTCCGCTGTGGTTCGTGCAGATTCCTCCGTTGATCGACCTGCTCGCGCATATCGGACGCTACCATATCCAGCTTCACCTGGCGGATAGCCCGGCGCTGCAGGCCTATTGGGCGTTCGAATGGCGGTTACTGGGCAACCTCGGCGTCGATCTGCTCATGGAGCTGCTGGGTCGGTTGTTCGGGGTCGAACGCGGCGCGTTGATCGCTGCGGCCCTGCTGCCGCCGCTGATGATCTGGGGCATGGTGCGGCTGGCGCGCGCGGCGCACGACAATATCCCGCCGACGGTCTGGGCCGCGTTCCCGTTCGCGCTTGCCTATCCCTGGCAATACGGCCTCGTGAATTACTGGATGGGGACCGCGCTTGCCCTGCACGCGCTCGCCTTTTTTTGGCGCCGGCCGACCACAGGCGTCGCGAATGCGCTGCTGCTTGGCGCCGTGACGCTCGTGCTGTGGGTCGTTCACATCTACGGTTGCGCGCTCTTCGCATTGCTCCTCGGTGTGCGCACGCTGTCGATGGGGCCGGTGAAGGGCTGGTTTCCGCGGACATTACGCCTGTGGCCGCTCGCCGCACCGCTGATTCCCATGCTGCTCATCGGCTATGGCGAGCGCGGCGCGCAGGAAACCTATGGCTGGTTCATGTGGGAGCGGAAATTCGGCGCACTGATGTTCACGCTACGCGACCAGTGGCAGCCCCTCGACATCGCATCGCTCGTGTTCGCTGTCATGCTTGTCTATGCAGCGTTTCGCTCACGCCACTTCCGTTTCGATCGCGGCCTGGCGTTCGGCGCGCTGGCGCTGCTCGCGGCGGTTGCGATCATCCCGTTCCAGGCGCTGGGGTCAGCGTTTGCCGATGGGCGGCTGTGGCCGTTCGTGTTCATCATCGGGCTGCTCTCGATCGGAACGCGCGAAGGCGCACCGGTTTCATTGTCGCGGTGGGTGGCCGGAGGCGCGGCGGCACTTTTCGCGATACGGCTTGCCGCCACGACGATCGGGTTTGTCGCCTACGACCAAGAATACACGCGCCACCTGAAGGCGCTCGACCATATTCCGCATGGTAGCCGCATCGCGGTGTTCGTCGATTTCCCTTGCGAGGTCGACTGGCGCCGGCCCCGTACCGATCACCTCGACGGCATCGCCATCGTCCGGCGCGACGTTTTCACCAATGCGCAATGGGACGTCCCCGGCGGCCAGTTGCTGACCCCGCTCGGCGCACGCGGGACACGATATAATTCCGACCCGTCGCAACTCGTCCGCAGGCGCGACTGCCCGGAGGAGCTTCGTCCGGTCTTGGCGCAAAAGATCGCGCAGTTCCCGCGTGACAGGTTCGACCGCGTGTGGGTCATCGGCTTCCGGCCCGAAACCCTGCCACGATACGCAGGTCTGACACCGCTATTTGCAGACGACCGGACCATCCTATACCGGATCGACAAATGACCGCGCCAAAACTCTCCATCGTCGTACCCTGCTACAACGAGGCCGCCTGCCTGTCGGCGC
>DDFE01000244.1:0-7318 GCA_002336985.1 Sphingomonadales bacterium UBA1936
CCCTGGCCGTGAAGGACATGGACAGAATGCTGGCGTTCTACCGGGACATGACCGGGTTCCCCATCGTGCACGACGCGCGCTGGGAGCCGGGCAACGCCAGGATCGACGCACTCGTCGGCCTGCCCGACTCATCGGCGCGCGTGGTCGTTCTCCATGGCGGCAATCTCTACATCGAACTGTTCGAATATTTCTCGCCCCAGGGGAAAGCCGGCGACCTGCGCCGGCCGGTATGCGACGCCGGGATCACGCACATGTGCCTCGTCGTGGACGATATCGATGCCGAATATGCGCGCATGACCGAGGCCGGCATATATTTTCATGCACCGCCCGGACCGCGGTCCGCGTTCCGTGCGACCTATGGGCGCGATCCTGAAGGCAACGTCTTCGAATTGATCCAGTTCATCGAGGATCACGCGTTCGCCTTCGATCGATTGACGCTCGCGACAAATCGTTAAGCATCGCGGCTTGCCAGCGCGAGGCAGGTTGGCCAAACACCCGTTGGGCAATTTCTGCATCGGGATAGTGCGTGGCGACAGCGGCGGGTGCAGGGGCGGAGGCGGTGAGCGATGCACGGCTTGCCGAAGTGCACCGCTTGCTGCGTGCCGACCGGTCGATCCAGTTCGACCTACCTGGCATGACGCCTCCACCGAAACCGCCCGAATGGCTGGTCGCGCTGCTCAAATGGATTGCGCCCGCCCTTCCTTACCTGTTCTGGGGTATGATCGCTGCGGTCGTACTGGCGATCCTGTATTTCATCCTGACCAATATCGTCGGCATCGAATGGCCGTGGCAGCGCAAGCCTGATGGAGCAGCCATCGAAGAGGAGAGCTGGCGGCCCGAGGAAACGGTCGCGCGCGCTCTCTTGTCCGAAGCGGAAGCGCTGGCCGCCGAAGGACGCTATGCGGAGGCCGCCCGCCTGTTGCTCCACCGCAGTATCGAGGACATCGCGCGGCGCCTGCCGCGTTTCCTGCAACCCTCGCTGACCGCGCGCGACATCGCCGTCGCGGACGAACTGCCCGGCGCTGCCCGCCCGGCTTTTGCCGCCATCGCACGCGTGGTGGAGGTCAGCGCTTTCGGCACGCGCGCCGTCACCGCCGACGCGTGGGAGCAATGCCGCGAAGCCTATGCCCGCTTCGCGCTGCCCGCCGCCTGGACACCGGCACCGCACCATGGCTGAGGGCAACGCCAATCCCTTTTCGCCGCGCCTGGTCGCCAGCGTCGTGCTGGGTGGTGCCATCGCCTTCCTCGGCTTCCTGTTCCTCATGGCTTACGCGCCGCAGTTGAAGATGCGCACGGGCGAGGGCGCGACGCCCATGTCACGCTCCGCGGTCGGCTTCTACGGGCTTTACCGCTTGGCGGAGATGACGGGGCGGCCGGTCAATTTCGGCGACCGCGATCACTGGTATTACGACGGCCTGATCATCGTCACCATCACGCCCGACACCAACCCCAACGCGTTGCGCGACCTGATCCGTGCGCGGGGCCAGGCCGAGAATGCCAACACGCTCTACATCATGCCAAAATGGCTGACGATGCCGCTGCCCGACAACCGCCGCTGGGTGCAGAATATCGGTCCGATCCAGCCCGATTGGACGGCGAAGATCAGTGATACATTCGGCCACGGGCTGGCCTTGGGCATCGGCAAGGCAAAGCCCGGCGCCCGCGTGACCGCCTATCAATCCGCACGGATGGCGGGCGTGAACGCGCCGCAATCGACGACCGCGACCTTCATCGCCAAGGGAGCGGAACCCGTGCTGCGGGACAGCGAAGGTCGCACCATCCTGGGTCGCATTCAGCGCGACGCGGATTCAGCCGACTACATTCTCGCCGACCCGGACCTCTTGTCGAACATGGCGTTGAAAACGCCGGAGGGTGCACGCAACGCACTCCGGATCATTGATGCCATACGGAACAACACCGACGATTCGGTCGCGTTCGACGTGGCGCTGAATGGCGGGAGCAACAGCCGCAACCTGTTGCAGCTGATGTTCGAGCCGCCGTTCCTCGCGCTCACCATTGCCGTGCTGGCGGCCGCATTGCTCGCAGGCCTTCACGCATTCAACCGCTTCGGCCCGCCGGTCCCCGAGCCTCGCGCTATCCCCTTCGGCAAGCGCGCGCTGGCCGACAATGCTGCGGTGCTGATCGCACGCGCGGGGGCAGCACGCCGGATGGGCGACCGCTATGTCGCACTGGTGCGCGACGGCGTAGCGAGCGTGCTCGGCGCGTCGAAGATGCAGGGCGACGAGCTCGAGATCTGGCTGGCGAAACTGCCGGTCGCGGGCAAGGATTTCGGCACGATCGCCGCCGAGGCCCGGTCGGCGACGACAAGCGAACACATGCGCGCGGCAGCCGCCGCGCTCCATCAATGGAAAGAAGAGGTGACACGTGACCGTCGATGACGTGAAGGGTCTTGGAACGAAGATCAGGACCGAGGTCGCCAAGGCGATCACCGGACAGGATGCGACGATCGACCTGTTGCTGGTCGCCCTGTTCGCGCGGGGCCACATCCTGCTCGAAGGGGCACCGGGGACCGCCAAGACGTTCCTCGCGCGCTGTTTCGCGCGGGCGACCGGCCTCGATTATGGCCGCATCCAGTTCACGCCGGACCTGATGCCGGGCGACATCATCGGCGCGAACCTGTTCAACTTCCAGAATTCGACCTTCACCCTGACCAAGGGGCCGATCTTCACCGAACTGCTGCTCGCCGACGAAATCAACCGCACTCCGCCCAAGACACAGGCGGCACTGCTTGAGGCGATGCAGGAACGCTCGGTCACGTTCGACGGCACGACGCACGAACTGTCGCCGCGCTTCATGGTCGTCGCGACGCAAAACCCGATCGAGCAGCAGGGCGTCTATCCCCTTCCCGAGGCACAGCTCGACCGGTTCCTGTTCAAGCAGGTCGTGGAATATCCGAGTGCCGACGAGGAAATCGCCATCGTCACGCGCCACGGCGCCCGCTTCGGCACACCGCAGATCGACGAATGGGGCATCGACTCGGTCGCCGATGCCAGCGCGCTCGATGCCGCGACCGAGGCGGTCGCTGGCGTGAAGCTGGTCGACGACGTCATCCGCTATGTCGTCTCGCTGGTCCGCGCGACGCGCGAGAGCGCCTCGCTCGAATCCGGCGCCAGCCCCCGTGCGGCGGCGATGCTGGCGGCGGCCGGCCGCGCGCACGCCGCGCTCGACGGGCGCGATTACGTCATTCCCGATGACATCAAGGCACTCGCCCTGCCGCTGTTGCGGCACCGCGTCATCCTGTCGCCCGCCGCGCAGATCGACGGCAAACAGGTCAGCGCGGTCGTCGCGGAGTTGATCGCCCAGGTCGAAGCGCCACGGTGATCGCGGCATGATCTACCCCAGCGGTCGTGCCGTGATGCTGACTGCCGCGGCGGCGCTGCCCGCAATCGCGGTGGCGCTCGCCGTGCCGGCCTATTGGTATGCGGGTCTTGCCCTGGTCGTACTCATGCTGGCGCTGACCATGGCGGATGCGCTCGGCCTGCCGTCCGCGAAAAATCTTGCCGCGTCGCTCGACGCCCCACGCGCTGCTTATGTCGGACAGGATGTGACGATCGACGTCGCGACCACGGCGCCCGGCGCCCGCCGGTTCGAGGCACTGGTCGAACACGACGAACGATTGGTGCCGACCGAAGACAAGCTGAGATCAGGCAGCGGGTCGGTATCGACCGTACACACCGCCATCCGGCGCGGGTCGGCAAAGCTGGAGGCGGCCTGGCTGCGCTGGCCCGGACTGTTCGGGCTCGTCTGGCGGCAGCGCCGTGTGAAGCTCGACCGCGAGATCGCGATCCTGCCCGATGTTCGCCCTGCGCGCACGGAGGCCGTTCGCCTGTTCCGCCGGGACGCGAATATCGGCGAACTCGTCCAGATCCAGGCCGGTGCCGGTGGCGAGTTCCAGGCGCTGACCGAATTCCGCAGCGGGATGGACCGGCGCGCGATCGACTGGAAGGCCAGCGCGCGCCACAACAACCTGATCGCGCGGGAATACCGCACCGAACGCAATAACGACATCGTCTTCGCCGTGGATGCCGGCCGCTTGATGTGCGAGCCGGTCGCGGGCATCCCGCGCATCGACCGGGCGATTTCCGCGGCGCTCACCGCCGCATTTGTCGCACTGAAACTGGGCGACAAGGTGTCGCTGTTCGGCTTCGACGCGCGCCCGCGCATTTCGAGCGGCGCGGTGTCGGGTGTCGCCTCGTTCGGCACGTTCCAGCGATTGGCCGCCGAACTCGACTATTCGAACGAAGAAACCAATTTCACGCTCGCGCTGACGACGCTGGGCGCGGAGCTGAAACGCCGCTCTCTGGTGCTGGTCTTCACCGATTTCGTCGATCCGACCAGCGCGGAACTGATGTTGAAGACGGTCGGACGTCTTGCCGAGCGGCACCTCGTCCTGTTCGTCCTGATGCACGACGACGAGTTGGACGGCCTCGCCAACGCCGATCCCGCGACCGCCGACGATGTCTCACGCGCGGTCATCGCCGCCGCGATGCTGCGCGAACGCCGCATCGTGGTCGCACGGCTGCAGCGGCTGGGCGTTCATATCATCGAGGCGCATCACGAGCGGCTGGGCCCCGAACTGGTCAACGCCTATTTGACGCTCAAGAAGCGGAATTTGCTGTGAGCCAGGACGCGGCGACATTCCGCGCCGAACGCGAAGCCGACTGGCAGCAGCTGGAAGCACTGCTGAAGCGGATCGAGAACCGCAGTCCGAAGGCGTTGTCGGACGACGACCTGCTCGCTCTCCCCCTGCTTTACCGCTCGACGCTGTCGTCGCTGTCGGTCGCCCGCGCAACGCTGCTCGACCGCGCGCTGATCGACCATCTCGAGGCGCTGAGCCTGCGTGCCTATCTCGCGATCTACGGCGCCAGCGGCGGTTTCGGAAAAAGGTTCGCGCGGTTCTTCCTGACCGACTGGCCGGGCGCGGTTCGCAGCCTGTGGCGCGAAACCATCGTCGCCCTGCTGATCCTGATCGCCGGGACCGCCGCCGGTTATCTGCTGGTCCAGGGCAATCCCGACTGGTTCGCCTCGATCGTCGGAGAGGAAATGGCGCAGGGCCGCGGGCCTTATGCGAGCGCGCAACTGTTGAAATCGATCCTCTACGACACCGATCACAAGTCGGACGGGCTGAAGTTCTTCGCCACATATCTGTTCACGCACAATGCGCAGGTGTCGCTGATGTGCTTCGCGCTCGGCTTTGCCTTCGGCGTGCCGACCCTGATGCTGCTGTTCTACAACGGCGCGGCACTGGGGGCGATGCTGCAGGTCTATGTCGCCAAGGATCTCGGCCTGCCGATGGTCGGCTGGCTGTCGATCCATGGCACGACCGAACTGTTCGCGATCGTTCTTTCCGCGGCGGCCGGTCTGCATATCGGCACGCGCATCGCATTCCCCGGGCCGCTCTCACGCCTCGCCGCCGCGGCCCGCGCCGGCCGGACCAGCGGCATCGCCATGATCGGCGTGGTCGTGATGCTGGCGGTCGCGGGACTGCTCGAAGGGATCGGGCGGCAGACGATCAATACCGATGGCACCCGGCTCGCCATCGGCGGCGGGATGCTGATCTTCTGGCTGGTCTATTATTACGGACCCAAGTTCCGGTCGCGCGATGGCTAGGGCACCCAAATCGCCAAGAACCATGGCCCGGCGGCTGGTCACACCCGAAGGTGTCGACCTGGGCGTGACGCTTGGCGACGCTGGACAAAGGGTCGCCGCGTTCCTGATCGATGCGATGCTACTGCTCACCTTCATGATCGTGATGACGCTGGTGTCGGCCTACACGGCGCTCAACAAGCTGTCCCCCGGCGTCGAGGTGGTCGGCATCATCTGGCTGCTCGGCTTTTTCCTGATCCGCAATTTCTACTTCATCATCATGGAAATGCGTCCGCGCGCCGCGACCTTCGGCAAGCGCTGGATGGGCTTGCGGGTGGTAGCACGCGACGGCGGGCGGCTGACCGGCGACGCGGTGATCGCACGCAACCTGATGCGCGAAGTCGAGGTGTTCGTGCCCATCTCCATGCTGGCGAACGGCATGGCCGACGGAACGGTCGACGCGCTGACCGGCTGGCTCGGCTTCGGGTGGACCGCGGTCTTCCTGTTCTTTCCGCTGTTCAACCGCGATCGACTGCGTGTCGGCGACCTGCTTGCAGGCACATGGGTCATCCGGTCGCAGCGGAGCAAGCTGGCGCACGACCTGGCAACCGTACCGACGTCGCCCGAGTATATATTCTCGCGCGAACAACTCGAAGCCTATGGTGTCTACGAACTGGAAACGCTGGAAGGCGTCCTGCGGCGAAGCGATGCCGCCGCGAAGCTGACGGTCGCCCAGGCGATCATCGACAAGATCGGCTGGGGCAGCGACGTCCACAATATCGACGGCTTCCTGACCGCCTATTACACTCAGTTGCGCGCACACCTCGAAAAGAAGCTGCTGTTCGGGAAACGCCGCGCGAACAAGCACGACTTGGCGGCCTAGCCACCTCTCCGTCATTGCGAGCGCAGCGAAGCAATCCACCTCGCCGCGAAAGTGCTGGATTGCTTCGCTGCGCTCGCAATGACGATGGGGCTATTCTTTTGTCAGCGCGCCGGGCTTGTGAGCTGCGCGCTTGCCCTCGTCCGTCTCGACAATGAACTCGGGATTGTCGGGCGAAGCCGCGACCTTGTGGCTCTTGATCTTCGTCGGGCTGGTGATCTTTTTCACGACCTTGCCATGCGCTTCGCCGCCATGGCTTTTCCAGCTGACCTTGTCGCCGGGTTTCAGGGCTTTTGTCATGAGTAAACCTCACCTTTCGCACGAATAACGGTGCTGGTGGGCCGGACGTTCCGAAGGGTTTAGGCTGGCTCGGCGCTTCGCGCCTCACGGCAGCTTGCGCTGCCGTCACCACAAGCTGAAATTCGCCCCCGGCGAATTTCTGTCTTGTGGTGACCCCTACGAATAGTCTGGCCCCATCGCGTTAAATTCCAAACGGTCCCAACTTATTGAGATCGTTGGAAATGTGGCGTGGGATGGATGTCGCCTAGTCCCAGAAAAGTGCCTTTGGGCGCATTTTTTCCGGGGGACTGAGTGCGGGACTATTTTTGGGTGATTCGATGCCGCTCACCGCGTTGAAAGTTAAAAGTGCAGGGCCAGGCCGTCATTCGGACGTGCACGGGCTGTGTCTGGTCGTTCGGTCGAGCGGGTCGCGAGCCTGGGTGCTCCGGATGCAGCACAAAGGGAAACGCCGCGAATTTGGCCTCGGGCCTGCACATGATGTGCCGCTTGCCGAAGCCCGATGCCAGGCGATGGAGTTGCGCAAGATGGTGC
>DDFE01000244.1:7464-25286 GCA_002336985.1 Sphingomonadales bacterium UBA1936
CACGGTTGCGCGCGACACGCTGCAGTTGATCATCCTGACCGCTGTGCGATCGAACGAAGCGCGCTGCGCGACCTGGAACGAGTTCGATCTCGATGCAGCGGTCTGGTCGATCCCCGCCAAGCGCATGAAGATGAAGCTGCCGCACACCATCCCGCTGTCGCCGCCAGCGGTCGCGCTGCTGCGGCGCGTGCGCGCGGAGCATGAAGCGCTCGACGGCGTCGTCCGCGCGGATCGGCTGCTGTTCAGCTATGATGAGAAGACACCGATCAGCACGACCAGCGTGCTTAATGCGCTGCGCTACGCAGACATCAAGACGCTGACCGTCCACGGGTTCCGCAGCAGCTTCACCGACTGGACGGCCGAGCGCACCGATTACCCCAAGGAAGTCGCCGACAAGGCGCTCGCGCATTCCGTGCCCGACGAGGTCGAAGCGGCGTATCGCCGCACCGACTTCTTCGAGAAGCGCCGCGCACTTATGAACGAGTGGGCAGCGTACCTGCTTCCTCAGCCATGATCGCCTTGATGGCCTTTGCGAACGCGGACGCATCGTCCAGCTTGTGGGCGACCGCCCTGATCTTGCGACGGCGATATGCGACAGGCGGATCGAGCTCGATCATCACATTCGGCCAGGTCGCCAGTGCGAGATTGAGCACGTCGCGCTTTTTAAGCGCGGCACCATCCCAGTGCTCGCGCAAGCCCGCGACATGACCGACCGGGATCGGAAGCACTTTGAGAGTGCCGACGCGCATCGTCAGGATGCGGTTGCGGATCGTCACCGGCTGGCGTTTGATCGCGCGCAGCAGGCCGAGCAACGCGATTACCGCCGAGACGTCGATCACGCCCAGCACGATGGCGACGGTCCATCCCCACAGCGCAACCGCGAGAAGGTGGACGACGACTGTCTCGATGAGCGCCAGTGTCAGCAACACGCCCAGATTGGGCATGATGCTCCGGTCATATTCAAACTCATCCTCGTGTTCCGTCACACCCACCACACGCCCTGTGTCGGTCGGCCCTTAGACATCATCGACGCTGTAGAAAATCGGATTGCGCTGCCACGCGGCGATGGCGGATTCTCGCCAGCCGGTGCAGCGCGTGGCGATGCGGATTTGCGGCGGAAAAGTGCCCGCCTGAATCTTTCGGTAGAGGGTGGACCGGCTGAGGCCGGTCGTCTCGAGAACGGCCTTGAGACGAAGGATGCGATCAAGCGGGGGATGAGAGGCCATGACATGTCCTTGTGGTCGATGAGGCCGAATGCCTCGGGTTCGACCACGATTGTGAGCGGGCCGTGCCGCCGCAAGAGCGTTTGGCGCGAGAGTCCGCACTTGGCCGCGTCGGGCCGTTTGCTGCGTCACAAAGGCACCCCGGCCATCGACGCGCGCACCTTGGTATCGCGCCGCACTGGCAATCGTTTCGTCAGCGTCTAAGGTCGATCAACGATGCGCACGGACCTCGATCATCTGCCACCCGCCAAGCAGCGCGAGCTGGAACGCGTCGTCCGGATTCTGTTCGAGCAGTTCGGCGATGCGACCGCCATCGCGACCTCGGACTGGAAGAAGCAGGCGCGCATCCTCAAGGTCATTCTCTACGGCAGCTATGCGCGCGGCGGCTGGGTCGACGAGCCGCATACGGCCAAGGGGTACCAGTCCGACTTCGACCTGCTGATTATCGTCAATCACGAGAAGCTGACCGACCGTGTCGATTTCTGAAGCGGTGCTGAGAACGAGCTCAACCTGGAACTCGCGATCACCAAAGCGCTACGTACCCCGGTCAATTTCATCGTGCACACCCAGCAGGAAGTGAACGCGGGCCTGCTCGAAGGCCGCTACTTCTTCATCGACATCGCGAACGACGGCATCGCCCTCTACCAGAGCGACGATACCGATCTTCCTGAGCCGCAGCCTAAAACACCTGCGCAAGCGCTCGCGATGGCGCAGGAATATTTCGAGGAGTGGTATCCTGCGGCGCTTCGAGCGCACGTGAATTTTGGGGACGACCAACGGCGTGGCTGGTTGAAGGACGCCGCCTTCATGCTTCATCAGGCCGCAGAACGCGCCTATCATTGTGCGCTGCTAGTCTGCACCTTTTATACGCCGCACGTGCACAACCTCGGCTTCCTGCGCACTCAAGCCGAGCGGATCGATCCACGGTTGATCGAGGTGTGGCCGCGCGAGGCCAAGCAGGACCGCGCGCGGTTCGAGAAGCTCAAAGAAGCCTATGTGAAGGCGCGCTACTCCAAACATTACCGCATCACCGAAGACGAGCTCGCTTGGCTCGGCGAGCGGGTCGAGGCGTTGATCAAGGTGGTCGAGGTCATCTGCAACGAGCGGATCGAAGCATTGCAACGAACAGTACGCGCTGCCTGACACAGTTCGGGCAGTTGAGGGGGCTCTCCCAGCAAAGCAGGACTGATCCCGTCACGGATCGCCGTGACCTAGGATCGGGCGGTGCCTTACGAAACCGGCGTTGCCGCCATTTTTCCCCGCCGTCTGCGCGGCTCCTCGCGGCATCAAAAATAGCGGCAACGCCAGTCCTGCGCTGACGCTGCGGCCGCATGCGGTGCGCAAGCCACCTGATACCCGATCCTGATGGTCGGCTGTCGACGGGAACAGGTCCCGCTTCGCATCAGGAGTAACTGCAATGCCTGCCATCGGATATGTCACCAAGGCCGACGACGGATCGTTCAAGGGCCAGCTTAAGACGCTCAGCATTCGTGCCGAAATCACCATCATGCCTAGCAAAACCAAAATCGGCGCCGCGCAACCGGACTACAAGGTTTTCTCCGGACACGTCGAAATCGGCGCGGGTTGGATCCGCCGCTCCGAAGCGTCGGGCAATGAGTATATTTCGCTCAGCTTGGCCGCACCCGAGTTCGGGCCGCGACGGCTCTACGCCAACCTCGGACGCGCCGCTGGCACCGACGATGGCGAGCGGTTCGCCATCATCTGGAACCCGGCCGACTAACTGAGCAAAACCCGCAGGCCCGGCTTGCGGGTTGTTCGCCTCGCTAAACGGCTTGAAAGGAGCCAATAGCCGAGTGGCGGCTTCTGTTGCGTCAAGAATGAATCGCGGACGTTCGCTTTGCCGGGACTAATCTAATCGGTCGCGTGAAAACTGCAGAAGATCGAAATAGAAAATTTCTCGGCTACGAAAATCTCGCGGGACGCTCTCACCCTAAACGCGGATTGGTAGCGCGAATGCTATCATTCGCAAATTCTACGACCAAGCGCATTATATTCGCCATCATTTTCATCGGTAGATCGGCGGTTGTCGAAACCAAACACGATGTCATGTTCGCGTAGGGAAAGATTGGGGTGGCTACTTTGAAACCCGGTGAGGCCGATTTTCGCCAAGTCCGGCAGATGAACCGGTCCGTCGTCATGCGGCATTGTGAGAGAATAAACGCGCTCTCCGTTGAGCATTGCAAAAAAAATCATTCGGCGCGTTTCCCGCAATTCGTCCTTCAAACCAACGTCAACCATGATGCTGCTCGCCTTGCGGCCATTATCTCACCTTTAAAACAACGCGCGAAATATTGTCCTCAAGCCGACATGGACGACGAACACGGCGAAGAGAAAGAGCGCCGCAGCACTGCTGATTTCGAAGCCGCTCACCTTTGGTTCAGCCATCTCCAGTCTCCTGATGCCAAATGTATCGTATCACGACATGATTTGCAATCCGGAATTGCGATTAGAACACGTGCCACCGGTTTCCCGTGATGAAGAGGCGTCGCGTCAGCGAACTTCGGAATTGGGCAGCGCAGTCGCATGCGCCACTGTGCAGCGCATCAGGCATTTCCGAACAGTGAATTAAAAGCTGCACTGATGCCAAAGATCATTTCTTGGCTGGATGTACAGGGCCTTTATAATAGCTCGTTTTGTCGCGAAATGTGACGCAACCACTTAAATACACCGATACCAGGATGGTGCTCAAAAAGAGAGATATCATACGACGCATCAGTAACCTTTCACGATCATGAGCGACGCTTGCGAATTTGACCTGCAATAGAGGTCGAGCAGGCAGCGGATGAGCGCATTATTTTGACGATCTATCGCGGATGACCTGACGTGCGACATCGCGAAATGCCGTCGCTGCTTCGTCTGCGATACCGCGCCCGGGTTCGAGCTCCTCATGGAGACGCGCAAGGCTTTTCCGGTACCGGAGCCAAATAAAAGCGAGCACGGCGACTACAACAGCGGTGATGATAATGGTCTTCGTCATGACGATACTTCCTTTCCGTTTAATGTCGCGAGACAGGTTGCGTAACTAACGCCATCGCGTCGGCAGGCGTCGTGCGATCCTCATCGCCCTTTCGCCTTTAGACGAATGGGGTTCGACGAAGTTTCCGAGCGCGGCCTTTGCGGCTCTCAAGATATCGCTGCGTGCACGACACGCGAGCAGCACCTCCTTCGACATCTTCGTGGTCGGGTTTATTTCGCGCCACATTGCGGCGGCCACCGCGTCAACCTCGGCGTCGGTAGGCGCCCGATTGTCCCTGAGGCACTCTATCACTGGCTTTGGAATGTCACGCCGCAAACAGCGTTTCGCAGTACCTCTTACGACGCCGCAAGTTTCTCGCGCTCGCATCAACATGGAAATTTATATATCGTATAACGATATATAAATCAAGTGACGCGCGGCGCGCCTTATGGGGGGACCTAACGTAAATTGATTTCTGTCGTAGCGCGATATATTCCACATTTTCGGGGTGGAGGCCGGCACACTGCAAACTATGTAAGACGGTGTGTCGGTCGACCGGGCAGTCGTCCGGTCGATCCGATCAAATCGGAGCGACCGGGTGCAATCAATTTCACAAACTTCGTCGGGTGTATCTGAGGCTGATTACGAAACTCTCGCAGCCTTTAGATACGAGCTTCGACGGTTTCTCAACTTCAGCGAACGTGCAGCGAAAGCGCTCGGCATGACACCCCAGCAGCACCAGTGCCTCCTCGCCATTCGCGCCGCTCCAGATCGAACGATTACTATTGGCCGTCTTGCCGACCAATTGTTCGTTCAACCCCACACCGCAAGCGAGTTGGTTGATCGGATGGTCTCGATGGGCTGGCTGGAACGACGCGCCAATTCTGAGGATCGTCGAAGCATACGCCTTGGAATGACGAGGAGTGCCGAATCCTTGCTCGGAAAAATGTCCGCAACGCACCGGCAGGAAGTGGTTCGGATCAGGGATACACTCACCGAGCTACTCGCCCGCCTGGATGGCTGAGTTGTCGGTACGCGTTATCGTCAACCAGCCACGGATCGCGCGCCGAGGCGGTGAATTTGGGCATGTGATCCATGTGCCGAGCAACGCGTTCATAACCGATGAAATCGCCACCTCTTCTGACCAACGTTATTGAATTTTCCCGTCGTCCGACGTTGAAAACCGTTTTGCTAGCCCGTGATACAACCGCTCCTTGCAAACGATCTGCGCAGCGAAATCAGCGACTAGCGCGGCGGCGAAGAGCGGCAACATGAGGCCGCGGCTTGCAGTCGTTTCAGAGATGATGATCACAGCGGTCAGGGGCGCGCGGACCACTCCCGTAAAATAGCCTACCATGCCCAAGAGAACAATCGCGCCTGAAGGATATCCGGGAAACAGGCTGCGCAGCATGTCGCCAATACCGGCACCTACAGACAGAGAGGGCGCAAAAATGCCGCCGGGGATACCGGATACGGCGGTTGCTAAAGTTGCGGCAAGCTTGGCTCCACCGAACCACAAAGGCACGTCGGCGCCAGCAATCACCGCGTTCGCCGTCTGGTAGCCGGTGCCCCAGGTCAGGCCCGTGGTTACACCGACGATCGCGACGACCAGACCGCATCCCGCCGCAAGCACCACCGGCCGCTTGCGAAGCCGCGCCATCGGCGCCCATTGCGTCGTACCCGCCGCGAGCATCACGCGGGAGAACAGACCACCGGCAAGGCCACCGAGTACGCCGGCGACCGGCGCGGCGATCATCGCCTCGCGCACTCCCAAAGTCTGGCGCATCACGCCGAAATAGACATAGTCGCCGGCCAGTCCGAGGCTGACCATGCCGGCGATCAGCACGGCGGCCATCACCAGCAAAGACATGCGCTGCTCGTAGGCCGCGGCAAGCTCCTCGATTGCGAACGCGATCCCGGCGAGTGGCGTGTTGAAGGCTGCCGCCACGCCGGCTGCGCCGCCAGCGATATAGACGGAAGCGCGCAAGGGTATGGCGAGCAGGCGGTGGGCATAGCCCATGATCGCGGCCGACAGCTGGACGGTCGGCCCCTCGCGCCCCACCGAAGCGCCGAACAGCAACGCCATGATCGTCAGCAGGAACTTCACCGCAACCGTGCGCGCCGAAACGAGACGATCGAGACCGTGGTCGGGATCGCGTGAGGCGGCCATCACCTGGGGAATGCCGGAGCCGGCGGCGGCCGGTGCGAGCCGCCGTGTCAGCCAGACGATGCCTGCAAACCCCAATGGACTGGCGATGAGTGGCGCCCACCACCAGCGCCGGACGATGTTGAGGAAGATCTCGCCCGCAAGATCGGAAAGTCGCGCGAACAGCAGCGCCAGAAGGCCGATCGTGATCGCACCGCCGAGGATGGCGATGCGGCGCCGCCAGACCAGCGCTTTGGGACCGTGCCGGCGCATCAGCGCGCGCAAACGGCGCAGTGGCAGGGATCTCCAACGCATCGATCAGCCTTCCGCTGGCGCGCCAACGAGGGTCGCGACGATGCAGATCAATCCAACTATGACGAAGCCCGCGAACTGTGGCCACATGCCGACGCCCGTTCGCCGCGCGACGACAAATGCCAGGACGCATTGCAGGGCGTAGAAGAGCGCGAAGGCGCGCGAGGAGATAGCCACTACCTCGAATGGATCCGTCAGCCAGACCACCAGAATCGCGAGCACGCCCGCAAGCGCGAACGCAGCGCCCACACTGAGCTTGCGGCGCGACACCTCGCTCATCAGCCCGCCCGAGCCGATCGAATCGGCAACCGCGGCGCTGAGCTGGCTGGACAGCGCGCCGACCAGCACGAAGATGCCGAGCGCCGGCGCGACGAGGGTCATGATATCGAGAATGCCGGCGACACCCTCAGCCTGTGCAGCACGACCGAGAAACGGCGTCAGCAAAGCGAGGAAGGCGAGATAGATCGCCGACGCGATCCACTGCGCATGGCGCATGGTTCGGATGCGCATTTCCTGCGAGTAGGCGTGGCCGAGATAGCGCGATGTCTCGAAGCCCTGCACGGTAATGACCAGCCCAAGCAACAGCGGAATGCTACCCCAACTAATCCGCGCGGGCGGCAACGGATCGGCGCCGTGGCTCGTCAGCCACCAGCAGGCCAGGCCGACAAGTAAGCCCGCGATGATGCCGATCTTGAGCGACACCGTGCCGTGCGCAAGATGCTCGACGCGCCTCAGCCCATTGCCGAAGGCCAGCGCGATGATCGCCAGGATGATGGAGGTCACGATGCCGTTGGAGGCGAGCGCATGCCAGGCAGGGTCGGTGCCCAGGGGTTTTAAAAGAAACTCGGCGAGGAGCTTCAGATAATAGGCCACGGATATGGCATAGGCCAAGGCGAGCACGCCCTGCGTGATCCGGGCGAGCCAAGCGACGGGGTCGTTGAGCGTAGCCTTGCCGAGGTAGTTCTCGACGTGGATGATGTTAAACCGGATCACCGCGCCTGCGGCGTAGGCGATGAGCAACAGTGCGGCCTCGGCGAGGATCGCGGCACGGCCGAACTCGCGTGCCAGGATCGGGCCGCAGATGAGGAACCCGCTGCCGATGATCGACGCGAGCGGGGTGACCGTCGCGCGCCAGCTTTCCGAACGGGCGAACCGGCTGAACGTCAGCCAGGCGGTGACAAGGGCGGCACTGGCCAGCGCGGCTAACGGGATCAACATGGCATTCTTCTCCGGGCGTTGCCCGACGAAAGAATGCGCGCACGCGAATGCCAGGGCGTAGCCTCACCCTAACGCACCACAGGAAATTTAGAAACCTCGACACGAGAGCTATCAGCGATACATCAGGCTGAGCGTGAATGCCGCGGTTGCCACCACAAAGACCGTGAGCAGCGCGCCCATGCGTGCATAGTCGGTAAAGCGGTAGCCGCCCGGTCCCATCACCAACAGATTGTTCTGATGGCCGATCGGCGTCAGGAAATCCGAAGATGCGCCGATCAGCACCGCGAGCAGCGCCGCATCGGGGCTGACATCGAGCAGTCGGGCGACATCGATCGCCAGCGGTCCCATGATGACCGCGGTCGCGACATTGTTGAGGAAGATCGACAGCAACAGTGTGACCGCGCACAGCGCCGCGAGCACGCCCATCAGTGGGAAACCCGACAAAATGTCGCCTAGCCATTGCGCCGCGATCGCCGCCGCACCGCTGTCGTTGAAGCTCTGGCCGACCGGGATCATCGCCGCGAGCAGCACAACCACCGTCCAGTCGATCGATCGATAGATCTCTTCCCCCGGCAACAGCCTGAGGCCGGCGAGCAAGGCTGCAGCTCCCAGGAATGCGATGGCCGGTGACAGCCCGGCGCCGACGATCGCCACGATCGACAGGCTGAAGATCGCGAGAATCAGCGTCGCCCGCTTCCGCGCAACAGGCGCAGGGTCGAGGCGGTCGATTTCGAGCAGGCGCGCACGTGTGATGAATGCCGCCAGATCGGCAGCCGCGCCACGCAAATAGAGCTGGTCACCTGCACGGATGCGCATCTGAACCAGCGGACGCTTCTCGCGCGCCACGCGCGGGCCGACCGCGACCACTTCTAGCCGGTCGTCGCTCTGGGTGCGCACCTCGTCATAGCCAAGGCCGATGAGGATCGAGCCATGCGCCACGACGACGCGCGCCGTGACGGCGTCGGGCATCTGGGCCAGATGCGCGCCCGCCTCGAGCCCGGTTGCCGCGGCGACGCTCCACTGGTTCTGGCGAGAGAGGATGAGCAGCCGGTCATCTGCGGCATAGTCGCCACCGGCTCGCCTGCCTTCGCGGAAATGCGCCAGCAGCCGAGCGCGGCTTTCTCGCAGCCTGGACAGCAGCGCACTGCGATCGAGCCCGGTTTCCGGAACGGCAAGTTCGAACACCCGCCACGGTGCGCGCTTGGCCGCCTCAACGCTTTGCCGGATCGGCAGCAGCCGCCAGCCGACAGTCGTGAGATAGGCAAGGCCGAGTAGCGCGACCGCGACGCCGACCGGTGTCATCGTGAAGAAGCCGAACGGCGCGCCGAGTTCGTTTTCGCGCACGGAGGAAAGGATCAGGTTGGCCGGCGTGCCGATCAACGTGGTCATCCCGCCAAGAATGGTCGCAAAGGCCAGCGGCATGAGTGTAGCGGTCGGCGGCAGTCGCGCATCGCGCGCGATCTCGGTGGCGATCGGCATGGTGATGACCAGCGCCGCGATGTTGTTCATGAACGCCGACAGCAGCATCGCCACCGCCAGCAACAGCGAGAGGCGCATCCCGAACCCGGCGCGCGCCGGGATCAGCGCCTTGGCGATCGCCGCCGCGACGCCCGACAGTTCGACCGCGCGACCGACCACCAGGATCGCCGCGACCGCAAGGACGGCGGGATCGGCGAAACCCAGAAACGCCTTGGCCGGCGTCACCAGTCCGACCGCGAGGCAGGCGAACAGTGCGATCAGCGCGACCAGGTCATGGCGGACCTTCTCGCTCACGAACAGGATCAGCGCGCCGCCGAGGATCAGCGCGCTGAGCGCGGCAGGACTCATGCCACGTTCGTCCGGCGCGCAAAGCGGTGGAGAACGCGCTCGATCGAGCCGCCCTGGACAATGACCGAGAACAGCACGACGATATAAGTTGCCGCCAGCAGCCCCGGCCGCGCCGCCTCGCTCGACAGACCGAGCACGAGCGCAATCGAGATGCCGCCACGCAGCCCGCCCCAGATCAGCGTCGGCGGGGCGAGCGGTCCGAGATCGAGCAGCGGCCGCATCAATCGCAGCGGTAGCAGGACCGAGATCGCACGAGCGACGAGGGCAAGCGGGATCGACAGTACGCCGAGCAGGAGCAGGCGTGGATCGGCCGGGATCGTTACGACTTCAAGACCAATGAGCAGGAACAGGACGGCATTCAGGATATCGTCGATCAGCGCCCAGAATTTGTGGACATAGTCGCGCGTGATGTCGCTCATTGCATAAGCGACGCCGGCATTGCCGATCAGCAGGCCGGCGACAGCCATCGCCACCGGGCCACTGACATGCAGCGCGCTCGCCAGCGCATAGCCGCCCATGACGACCGCGAGGCTGATCATCACCTCGACCTTATACTCGTCGATCGAGCGCATCATGCGGAACGCGATCCATCCGATCACTAGACCCAGCAGGACGCCGCCGCCCGCTTCAAGCAGGAACAAACGCGCCGCGTGGGCCAGCGAGAAGGGTTCGCCCGAGACCGCTGTGGCAAGCAGGATGGCGAACACCACCACGCCCACGCCGTCGTTGAAAAGGCTCTCGCCGGCGACGGTGGCTTCAAGGATCGGTGTCACCTTGGCGCGCTTCAATACGCCCATCACCGACACCGGATCGGTCGGGCTGATCAGCGCGCCAAACACCAGGCACCAGATCAGCGGAATGTCGAGGCCGACAAGCCGAGCGAGGCCGAAGAAGCCGCCACCAACCAAGGCCGTCGAGATCAGCACGCCGATCGTGCTCAGCACGAGGATCGGCCAGCGCCCGCGCCGCATCTGGCTCCAATCGACGTGAAGGGCCCCGGCGAACAGGAGGAAGGACAGCATACCATCCATCAGCGTCGTGTGGAAGTCGATGCCGGCCAGGAACCGGGCGACGTCATTCCCCATGGTGCTGCCGGGAAGGATTCGGTCGAGACCGATAACGATCAACGAGGACACCGCGCCCATGATGGTCAGCCCAACCGACGGGGGCAGTTTGAGGAAGCGATGGTTGAGATAACCGAGCAGTGCCGCAAGAACGATCAGGATCGCGGCCGCGTCGAACGGTGTGAGGGCGACGCCCGCGATCATTGTTCGGCACCTTCGCTGCGGATCAGCCTGAATGATTGACCTGCCGCCTGCGCCGGCACGGGTGTCAGCCCCTGATCGCGCAATAGCGTTGCGATCGTCGCGGCACGGCGCTGGCTGAGCGTCGGCTTCTCGGGCGCCTCGCCCGGCAAGCCCGGCACACCGAGCGAACGGATGTTCCAGCGTTTCGCCGCCCAGGCCGAGGTCAACACGGCGTCGCGCGCGCCAGCATCCAGCGTGTCGCCGTCGCTTGCGAAGCTGACCAGCGGCAACGGCCCCTGCGGCGGCGTGATCGCGATCTCCCAATCGTCGATATCCTGGTGTGCACGCTCCTCCAGCGCGCGGTAAGTCGCCACGCTGGCTCCGGGTAGCGGCGCTGCCACCGCGCTCGCGCGCCGATGGTCCCGATCGATCGTCACTGCATCGCTGGATATGCCCGCGGCTAGCCCGAGCATGCGCGCAAGAGCTGCGATCCGCGCGTTCTCGATCGTCGCCGTATCGCCGGCCTGGCGCAACTCCTCCCGCTGGGCGTCGATCGCGCCTGCGCCGGGCTCGAGCACCACCTGGTCAAGTTGCAGACGGACGGGCTGCCCCAGGCGCTGCTGCAGCGCGCCCTGCAACGTGAGCGTCCGCTGCATCTTAGCCCGTGGCGTGATGACCACCGAGCGGATGGCGACCGGCGATCCATCGAAATTGACGTCGAGCTGCGTCACGCGCGCGTCCGACCCGAAGCGATCGGTCAGGAACGCGCGCACCTGCGTCACGGTCACAGCCTCGGTCGCAATCTGCTTGAGCGAAAACCCAAGCGGGATCGCCATGCCGACGAAAACCAGGATGAGCACGATCGTCTGCGTCCAGCTCTGCTTACTCGAGAGCGCGTGCCCGAAGCCATAGAAACGTGCCATAACCGTGGCAGACAAGGCGATCGTGACGAAGTTGGTGATGAACAGCGCGAAGGCGCCGCCGAGCACCGCAAGGTTGCTGGTGGCCATGCCATAGCCCACCACCGCGAGTGGCGGCATCAAGGCGGTGGCAATGGCGACGCCGACGACCGTGTCGCCGCGTCCCCGGATGATGGCGAATGTACCAGCGAGTGCCGCGAATAGCGCGACCGCGAGATCGAAAAGATTGGGCCGGGTGCGCGCGATGATCTCTTCGGTCGGCGCCTGCAACGGCGAGAGCAGGACAATCAGGGCGGTGAAAGCAACGGCGCAGGCTGACCCAGCCGCCAGTGCTATCAGCGCGCGACGCATCTCGGCGAAGTCGAAGAGCGCCAAGCTGAAGCCGAAGCCGAGGATCGGGCTCATCAGCGGCGATATCAGCATCGCGCCGATTACTACCGCCGGCGACGAGAGTAGCAGGCCGAGGACCGCGATCCCGGCCGACATCATGGTCATGAAGAGGTAGCGCGGCGACCAGCCGCTTTCCGCGACGATTCTCTCGACGACGACGGGGTGATCGATGCTGCCGACGATGTGGCTGCGCCACCAGCGATAGAGCGCGATGCGGTCGAGCGAGTCCTGCACCTGCGAGGCGCCATTACGAATCGACTGATCTGCCATGCGGCCTCCCCGACCGCGACGCGGCGATAGTGTAGATCATCAAGGCCGCATCGCGGCACCACCATAATTCACAGCCCCCCGCGAAGTTTCAACCGTAGTCGGTCGTTCACGGTGGCTCGCTCTCATGATGCTGCCCGGTTCCTCGTGCAGCACATGATCGGTCGATCCACCGTCTTACTTCGTTGTGAAATGGTTGGCTTTCAAGCTAACCAAGATGATTTGACTGAAAGCTCAAATGACAGCCTTTGGACGATTCATGGCAACAACGACAGAATTGGACGGGCATCGCAGTCTGGCCGATTTTGACCCGATTTCGAGCGAGCGGAGTTTGACACGAATTTTTGACGACGGTAAAAATTCTGCCCATCAACGTGAAGATCATAAAGCGGGCTGATAGAAAAGGACCGGTCCCGCTGACTAGCAGGGTTAAACCATGTCCGCCCCGAACAGACCCACCGATGTCGCTTATTTTGCCGGACGCGCCGCAGACGAAATGGCTAGAGCCGAAGCCTGTAAAGATCCCCAAATCGCCATGATCCATCGCGAACTGGCAGTCAGGTACGACCAGTTAGCTGCTCTTTCGAAAAATAAGCCTCGTTTTCAAATCGTTGACGACTGACATCCGTCGCTTCGTCCGCATTTGTGTGCATGTCATGCCCTCGAGATGCGTAACCCCTGATTGGCCGCAACCCTGCTAAAAAAAGTCTTATGCGTGGGCAGGGAATTGAACGGCTGCTTTCGGGTCATTTGGCCGCACTGCTGAACGGCCGAATTGAAGGTGCGAAGCGCACTTAAGCGCAAGCACGTTCTTATGTCTCGAGGTCAGCTGTACCGTTGAAGGCGCGCCGCCCGCGCCGCTCCCAGAGCTGTAACTGTCGCTCGCGGTATTCGCCGCGAAGCAGCGCCGCCGCTTCGACCAAAATGCCGAAGATCACCGCTCGGTTGTCATCTGTCAGACCGATGAGATCGGCCTTAGCGATCAGCCCGCCAAGCTCGATCAGCTTTCGTGTCCGTTCGCGGCGTTTCACCTGCCACGCCCGCATGCCAGCATGTGCGCGGGCAGCGTCATGACGATGCCGCGCTGCTGTCAGGCGCTTGAGCGCAGCGACTGTCGCTGCGAGCTGCGCCACGTGATCGAGGTGACCCTTCTTGAAAGAACGCAGCGCCCCGCTTGCGCCACGCCTCCGTGGTCGTCGCGTCCTTGTTCTCAGCCGCCGCGAGCAATGCCCCTGCAAGCTGCTCGACCGGCATTTGATCTGCCCCGCTCGCGATAGCGACCTCTCCAAGCTGTAGAATCTTGCGATCCTTAAGGTGCTTGGCTTTGTTGGTCAGCACCTTGAGTTCGGCGTCGTAATCGCGTGGTCTGCGCATCGGCCTGATCCTCGATTGTAGTGTCGATATCGAGTCGGTAGTGCGCACGCATCACGCGCTCAAGCTGCTGCAATCTCTTGGGATTTTGTGGTCCCGAGCGCGAAAAATTCGTGCGAGGGCGCGCTTATACGTCGTGCCGACGTGGTTGCTGAAGTGTAGATGGATGGCCGCCATGGCGATCTATCATTTCTCGGCGAAGATGATCAGCCGCGCGACCGGCAGCAGCGCGGTGGCGTCGGCGGCCTATCGCTCGGCATCGCGGTTGCACGACGCGCGGATCGACCGGCACCACGACTTCTCGAACAAGGCAGGCGTCGTTCATTCGGAAGTGATACTGCCAGGCGGCGCAGCGGATGAACTGCGTGACCGGTCGACCTTGTGGAACGCGGTCGAGGCGGCGGAGAAGCGGATCGACGCGCAGCTTGCCCGCGAGATCGAGTTCGCCATCCCGCGCGAGCTCGATCAGGCCGAGGGCATCCGGCTCGCGCGCGACTTCGTCGAGCGCGAGTTCGTCGCGCGTGGCATGATCGCTGACCTCAATGTGCATTGGGACATCGGCGCGGATGGTGAACCGAAGCCGCACGCGCACGTCATGCTGACCACGCGTGATGTCGGCGAACGCGGATTTGGCGCGAAGGTCCGTGACTGGAACCGAACCGATCTTTTGCAACATTGGCGGGAAGCCTGGGCCGAGCATGTGAACACGCGACTCGCCGAGCTCGATATTGATGCCCGCGTCGATCATCGTTCGCTCGAGGCGCAAGGCATCGATCTGGAGCCTCAGCACAAGATCGGTCCAGCCGCATCGCGCATGGCCGCGAACGGGCTCGAGCTCGAGCGCGTCGACGAGCATCGCGAGATCGCGCGATCCAACGGCGCGAAGATCATCGCCAAGCCAGTGATCGCGCTCGATGCCATTACGCACAACCAGTCGACATTCACGACGCGCGACCTCGCCATGTTTGCGCATCGACATAGCGAGGGGAAGGACCAGTTCGACCGCGTGATGGCGGCGGTTCGCGCTGCGCCGGAACTCGTGGCGCTCGGCAAAGATGGGCGTGGTCAGGATCGCTTCACCAGCCGCGCCATGCTCGACGCGGAAGCGCGCCTCGAGCGCGCCACCGCTCGGCTTGAGGCGGGGCGACGCCACGGCATGGATGAGCAGCATCGCAAGCTCGCCCTTGTGCGTGCCGAGATGCGCGGCCTCGTGCTGTCGAGCGAGCAGCGCAGTGCCTTCGACCATGTAACGAAGGGCCAAGGGCTCGGCGTCGTCGTCGGCTATGCCGGGACTGGCAAATCCGCGATGCTGGGTGTCGCGCGCGAGGCATGGGAAAGCGCCGGATACTCGGTCCACGGCGTGGCGCTGTCCGGCATTGCTGCCGAGAATCTGGAGAGCGGTTCAGGCATCGCGTCGCGGACGATCGCCAGTATGGAGCACCAATGGGCCGAAGGCCGCGCTTTGCTCGGCAATCGCGATGTTCTGGTGATCGACGAAGCCGGGATGATCGGCACGCGTCAGATGGAGCGCGTTCTGTCCGAAGCCGAGAAGCGCGGTGCAAAAGTGGTCCTGGTTGGTGACCCCGAGCAGCTTCAGGCGATCGAGGCAGGTGCCGCATTCAGGGCCACGGCCGAGCGGCATGGCAGTGTCGAGATCACCGAGATCCGCCGCCAGCGCCAAGACTGGCAACGTGATGCTACGCGCTACCTCGCGACCGAGCGCACAGCAGAAGCCATCAGCGCCTATAGCCGCAACGACCGCGTCCATGTCGCCGAGACGCGCGACCACGCGAGCGCTGATTTGATCGACCGATGGGATCGTGATCGGTCCGAAGCGCCGGATGCTTCGCGGATGATTTTAACCCACACCAATGAAGAAGTGCGCCAGCTTAATATCGCTGCACGCGCCAGGCTGATGGCGAGCGGCGCGCTCGGCGAAGATGTGACCATTGCCACAGAGCGCGGTCAGCGCACGTTCGCGGCGGGAGACCGAGTGATATTTCTGCGCAACGAGCGCAGCATGGGCGTCAAGAACGGAACGCTGGGTCAGGTGCAGTCGGTCACCCAGGCGCGCATGGCGGTGATGCTTGATGACGGACGATCAATCGCGTTCGATGTGAGAGATTACGCGAACATCGACCATGGCTACGCGGCGACCGTCCACAAGGCGCAGGGCGTGACGGTCGACCGCGTGCATGTGCTCGCGACGCCGGGGCTCGACCGGCATGCCGCCTACGTCGCACTGTCGCGACATCGCGACCGGGTTGATCTTCATTATGGCCGCGACGACTTCGCTGACCAGCATGCGCTGACGAAGGCCCTGTCGCGTGAGCGCGGCAAGGACATGGCAGCTGATTATCCGGCCCCTGAAAAGACCCAGGTGCCGCAGCAGGCGCGTAACCGCTTTGCCGACGTAAGGCTCAACGTGACGCCGGATGTGCCGGAGCTAAGCCGCTTCGAACGGGCGGTGGTGAGCGTCGCACGCGCGGCGGCTGACATCCTGCGAACGCGAACGGAAGGCTTTGCGGAGCTGCCGCATCACCGAGCCGCGCTCGACAAGGCCGTCGCTGCGATGGAAAAACTTCGCCCTGGCGTTAAGCGCGACTTGCAGAACGTGTTCAACGCTGACCGAACGATGATCGATGAGGCGGCGAGAGGTCAGCCTCAACGTGCGATCCACGCAATCCGTGCGATGGCGCTGGAAGCCGAGCTACAAGCCGATCCGACGCGTCGCGCCGACCAGTTCGTCGCGCGTTGGGACAAACTGCAGAAGCAATCCGAACGCGCATATGTTGCTGGCGATATGGCTAGTTACAAAGGTACCCGCAGCGAAATGGCCGGCATGGCCAAGAGTCTCGAACGAGATCCGCAGATGGAGTCGATCCTCGCCGCGCGGAAGGCGCAGCTGGGCATCATGACCGACAGCGGTCGCCGCCTTGGAGCCGAGTTGGCGTTCAATCATGGCATCGATATCGGGAGAGAACGTGGACTTGGTCGCTGACGGTTGCTGCTTTCAACGCCACACCATTGCCGCTCCACTACGCTATCAGCGGCACCTACAGCGGTCGTGCGTTGAATGACCGCAATGGGGTGGAAGGCGGACTGTCCGCTTTCGTCCTAACCGATCACTTCGCCGTCGTTTGCGCCGCAGTTCAACGATGTTTTGGATACCAACTGTTGTCAAACCTTGAGAGCTGGGGCGTAGTCGGTCGAACCGCGTTGAAAACGAGAGCACCAATCTCGCCGTAAAACCGGGGCGAGTTACCAAAGCCAGATTTGACCGCATTGCCCTTGACCCGCTCCAAAACAATTCCCGTGCCGTCAGTCCACGAACTGCTTTCCCCGTTCCAAGCATCGGACAGCCCGTCGACGCGCGTCATGAGGTCTTTGTAAGCAGCATCGGATAGTTGAAGTCGGACGCTTTGAAATTTGCCAGGGGTCTCGTTAGCAGGAGTCATTAGCATGACACCTTCGGCACCTTGGGGAGTGCGATGAAGCGCAATTGCAAAATTTGTATCGCCGAGAGCGGGTGTAGCGACGATTCTAAGGCCGTCAGGTGCGAGGGATGACAAGGGCGGGAGCCGGTCAAGTAGGGCGACTTCGAGGGCACCTGTGTAAACGTGATTTAACCGCCCTCTCGCCGATCCCTGATGCATCAGCGTCGCTTCACGGCGTTCTTCGTGCCGTCTCCACTCCAGAGCGCCTAAATAACCAAGAAATAATAGCTGCAGGACGACAAGGAAGGTGCTGAGGTAACCGAACCAATGCAGGTATTTGAGCCAGCGTTTCTCCGTCATGGCAGCAGGCTATCATAGCCCATTGGTCCGCAACCATACCGCCGCGCATTTTAATGACTCAGGCAACGCTTCATCAGATTGAGTTGGTCGCTTCTGGGTCGGCTGCCAACTGACAGCAGTGGGGTGG
>DDFE01000262.1:0-10681 GCA_002336985.1 Sphingomonadales bacterium UBA1936
AAAACCGCGCCCGCTTCGAAGAAGCCAATCCGCGTGCACGCCAGGAACGCCTCGAGGCCGAAGAAGGCTATGACGGCGAAGACGGCGACGAGGGTGAAGGCGACGAGTTCGACGTTCCCCGCGAAGCCCGCCCGCAACAGCCGCAGCGCCAGTATCGCGAAGAACGGAACGACCGTGGCGGCAACGAACGCCAGGATCGCGGCAATCGCGACGGCAACGATCGGGGCGGCAACCGCAACGAACGCTATTCGCGCGACGACCGTCCCCGCGACGACCGTGACGAGCCGCGCGCGCAGTATGAAGATCGCCCGCGTCGTGACGACCGCCCTGTGCGCGAATCGCGCCCGGAACGGGACGAGCGTCCGCGTGAAGATCGTGCACCCCGCGAAGAGCGTGCTCCTCGCGAACGCGCGCCGCTGCGTGCCCGCGCCAATGGCAACGGTGCCCACCATGCGGACGAGGGCGATTCGACCCTGCCGTTCGACGCACTGCCGCCGTCGATTTCCATCCCTTCATCGATGGAACCCGTCGCCGGTGTCGAGGGCGAACCGATCGCCGCGCCAAAGAAGCGCGGTCGTCCGAAGAAGGTCGTCGCCGAAGCTGCGACCGAGGAATAACCGGATTTGAAACGCCGCCCCTCGAGGGGCGGCGGAGCGAAGCGGAGGGGGTGGCGCCCTCGCAAGAATCGTATCTCTTGCGATAGAGGTGTCCACCCCCCGCTTCGCGGTCGCCCCTCAAGGGGCGAAGCGGTGCTTTCGCTTTATTCACTCCCGCTTCAGGCCACATGATGCCAATGTCATCCGGCGTAACGACCGGAGAGACCTGAATGCGCCGTTTTGCCCTGTTGCCCCTGATAGCGCTTGCTGGCCCCGCCTTCGCCCAATCGGCCCAGCTGCCCGACCCCAATCGCAGTGCGCAGGGGACGGTCGCGGTCACCATCTACAACAACAACCAGGCGCTGGTGCAGGACGTGCGCCAGACCGCGCTGCCCAATGGCCGCACCACCGTCGAATTCCCGGATGTCTCGGCGCAGATCCGCGCCGAAACGGTGACGATCGGCGGCGCCGACTTCGGCATCGTCGAACAGAATTTCGACTACGACCTCCTGAGTCCCTCCGCACTGATGGAAAAGGCCGTGGGGCAGGTCATCACCATCGTCCGCATCAATCCCGCGACGGGTGCGGAGACGCGCGAACAGGCGAAGGTGCTGGCTGCGAACGGCGGTGTCGTGCTGCAGATCGGCAGCCGGATCGAGGTGCTGCGCGACGATGGCCTGCCGGTGCGCGTGATCTTCGACAAGGTGCCGCCGAACCTGCGTGCGCGCCCGACATTGTCGGTCACGGTCGATTCGAGCCGCGCAGGCACGCGGCCGGTTTCGCTAAGCTATTTGACGCCGGGTCTCGGCTGGAAAGCCGACTATGTCGCGCTGTTCGACGAGGGTGCTGGCAAGATCGATGTGCAGGGCTGGGTCACGCTGACCAACAATTCTGGCACGACCTATACCAATGCCGAAACCCTGCTGGTCGCGGGACAGGTGGGCGACAGTAATAACGGACAGCAGCCTTACTACCGCCCGCAACCATCGCGCGGCACGCTGGTGAAGCCGGGCACACAGACCGCCAATCGCCCGCAGCTCGGCGATTTCTATCTCTATCCGATCAAGGAACGCACCACGATCGCGCAGGCGCAGCAGAAGCAGGTGAGTTTCCTCGACGTGTCCGGCGCGGGTGCCGCCAAGGGCTATGAATACCGTAACGCCTGGCTCGGCACGCAAAGCGAGGCGCAGTCGGCGGACACGGTGCTGCGCTTCTCGACCAGCCGCGACGGCGGACTGGGCGATGCGCTGCCCGCGGGAACGGTGCGCGTCTACATGAAGGACGCGAAGGGCCAGCCGCAGTTCATCGGTGAAAACCAGATCGGCCATACGCCGATGGGGTCCGCGTTGGGCCTCAAGACCGGCGAAGCCTTCGACGTGAAGGTGAAACCGGTGGTCGAGGCGCGCGAGAAGGCCGGTTCGTCGCGCTGGAAAACCTCGATGCGTTACACGCTGACCAACGCGCGCAATGCGCCGGTGACGATCGACCTGACGCAGGCTGGCCTCGATAATTATTATGACGACACGCGGATCGTGTCGGAAAGCCAGAAGAGCGAGCGGCGCTCGTCGGACGAGGCGGTGTGGAAGGTGACCGTGCCCGCCAATGGCGAGGCGGTGGTCACCGCCGTGTTCGATACGCGGTACTAAATATGCACCTTTCCCCGAGCGAAGACGAGGGGCCCGGCCGAGCGAAGTCGAGGCTTTCGTCGTGCGTGATTGTTCTCGGCTTCGCTCGAATGTGGCCCTCGTCTTCGCTCGGGCAGGCGGGATTGGCGGCACTTCTCCTCGCCACGCCCCTTCACGCGCAGACGACTACAACTTCCGCCGCACCGGAGGCAGTGTCGGTCAGCATCTACCGCAACCCGAACCGTTCGGCCGACGAGCCGATGAACCTGCGCGACCTCCGCGGGTTCGCACTGGTCACCGAAACCCGGCGCGTGACGATTCCCGCAGGCGACGGCGTCATCCGGTTCGAAGGGGTCGCGGGCGGCATCCTGCCCGAAAGCGCGATCGTGACCGGCCTGCCGGACGGCATCGTCGAAAAGAACCAGGACGCGAACCTGCTCTCACCCGCCAGCCTGCTCGGCGCCTCGACCGGGCGGCACGTCACCATCCGTCGCACGGTGCGCAAGACCGGCAAGACGACCGAGGAAGACGCGGTCATCCGCTCGGGGCCGGGCGGGCAGGTCGTGCTGCAGACTGCGGCCGGATATGAGGCGCTACGCTGCACCGGCATTCCCGAAACCATCGTCTATGATTCGGTACCCGAGGGGCTGTCGGCGAAACCGACCCTGTCGGTCCGCACGCGAAGTTCCCGCGAAGCGACCGCGACAGTGACCCTCAGCTACCTTGCCGACAATTTCGACTGGCAGTCGAACTATGTCGCAACCCTTGGCGCGGACGGAAAGACGGTCGACCTGTTCGGCTGGGTCACGCTCGCCAGCGCTGACGAGACGAGTTTTTCCAAGGCACAGGCAATGGTGATCGCCGGGCGATTGAACCGCAGCAGCGAACGCCGCGAAAAGCCCTATCAGGAACAGTCGATCAGCCTGACCTGCTGGCCGCAGGGGACGACGACCAGCGATCTCGAGATCGGCAGCGTTCCTGCTCCACCACCGCCGCCGCCTCCCGCACCACAGATGATGATGGCGGCGGAGGCGATGGACATCGTCGTCACTGGCGCGCGGCGTGAAAAGGCCGCGATGGTGGTGCAGCAGGAAGAACTCGGCGACCTGAAACTCTATCGCGTGCCCGAACCCGTCACGGTTGCGGCCAATGCCCAGAAACAAGTTGCGCTGCTCGACAAAGAGCATGTGCCGGTGACTCTCGTCTATCGTGCAGAGGTTTATGGCGACGGCGAAGCGGATGTGAAGCTGACCTTGCGGGCCAAGAACCGTACGGCGGATGGGCTGGGTTTGCCGCTCCCCGCAGGGAAAGTGGCGCTTTACCAGCAGGGCGGCACTCGCCCGTTATTGCTCGGCGAAGGGTCTGTCGGCGACAAGGCGATCGGCGAGGAGGTCGAAGTCGATGTCGCGACCGCGACCGGCATTGTCGCGCGCGACGTCCTCGCGGATGGCGGACGTCACACGCTGACCGTCACAAACGCCAACCCGTTCCCGGTCGCGTTCGAGGCGAAGCTGGGTGATCGCACATTGTCTGGGTTCAGCGGCAAGGCGCGCAAGAAGGACGGCGCCTGGCAGTGGGCCGTGACGGTGCCCGCGAACGGAACCGCCACGCTGTCGTTCCGTGAGAAGGAAGCGAGTTAGGCGGTCGCGGGCGGCAGCGGACGTGGACGTGCGTTTTCGTCGAGTGCGACGAAGGTGAAGACACCGCTGGTGACCTTTACGACCGTTTCGCCGCGATCGCGGCTCGCCGTAACATCGATCTTGATCGCGACGGATGTACGACCGCGCCGTTCGACCACAGCATAAACCGAGATCAGGTCGCGTAGCAGGATCGGAGCGTGGAACGACATGCCTTCGATTGCGACGGTCGCGACGGGTCCTTGACAAACCCTGCCTGCGATTATGCCGCCGGCGATGTCCATCTGGCTCAATACCCAGCCGCCAAAGATGTGGCCGTTCGCATTGATGTCGGCGGGCTGGGGAACAACGCGCAGGATCGGTTCGCCGGGGTTCATTTCTGGCTCCATCGCTCGTCACGGGTGGGTTCTTCGATGCGTTCGTCATGGCCGCTGCCCGACGACAGGAACACCAGGCCCATGAGGGCCGCCGCCAGCAAGACCGAAAAGAAAATGCCGCCAGCCGCAAAGATGGTGCCGAGCAGCGGCATCGGCCCCCAATAGATCCGCAGCGCCCCAAGACCGGCCACGACCGAGACTGCCGACGCCAGTGTCATCCAGATCATCAGGCGCCGATACCGCCTCCAGGCGAAGGCTGCATATCCCGGGTCGTCGAGGTCATTGTCGGTCATGGGTTCCCTTTCGGACGCACGCGTGGAAAGATGCGTCAGCGACCTTGCAAGAGTCGCCTTTAGGAGGCTGGACGATGACTGTCAGGGCCATAATTTCCGGACGCGATGCCGACGTCGTTTCGATTTCGCCGGATGCGACCGTCAGCGATGCGGTGAAGCTGCTTGCGACGAAACGGATCGGTGCGGTGCCCGTCACCGACGGTAATACGATCGTGGGCATCTTTTCCGAACGCGATGTGATCTACGGATTGGAGCGCGAGGGCGCGGCCGCGTTGAACAAGCGCGTCGGCGACGTGATGACGAGTCCGGCGCTCACGGTGGAGCCGGATACGGCGATCATGTCGGCCCTGTCGCTGATGACCAAACGCCGAATCCGGCATCTGCCGGTGATCGATGGCGTGGCGATGGTCGGCATCGTGTCGATCGGCGACCTGGTGAAGCACCGGATCGACAAGATCGAAAGCGAAGCCGCGGCGCTGCGCGACTATATCGCGAGCTAGCTGCGCACCACCCCGACCTGCGAGAAGGGCAGGGGTTCGTCCGGCGTCTTTCCCGGTTCCGCCAGTTCGCGCTGCCACATGCCGACGTCGATCCACTGGCCGTTCTTGTAACTCACTTCACGATAGAAACCGGCCCGCTTGAAACCCAAGGCCTCGTGCAGCTGGATCGCCTTGTCTTGCGGCATGGTCAGCGTCGAGATCGCCTGGGTATAGTTCTGCGCCGTCAGCGTCGCGAGCAGTGCGCCATAGAGCGTGCGGCGATGCCCCTGGCCTTCCTCACCAGCGATGTAGCAGGCTGTTTCAACCGCGAAGCGATAGGCGGGGCCGGGCCGCAAGGGCTTGGCGAAGGCATAGCCTAGAACCACGCCGGTCTCACTGTCGAAGCCCACGATCCATGGGTGCGTATCGCCGGCGGCCTCGAGCCGCGCCTTCATGTCGTCGAGCGTCGGCGGTGCCGATTCGAACGACACGGCATTGGTCACGACATAGGGGCCGTAAATGCCCAGCAGCGTCTGTGCGTCGTCAATGGTGGCGGCGCGTAGGTCCATCATGAAATCCAGGCCTTTATCATTTCGAACAGGGTTGTTTTCGGTGCGGCGGTCGCGGGTACGGGACAGTCGAGGCAGCGCGCCTGGATCGCCGATGCTGTCGTCATCAGCCGTGCATCCTCTGCAGCGCTCGCCAATTCCGCGATGCGCTGGCGCGACAGCGTGGTCAGCAGGTCGACGGGTACCGCGGCACTCTCGTCGCTGCTGGTGAACATCGACGCCAGCACTTCGCGCCACGTTGGTTCGGTATCGAGCCAGACGGCATGCGGCTTGCCGGGATCGAGCTTCGCGCGGCGTGCCGCCTCTGCAATCGCATCGTCGATATCGCCGAACGCATCGACCAGACCCAACTGGTGCGCGGTGCCGCCATCCCAGACATGGCCTTGCGCAATCTCGTTCACACGTTCCGGCGCCAGTTTCCGCGCCCCGCTGACCAGCGTGATGAAGCGGCGGTAACCGGATTCGATCGCGGTCTGGACCACCGTGTCGAAGGCGGCGTTGGTCCCGCGAATGATGTCGGGCTGTCCGGACAGCGGTGTCGTCGCCACGCCGTCACCGCTCACGCCGATCTTGGCCAAGCCTTTTTCAAACGTCGGGATCAGCCCGAAAATGCCGATCGAGCCGGTGATGGTATCGGGTTCGGCGAACACGCGGTCCCCCGCCATCGACACCCAGTAACCGCCCGACGCCGCGACATTGCTCATCGAGACGACGACCGGCATGCCCTTCTTGCGCGCGCTTTCGAGCGACTGGCGGATCTGTTCGGACGCGAGCGCCGATCCGCCGGGGGAATCGACACGGACGACCAGCGCCTTGTATTTGTCCGATGCGACGGCGCGGTCGATGATTTGCGAAATCGTCGTCCCGCCGGCGGTGCCGGCAGATGCCTCGCCGTCCTGGATCGTGCCAGCCACGGTGACCACACCGATCGTCCGGTCGCCCGAGGGGCGCTGGCTGGCGGCGATATAGGGCTTCAGGTCGATCCGTGCGTATTGGCTTGGCTTGCGGGCGGTGCGATTTCCCACGCCGGCAATCTGGGCGACCCGCGCTTCGAATTCGGCGCGTGGTGCCAGCCGGTCGACGATACCGGCCTTCAGCGCGGCCTGGCCGAGGTCGCCGTTTTCCTTCACCTCGATCGCCGGATCAGCGACGAAGGTTGCGATATGCGCCTTTGGCCGCGCCTGGATGACGTCGGCCTGCCACGCCTGCCACATGGCGGCGGCCAGCGCCTGGCTGTTCGCCTTCGCGTCGGGGGATGCCTTGTCGAGGATATAGGGTTCGACCGCCGACTTGTACTTGCCGACTCGGTAGACGTGGACAGTGGCGCCGACCTTGTCGAGCAGCCCCTTGTAATAGAGCCGCGTCCCGCCCGCGCCCTGGAACAGCGCCAGCCCTTGCGGGTCGAGCCAGATTTCGGTGGCGTGCGCAGCAAGCTGGTAAGCGTCGTCGCCATAACCGGTCGCGAACGCCAGCACCGGCTTCTTCGCGCGAACCCGGTCCAGCGCCTTGCCGACATCGCCCAGCGCGACCTGACCGCCGCCCATGAATCCATCGAGATCGAGCACGACCGTCTTGACCCGGTCGTCGATCGACGCCGCGTTCAGCGCCGCAACGATGTCGCGCAGGCGGAACTGCTTCGCCTGCTCGCCGCCGGTAAAGGCTTGCGTCGCGTTGATGGGCGTGGGTTGCTCGACGATGCTGCCCCGCAGGTCGAGGACCAGCGCTCCGGGCGCGATCGGCCGGGTGCCGGGCCGCGCCGAAAGTACGGCCGCGAGCGTGCCGAAGAACAGCAACAACAGCAGAAGGACCAGCGCATCCTTGACGCCGACCAGCAATTTCCACGCACCGCGTACCAGTCGCATCGTTCAATCCCGCTTGACCTGCGGCTGGCGCTACAGCCTCGGCCTTGGGGTGTAAATGCGACTGCGCGGGTTAGAGCGAACCCTGCGTGCCCGGCTCCACGATGAAGATGTCGCCATCATAGTCGACAATGTAGAGCGCGTTCCCCTCGTCCGTGCCGAAGCTGGCGATGTTGTTGATGGTTCCCGCATCGGGGATAAATGAGGCGCGGCGCGGCGTGAAAGCGCTGCTGGCGAGGGTCTGTCCCTGGATCAGGCGGCTCACCGGCACCGACCATATATTGCCGCTGACGAAGTCGGCGAAGAAGTACTGGCCGCGCAGTGCCTCGACCGGTCCCCGATAAACATAGCCCCCAGTGATCGAATTGCCCTGCAGGGGGCCACTGCCGTGCGAATATTCGGCGACCGGCGGCGTGAAGAGCGCGCTGTTCGCGCCGCCGTTGTACGGCTGGGATCCCTCGCGCAGTCGCCAGCCGAAGTTCAGGCCGGTGGCACCCGCAGGCACGAAGTCGATCTCCTCGATCGCGTCCTGCCCGACATCGCCGATGTAAAGGTTGCCTGTCGTATCGAAACTTGCGCGGAAGGGGTTGCGCAGGCCGCTCAGCCAGATTTCGGGCGAACCGCCGCTGGTCGCATACGGGTTGGTCGCCGGAATGGCATAATCCCGCAGCGGATCTGTGGGGAAAGCGTCGCTGCGCGGGTCGATGCGCAGCATCTTGCCCAGCAAGCTGCTGGCATTTTGCGCATTGTTGCCGGGGTCGCCCGAACCGCCGCCATCGCCGGTGCCGATATACAGGTTCCCGTCCGGGCCGATGTCGATCCAGCCGCCGTTGTGATTGTCGGCGCCGGGGTGCGGGATGGTCAGGATGACGTCCGACGACGTCGGGTCGGCGACATCGTCGTTACCCAGCATCGTGCGGTACTTGCGGATCTCGATATTGCCCGCCGTGTTGATCATGTAGATGTAGAAGATGTGGGTCGTGGTGAAGTTGGGATCGAAGGCGAGTCCCAGCAGGCCGCGTTCGCCGCTGGTCGAAACCTGTGACGAGACATCCAGGAACGGCGTCGGCAGCACGCCGCCCGACGTCGTGTTCATCAATTTGATGCGGCCGCCTTTTTCGACGACGAACACCCGCCCGAAGCCGTTGGGGATGCCCTTGACGAAGACCGGCTGGGTAAATCCCGTACCCACGCGGCGGACATGAAACAGGTCGGATCCCTGGTTGGTGACGGTGACCGCCAAGTTGAGCGTCGTCGCCGCCGTTCCATCCGACGCACTCAGCTGGACGAGGTAGATGTTGTTGGCGTCGGCATCGTCGGGATTTTCGAAGTCGGGCGGATTGACGAATGTCAGCGCGCCGGCCGCGATGCGGAACCGCGCGGCGTCGGCGCCGCCTGAAATGCTGAAAGTGACGGCATTGCCGTCGGCGTCGGTCGCGGTTGCGGTGTAGATCGTGCCGGTCGTGTTTTCCGGAACGCTGGCAGTCGCCGCCGACGTGAACACAGGTGCGCGATTGGCCGGGGGTGTGACGGGCGGTGCTGCGCTATCGCTTCCGCCGCACGAAGCCAGCGCGATCGCCAGCGACGAGGTGAGCCAGATATTCAGACGCACAGCATACCCTCCTGTTGCGCCCCCGGTAACACGATTGCCGCAATTGGATAGCGGTGCAAGCCTCGGGCGGCTTCGACCGGCGGCACGGGATGAACGTGCCGCCGAATTTTTAATGCGCCGTACCTTGAACGGTTATAAACGGGGGCCATATGCCCCATGCTGGCACTCGCGACAGGTGAGTGCTAACGATGAACTTCCGACGTTGTTCCAACGTCCCAAGCAAAGGGTAAGTCACAATGGCATTTCGACCCCTGCACGACCGCGTGCTGGTTCGCCGCGTAGAAGCCGAGGAAAAGACGGCTGGCGGCATCATCATTCCCGACTCGGCCAAGGAAAAGCCGCAAGAGGGCGAAATCGTCGCCGTCGGTTCGGGCACCAAGGCCGAAGACGGCACCGTGACCCCGCTGGACGTCAAGGCCGGCGACAAGATTCTGTTCGGCAAATGGTCGGGCACCGAGGTCAAGCTGGACGGCGAAGACCTGATCATCATGAAGGAAAGCGACATCCTGGGGATCGTCGGCTGAGCTTTCACAGGGCTAACTTTTACTAACTTTTGAACATGAAAGGTCCGCCGACATGGCAGCCAAGGACGTAAAATTCTCGCGCGACGCGCGTGAGCGCATTCTGAAGGGCGTGGACATCCTCGCCGACGCGGTGAAGGTCACGCTGGGGCCGAAGGGCCGCAACGTCGTGATCGACAAGTCGTTCGGTGCCCCGCGCATCACCAAGGACGGCGTCACCGTCGCCAAGGAAATCGAACTGAAGGACAAGTTCGAGAACATGGGCGCACAGATGGTGCGCGAAGTCGCGTCGAAGACCAACGACGTTGCCGGTGACGGCACGACGACCGCGACCGTTCTCGCCCAGGCGATCGTGCGCGAAGGCATGAAGTCGGTTGCGGCCGGCATGAACCCGATGGACCTGAAGCGCGGCATCGACCTCGCCGTCGGCAAGGTCGTCGAGGACATCAAGGCGCGTTCGAAGCCGGTTTCGGGNNAGTTCGACCGTGGTTACCTGTCGCCTTACTTCATCACCAACCCGGAAAAGATGACGGTCGAACTCAACGACCCGTTCATCCTGATCCACGAAAAGAAGCTGTCGAACCTGCAGGCGATGCTCCCGATCCTGGAAGCCGTCGTTCAGTCGGGCCGTCCGCTTCTGATCATCGCGGAAGACATCGAAGGCGAAGCGCTGGCGACCCTGGTCGTCAACAAGCTGCGCGGCGGCCTGAAGGTCGCGGCCGTCAAGGCACCGGGCTTCGGCGATCGTCGCAAGGCGATGCTGGAAGACATCGCGATCCTGACCAAGGGCGAGATGATCTCGGAAGACCTGGGCATCAAGCTCGAGAGCGTCACGATCGACATGCTCGGTTCGGCCAAGCGCGTCACGATCGACAAGGACAACACCACCATCATCGACGGTGTGGGTGAAGCCGATGCGATCAAGGGCCGCGTCGAGGCGATCCGCCAGCAGATCGAGAACACCACCAGCGATTACGACCGTGAGAAGCTCCAGGAGCGTCTCGCCAAGCTCGCCGGCGGCGTTGCCGTGATCAAGGTCGGCGGTGCTTCGGAAGTCGAAGTCAAGGAGCGCAAGGACCGCGTCGACGATGCGCTGCACGCAACCCGCGCAGC
>DDFE01000262.1:10719-18663 GCA_002336985.1 Sphingomonadales bacterium UBA1936
GGCCATGACGGCGCCGTGGTGTCGGGCAAGCTGCTCGACCAGTCGGACACGTCGTACGGCTTCAACGCATCGACCGACGTGTACGAGAACCTCGTCACCGCCGGCGTGATCGACCCGACCAAGGTCGTGCGCACCGCGCTGCAGAACGCGGCATCGGTGGCTGGCCTGCTGATCACGACCGAAGCGGCCGTGAGCGAAATGCCCGAAGACAAGCCGGCAATGCCCATGGGCGGCGGCGGCATGGGCGGCATGGGCGGCATGGATTTCTGATTTCGGGCACGGCCNNAAAAAGGGCCGGAGCATCGCTGCTCCGGCCCTTTCTCGTCTCTTCGTCGAAGCGGCTTAGTGCTTCAGCGAGTTACCTGCGTCGCTCATCGCGTTGCCGGTCGCATGCTTCATCTTTTCTGCAGCCGATTCGACCTTGTTGGTCGCGGCGTCGGCAGCATTGCTGATGTTGTTCATAGCGCTATCGGTGGCGGCATCGACGCTGTTGACGCCGGCAGCAACGGTTGCATTTACGTCGGTGGCGACGGCGTTCGCCGCTTCGACCGTTTCATTCTTGGCGTGCTGCGAGCAGGCGGCAAGCGATGCGGCTGCTGCGATGGCAGCAACGAGAACGATCTTTTTCATGAAGGACTCCCCTCGAAGAATCTGGCCGACTGCGAAATGCGACGGCGCGACCCGCTGAATACTGCGTTCGCCGAATAACGGCAAGAAAAAGGCACGCGCTTGCACGATTGACCACATATAAAGAATTCTTTATATGTTACCTCCATGACCGCGCCCGTGGACATTTTCCGTGCTCTTGCCGATCCGACGCGGCTGCGGATCGTGTCGCTTTTGCGGCGAATGGAACTGGCTGTCGGCGAACTGGCGCAAGTGCTGGGGCAAAGCCAGCCGCGGGTATCGCGCCATGTGAAGATCCTGGTCGATGCCGGGCTCGCCGCGCGCCGCCGCGAAGGCAGCTGGGTGTTCCTGACGCCGGCGCCCAGCAGCATCGCGATCCCCCTGTTTGCGCTGATCGATAGCTGCGGTGAGGATCATTGGGCGGCCGCCGATGCCGCCAAGCTTACCGCCGTACGCGCCGACCGTGCCACGTCTGCCGAGCGCTACTTCGCCCAGCATGCCGACCAGTGGGACGCGATCCGCTCGCTTCACATCGCCGAGAGCGCTGTCGAGACGCGCATGCGCGCTCTGTTGGGCGAGAACATCGGCCGCCTGGTCGACATCGGTACCGGCACCGGGCGCATGATCGAACTGTTCGGTGCAAAGGCGCGCCATGCGACCGGAGTCGACCGCAGCCCCGAAATGCTCCGCCTCGCCCGTGCCAAGCTGCCCGATGCGGCGGTCGACTGGCGGCAGGGCGACGTGACCGCGCTCCCGCTCGCCGACGCCAGCGCCGATACGGTCGTCATGCACCAGGTGCTGCACTATATTCCCGCGCCCGAAGCCGCGATTGCCGAGGCGGCGCGGATCGTTGCGCCCAGCGGACGCCTGCTGATCGCCGATTTCGACAGCCACGACCGCGAGGAGCTTCGCCTGCAGGACGCTCATGCGCGCCTTGGTTTCTCCGATGCCCAGATCGCAAGCTGGTTCGCCGCGAACGGCCTGACGCTCGCCGAAACCGAAACACTCGATGGCGGCGAACTTACCGTGAAACTCTGGCTGGGCCGCCGCCCGGCCGAACTGAAGGCCGTTGCCGCATGACGCTGACTCTCGTCCAACTCGAAGAAGCACGCCGCGCGCTTGCGACGCCGCTGTTCGCCGATGTCGCGGGCGATGCGCGCGTGTCGTTCGAATTCTTCCCGCCCAAGACGGAGAAGATGAACGAGACGCTGTGGGACGCGATCGCAACGCTCAGCCCGCTCAATCCGCGGTTCGTCTCGGTCACCTATGGCGCGGGTGGATCGACCCGCGAGCGCACGCATGCAACCGTCGCGCGGATCGCCAGCGAGACGGCAATCCCCGCTGCCGCGCACCTGACCTGTGTCGAAGCGACGCGGGGCGAGATCGACGAGATCGTCGATGCCTATTGGGAGGCGGGCGTTCGTCATATCGTGGCACTGCGCGGCGATCCGCCGGTCGCGGGCAAAGCGTTCGAGGCGCATCCGCAAGGCTATGCCGGCGCAGCCGAGCTGGTCGAAGGATTGCGCAAGCGCCATCCGTTCGAAATCTCGGTCAGTGCTTATCCCGAAACCCACCCCGAGGCCGCGACCGCGCAATCCGACCTCGACAATTTCAAGCGCAAGCTCGACGCGGGCGCATCGCGCGGCATCACGCAGTTCTTCTTCGAACCTGAAACCTTCTTCCGCTTCCGCGATGCGGCGGCGGCAGCGGGCATCGACAGCGAGATCGTGCCGGGCATCATGCCCGTCAGCAATTTCGCCGCGATCAAACGCATGTCGGCGATGACCGGCACCGCGGTTCCCGCATGGATGGGGCGCCTGTTCGAAGGGCTCGACGACCACCCGCAGGCGCGCCAGCTGGTCGCGGCGACGGTTGCCGCCGAACTCTGCCGCCGCCTCTACGCGGGCGGGGTGCGCGACTTTCATTTCTACACGCTCAACCGGTCGGAACTGAGCTACGCGATCTGCCACCTGCTGGGCCTGCGCCCGCAGGGTGTCACCGCACAGGAGCAAGCGGCATGAGCGCGAACAGTAAAATCCTCCCCGGAACGGGGAGGTGGCGCGCCGAAGGCGTGACGGAGGGGCCGTTCTCCGCGCGCATTTTCTTCGCTGCTGCGAGCGACCCCTCCACCACTTCGTGGTCCCCCTCCCCGTTCCGGAGAGGAATTCTATGAGCGCGCGTGAGGCCCTTTTTGCCGCGGCCTCGACCCGTATCCTGCTGACCGACGGTGCGTTCGGGACGGAGATCCAGAACTGGAAACTGTCCGAAGCCGATTACATGGGCGACCTTAACCTCGCCCGCGATGCCAAGGGCAACAACGATATCCTGGCGCTGACGCTGCCCAATGTGCCGGACACGATCACGCGGGCCTATCTGGAGGCGGGGTCGGACATCGTCTCGACCAACACGTTCAGCGCGAACCGCATCAGCCAGGCGGATTACGCCGCCGAGCATCTGGTGCGTGAGATCAACGTCGCTTCCGCTCAGATCGCGCGCACGGCGGCGGATGAGTATGAAGCAAAGGACGGCCGCAAGCGCTTCGTCGCTGGCGCGATCGGGCCGACGAACAAGACGCTGTCGCTGTCGCCCGACGTCAACGACCCGGGCTTCCGCGAGATCGATTTCGATTACCTGAAGGACGTCTACCGCGAACAGGTGGATGCGCTGGTCGAGGGCGGCGTCGATTTCATCCTGATCGAAACCGTGTTCGACACGCTGAATGCCAAGGCGGGTATCATGGCGGTGCTGGACGCGGAGCAAACGCTGGGCCGTGAGATCCCGATCATGGTGTCGATGACCCTGACCGACCTGTCGGGCCGTAACCTGTCGGGCCACACGGTCGAGGCATTCTGGCACGCGGTGCGGCACGCGAAGCCGGTCACCATCGGCCTCAATTGCTCGTTCGGCGCGCAGCAGCTGCGCCCGCATGTGAAGGTGCTGAGCGGCCTCGCCGACACGCTGATCATGGTCTACCCGAACGCGGGGCTGCCCAACGAACTCGGGCAATACGATGAACTGCCGGAAACGACCGCATCGCTGGTGCGCGAATGGGCGGATGCGGGGCAGGTGAATATCCTCGGTGGCTGCTGCGGGTCGACGCCCGCGCACATCGCGGCGATGACGAAAACCGTCGCCGGCCTCGAGCCGCGCCGCCTGCCGGGCGTCGAGACCGCGACGCGTCTTGCGGGGCTCGAACCCTTCACGATGGCGGCCTGAGCCGCGGTGGCGCAGGACTGGACCATCAGACCCGCCGGGCTGGACGACGTGGCTGCGCTGTCGCTGGTCGGCGGCGCGACGTTTCTCGAAAGCTTTGCCGGGATGATCCAGGGCAAGGCGATCGTCGAACATTGCGCGCGCCAGCACAGCGTTCAGGCCTATCAGGCCTATTTCGACAAAGGCGCGCAGATCTGGATTGCGGAAACGCAGACCGGCGCACCGATCGGTTATGCGATGCTGACCGCGCCGGACCTTCCCGGTGCCGGTGCCGGGGATATCGAGTTGAAGCGCATTTACCTGTTGTCGCGTTTCCACGGAGGCGGTCTGGGCGCGGCGTTGATGCAGACCGCAATCGCAGGGTCTGTCGGCTTCGAACGGCTTGTCCTGGGGGCCGCCCACGACAATGCGCGCGCCAAGGCCTTTTATCGCAAGCACGGCTTTACCCAGATCAATGAACGGCAGTTCGACGTCGGCGGAACGTTGTACGATGACGTGGTTCTCGCCAGGCCGCTCAATGATGACGAGATCAAATGACCAACGCTGACTCCTCCTCCCGCTTCGTCAACATCGGCGAACGTACCAACGTCACGGGCTCCGCCGCATTCAAGAAATTGATCATGGCCGGCGATTATCCGGCGGCGGTCGAGGTCGCGCGGCAGCAGGTGGAAAACGGCGCGCAGGTCATCGACATCAACATGGACGAAGGGCTGCTCGACGCCGAATTCGCCATGACGACGTTCCTGAAGCTGATCGCGGCCGAACCCGACATCGCGCGTGTGCCGTTCATGATCGACAGCTCGAAATGGTCGGTGATCGAGGCGGGGCTGAAGTGCGTGTCCGGCAAGCCCATCGTCAATTCGATCAGCATGAAAGAAGGCGAGGCCCAGTTCCTGGAGCATGCCCGCAAGTGCATGGCCTATGGCGCCGCCGTCGTCGTCATGGCGTTCGACGAGGCGGGGCAGGCCGACACCAAGGATCGCAAGATCGAGATCTGCGAGCGCGCCTACAAGCTGCTGATGACCATCGGCTTCCCGCCGGAGGACATCATCTTCGATCCCAATGTCTTCGCGGTCGCCACGGGTATCGAGGAGCACAACAATTACGCGGTCGACTTCATCGAGGCGGTGAAGGTGATCAAGGCGCGCTGCCCGCACGTCCATTTCTCGGGCGGACTGTCGAACCTGAGCTTCAGTTTCCGCGGCAACGAACCGGTGCGCCGCGCGATGCATTCGGTGTTTCTCTACTACGCGATCCCTGCCGGGCTCGACATGTCGATCGTCAACGCGGGGCAGCTCGACATCTATGACGCGATCGACCCCGTGCTGCGCGAAGCGTGCGAGGACGTCATCCTCAACCGCCCGGCACGCAGCGCGGACGAGACACCGACGGAACGCTTGGTTACCATCGCCGAGACGTTCCGGGGCGGTGGCGCACAGCAGGAAAAGGCGGCCGAGGAATGGCGCAGTTGGCCGGTGACGAAGCGGCTGGAACATGCGCTGGTCAAGGGCATCGACATGTACGTCGTCGACGACACCGAGGAATGCCGCCAGCAGTTCGCGCGGCCGATCGAGGTGATCGAAGGGCCGTTGATGGATGGCATGAACGTAGTCGGCGACCTGTTCGGCAGCGGCAAGATGTTCCTGCCGCAGGTCGTGAAGTCGGCGCGCGTCATGAAGAAGGCGGTCGCGCACCTTATCCCGTTCATCGAGGCCGCGAAGGAGCCCGGCGCGCGCGCCAAGGGCAAGATCATCATGGCGACGGTGAAGGGCGATGTTCATGACATCGGCAAGAACATCGTCGGCGTGGTGCTCCAGTGCAACGGCTACGAAGTCATCGATCTGGGCGTCATGGTGCCGTGGACGAGGATCCTGGAGGCTGCGAACGAGAATGATGCCGACATTATCGGGCTGTCAGGCCTGATCACGCCGTCGCTCGACGAGATGGTGACGGTGGCCGAGGAAATGCAGCGCGCGAAGATGTCGATGCCACTGCTCATCGGTGGTGCGACCACGTCCAAAGTGCATACGGCGCTGCGCATCGACGAGGCCTATGACGGGCCGGTCATCCATGTCCTCGACGCGAGCCGCGCGGTAGGCGTGGCGACGGCGCTGGTCAGCGACACGGGCCGCGACGCCTATGTGAAGACGTTCGCCGACGATTACGCGCATGTCCGCGAAGTGCGTGCGGGCAAGGGGCAGAACGCGCTGGTGCCGATCGCCGACGCGCGCGCCAACGCATTCCCGTTCGATCACCATCTGAAGCCGATGCCACCCGAACAGCCTGGCGTGCACGCATTTCCCGACTGGGACCTGCGCGACCTGGCCGAGGTGATCGACTGGACGCCGTTCTTCCGTGCGTGGGAGTTGCACGGCAATTATCCTGCCATCCTGACCGACGCGGTCGTCGGCGAAAGTGCGCGCAGCCTGTGGGACGATGCCCAGGCGATGCTCGCGAAAATCCTCGACGAGAAATGGCTGACGGCGAAGGGTGTCGCCGGGCTCTGGCCCTGCCGCCGCGAGGGCGACGATGTGATCGTCCATCTCGACAATGAAGAGCATCTCCGCCTGCCGTTCCTGCGCCAGCAGATCGCCAAGCGCGAAGGCCGGCCGAACATGTGCCTCGCAGATTTCATCGACCATGACGGCGACTGGATCGGCGGTTTTGCCGTCGGCATACATGGCATCGAGCCGCACCTCGCGCGTTTCCAGGCGGACAAGGACGATTATTCGGACATCCTGCTGAAGGCGCTGGCCGACCGTTTCGCCGAAGCCTTCGCCGAACGCCTGCACCAGCATGTCCGCATGACGCTCTGGGGCTATGCGCCGGGCGAGCAACTGACCAACGAAGCGCTGATCAAGGAAGAATACCGCGGCATCCGCCCGGCGCCAGGCTATCCGGCATGCCCGGACCACAGCCTGAAACCGATGCTGTTCGACCTGCTGGGCGCGGGCGAGGCGGCGGGGCTGGTGCTGACCGAAAGCTTCGCGATGCTGCCGACAGCGGCGGTCTCCGGCTTCTACTTCGGTCATCCGCAGGCCGAATATTTCGGCGTCGCGCGCGTCGGCGAGGACCAGCTGGCGGATTACACCCTGCGCCGCGGCGTGGATGCCGAAACGGCACGCCGCTGGCTCAGGCCGAATCTGGATTGACGGCGGGAAATCGGGGCTGTCCTACAGCGCGCCCGGACGGCAAGATGGCGGCGACACTGTTCAAACCGGGTTGCCCTGACCATGCCGCGATATTCGATATACATGATGATAGTGATGTTAGCCGCCACACCCGCGTTCGCGCAGGGCGGCGGCGGTTTCCGCGTCGAGGAAACCGGGCGGAGTTTTTACCGCCTCGACGACGCGGTGAAGTCGATCGGCGGCGGCAGCGGAACGATCATCGTCGCGCCGGGGCGCTATGGCGATTGTGCCGTGTTCGCAGGCGGCACGCTGACGCTGCGCGCCGCGACACCATCGACCGCGATCTTCGAGGGCGGCGCCTGCGAGGGTAAGGCGACCCTCGTCCTGCGCGGTGCCAGCGCGACCGTCGACGGAATCGTCTTTCGCGGCATCCGCGTGCCCGATCGCAACGGCTCCGGCATCCGGCTGGAAAAGGGCGACCTGACCGTCACCCGTTCGACCTTCCTCGATTCCGAACAGGGCATCCTGACTGCCGAGGATCCGAATGCGTCGGTCACCATCGAACGCTCGACATTCGCCGGGCTTGGCGGATGCCCCGACGGCATGTGTTCGCATTCGATCTACATCGGCCAGTCGGCATCGCTGACGGTCAGCCGGGTGCGGTTCGAACGCGGGACGGGGGGGCATTACGTCAAGAGCCGTGCCGCGCGCGTCAGTATCACCGATTCTAGCTTCGACGATTCGAACGGGCGTGAGACGAACTACGCGATCGACCTGCCCAACGGCGCGACCGGCCTGATCGCGCGCAACGTCATCGTCGTCGGCAAGAACAAGGAAAACCATTCGGCGATCATTGCCGTCGCCGCCGAAGCGCGTGCGAACCCTTCGGCCGGGCTGACCATCGAGGGCAATGATGCCTCGATAGCGCCCGGCGCAGGCTTTCCGACGACCTTCGTCGCCGACTGGAGCCATG
>DDFE01000157.1 GCA_002336985.1 Sphingomonadales bacterium UBA1936
GTCGCGTCGAAATGCGGGTTCACACCGCAATACGAGGGCCTCGAGGCACTTGCCCGCGAATATGGGCCCAAGGGTCTGACCGTGCTGGGTTTTCCCTGCAACCAGTTCGGCGCGCAGGAACCGGGTAATGCGGAGGAAATCGCGAATTTCTGTTCGCTGACCTACGACGTCACCTTTCCGGTCCTGGCGAAGGTCGACGTCAACGGCGACAATGCCGAGCCGCTCTACAAATACCTCAAGAAGGAAAAGCCGGGCCTGCTGGGCAGCCAGGGGATCAAGTGGAACTTCACCAAATTCCTGGTCGACAAGGCAGGCAAGGTCGTCGCGCGTTATGCACCGACCGATAAGCCCGAAAGCCTGAAAGGTGCGATCGAAAAGCTGCTGTAGCGCTATGCGAATCGCGCCGGTTCACGCACAGTAAGGGATGCCCACCGCACCGTTCGTTCCCCTGCGCGTCTTTTCGTCGTTCACCATGCTCGAAGGGGCGATCGACCCCAAGGACATCGCGGCGAAAGCACGGGCGCTGGACTATCCGGCAGTGGGGATCTGCGACCGTAACGGCCTTTACGGAGTCATGCCGTTCAGCGAGGCATGCGCCAAGAAGGGTGTGCAGCCGATCATCGGGACTTTGCTGGCAGTGGCACGGTCGGACAGGCCGGGGCAGATCGACTGGCTGGCGCTCTATGCCCAGGACATGCGCGGCTATGAGAATCTCTGCGCATTGGTATCTGCGGCGCATCTCGATCGGCCTGTCGAGGAGGACGCGCATGTCGATTTCGACAAGCTGAAAGCCCATTCGGCCGGACTGATCGTGCTGACGGCTGGTGCGGAGGGAGCGCTGGTCCGCCTGCTCGCGGGCGGCCAGCAGGATGCTGCTGAAGCATATCTCAGCCAGTTACAGGCGATCTTCGGTGATCGGTTGTACATCGAAGTGTCCCGCCGGAACGATGCCGACGAGAAAGGGGCTGAAGTCGCATTGATCGCGCTTGCCGACGCCCACGGCGTGCCGATCGTGGCGACGAATCCGGCCTGCTACACCGACGCGGATTTTCATCAGGCGCACGACACGATGCTGTGCATCGCGGGTTCGACCTATGTCGACAGCGACGATCGCCGGAAATCGTCGCCGGACGCCTGGATGAAACCGGCGCAGGATATGGCGTCGCTGTTCGCCGACCTGCCCGATGCGCTGTCGAACACCCGTGTCGTGGCGCAACGGTGCGCCGTGGCTGCGCCCAGCCGCAAGCCGATCCTGCCGAGTCTTGCCGGGGACCGCGAAGCCGAGAGCGAACAGCTGCGGCGGGATGCGCATGCCGGTCTCGACATCCGGCTGGAAAAGGCGGGAGCCGTGGATCCGCAGGTCTACCGCGACCGGCTGGATTTCGAGCTCGACGTCATCGCGGGCATGGGCTTTCCCGGCTACTTCCTCATCGTTGCCGACTTCATCAAATGGGCGAAGGGGCAGGGCATTCCGGTCGGGCCCGGCCGCGGGTCCGGCGCGGGTTCGGTCGTCGCATGGGCGCTGACGATCACCGACCTCGACCCACTCAAGCTTGGGCTGCTGTTCGAACGCTTCCTCAACCCGTCGCGCGTGTCCATGCCCGACTTCGACATCGATTTCTGCGAAACGCGGCGCGAGGAAGTGATCCGTTACGTCCAGAAGAAATACGGACGCGATCACGTCGCGCAGATCATCACCTTCGGGCGGCTGAAGTCGCGCGCGGTGCTGAAAGACACCGGTCGTGTGCTGCAGATGAGCTACGGCCAGGTCGATCGGCTGGCGAAGCTGGTGCCCAACCATCCGACCGATCCGTGGGACCTGAAGCGGGCGCTCAACGGCGTTCAGGAACTGGCGACGGAGGTCAAGAACGACCCCGATGTCCGCCGCCTGTTCGACCTGGCGATGAAGCTGGAGGGGATGCCGCGGCACAGTTCGACCCATGCGGCGGGCGTGGTCATCGGCGACCGTCCGCTCGACCAGCTGGTTCCGCTTTACCGCGACCCGCGGTCGGACATGCCGGTCACGCAGTTCGATATGAAATTTGCCGAAGCGGCCGGGCTGGTGAAGTTCGACTTCCTCGGGCTGAAAACCCTGTCGGTCCTGCAGCGTGCACTCGACCTGATCGAAGCGCGTGAGGGGCATCGGCCGGATCTCGACGCGCTCGGCTGGGATGACGAGGCGGTCTATTCACTGCTCCAGCGTGGCGATACCGTCGGCGTATTCCAGATGGAATCGGAAGGGATGCGGCGCGCTCTGGCCCAGGTCCGGCCGACGGCATTCGGCGATATCATAGCGATCGGCGCGCTTTACCGGCCGGGGCCGATGGACAACATTCCGATGTTCGCCGACCGCAAGAACGGCCGGGCGATCCTCGAATACCCGCACCCTTCGCTCGAGGGCATCCTTGCCGAGACCTACGGTATCTTCGTTTATCAGGAACAGGTGATGCAGGCGGGGCAGATCCTGGCGGGCTTCTCGCTTGGTGACGCCGACTTGCTGCGCCGCGCCATGGGCAAGAAGATCAAGGCAGAAATGGACGCGCAGCGTGCCGGATTCGTCGAAGGATGCGGCAAGAACGGCATCGGCAAGACACAGGCGAACAGCCTGTTCGACTTGATCGACAAGTTCGCAGGCTATGGATTCAACAAGAGCCACGCCGCGGCTTACGCCGTGCTGACTTACCAGACAGCCTGGGTGAAGGCGCACTACCGCGAGGATTTCTTCGCAGCGTCGATGGCGTTCGACCTCGGCAATACCGACAAGCTGGCCATCTTTGCCGACGACATGCGGCGCATGGGCGTGAAGTGCCTGCCGCCGTGCATCAACGCCAGCGGATCGGACTTCGGTGTCGAGGTGACCGACGACGGACTTGCCGTGCGTTATGCGCTTGGCGCGCTGAAAGGCGTTGGCGAAGCGGCCATGGCGCAACTCTGTGTCGAGCGGAACGACAACGGCGCGTTCAAGTCGCTCGATGATTTCGCTAACCGCATCAGCGCGCGACTGGTCAACCGGCGACAGATCGAAAGCCTGTCGGGTGCGGGTGCGCTCGATGCGCTCGACGACAATCGTGCGGGCGTGTTCGCGGTTTCGGAGACATTGCTGGCTGTCGCATCGCGCGCCGAAGAAGGGCGGACAAGCGGGCAGGGTGGCCTGTTCGGCGAGGGAGCGGCGTCGGTCGTGGCGATCCAGTTGCCGCAAAGTGCCAACTGGACGATGGCCGAGCGGATGAACGCCGAGAAGGAAGCCTTCGGGTTTTATTTCGCGGCGCATCCCGTCGACCGGTTCCGCCATGTCGCCAAGAGCCATGGCGCGCGCAGCTTTGGGGTGTTGTCGACATCCGCGGGCGCGGAGGGAAGGGCGAACGCCACCATGGCCGCGCTGGTCGAGGATGCACGCTGGCGCACATCGAAGCGCGGCAACCGGTTCATGTCAGTGACGCTCAGCGACGAGACAGGACAGTTTCAGTCGAACTGCTTCGAAGACGAGGCTTGCGCCATGCTGGAGGAACTGGGCCGCAATGGCGGTTGCGCGTTGCTGAACGTCGAGCTGGACCGGCAGCCAGGCGAGGAAGCGCCGCGGATTACCGTGCGCAAGGCGCAGCGTCTGGATGCTCTCGCCAGTCACACACGCCTGAAAGCCGTAATCCATGTGGACCGCGTCGATGCGGTTGCCATGCTTGCCGGGACGCTGGCGCGGGGCGGGCGTAGCGAGATCGTCCTGCGCATTTCGATGGCGCATGGCGGCGTGGCCGACCTGCGCATCGGTCGCGATTTCCTGATCGACGGCGAAATGGCCGATGGGATTGCGCGGATGGACGGGATTGTGGACATTAGCCTTGCCCCACAAGAGATGCCGCGCCTGGCGCTGGTGGGATAAGAGGCGGGAAATATCCCGCGCAAGGAGGAGAGCGGGATGCACGGCGGGATGCAGGATTGGTCGATGCGGGTTACGCACCTGCTCGACCATGCGGCGCGCGAACACGGTACGCGCGAGATCGTGACTCGCTGGGCCGACGGTACGATGGAGCGCACCGACTGGGCAGGCTTGGCGCACGAAGCGCGGCGGCTGTCGCAGGCATTCGTCGCACTGGGCATGAAACCGGGCGACCGCATCGCGACGCTCGCCATGAACCATGGCCGTCACCTGACCAGCTGGTACGGCGCGATCGGCATGGGGGGTGTGATCCACACACTCAACCCGCGACTGTTCGACGATCAGCTGATCTACATCATCAATCACGCCGAGGACCGGATTCTCCTCTACGACGTGCAGTTTGCAGCGATCGTCGAACGGCTGAAGCCGCAGCTTTCGACCGTCGAGCACTTCATCGCTTTCGATGCCGATGATGGGTATCCCGCGCTGATTGCCAGGCACGATGGCCAGTTCGACTGGGTTCTCGGGGACGAGCGCGACCCATGCATGCTTTGCTATACCAGCGGGACGACGGGCAATCCCAAGGGCGTGCTGTACGAACACCGCTCGACCATGATCCACGCCATGGCAGAAGTGGCGCCATGGGTGTTCAACCTGTCGTCGCGCGCGTCGATCCTGCCGATCGTCCCGCTCTTCCACGCGGCAGCCTGGGGTTTGCCGTTCGCGGCCGCACTGTCGGGTGCCAAGGTCGTCTATTCGGCGGTCAATGAGGCGAATGCGCTGTGCAGCCTGATGAACAGCGAACAGGTAACGCATTCGGCGGGCGTGCCGACGGTCTGGCTGGCGATGTTCCAGCACATGGATGCGACGGGGGAAGCGCCGCGCTTCCTGCAACAGGTTACCATCGGCGGGTCGGCGGCGCCGCGCGCCATGATCGAGCGGATCATGGGCATGGGCGTGACGGTGAAACACCTGTGGGGCATGACCGAGACGTCGCCGATCGGCACAGCCGGTGCTCCGCCGCCGCATTGGGACGAGATGACGCTCGAGCAAAAGCTCGACCATGTGGCGCGGCAGGGGCAGATTCCGTTCGGGATCGAACTGTGCGTGATGGATGACGACGGCAAACACCTGCCACGCGACGGCGTATCGTCGGGCCGGTTGCACGTTCGCGGGCCGTGGGTCGTGAAACGCTATTTCAAGGCGGAGGCTGACGCAGTCGACAAGGACCAGTGGTTCGACACCGGCGACATCGCGATCCTCCATCCGGACGGCACGATGCAGATTACTGACCGGGCCAAGGACGTGATCAAGTCGGGCGGCGAATGGATATCGAGCGTCGAACTCGAAAACGCGGCAGTCGGCTGCCCTGGGGTCCAGGAGGCTGCGGCGATCGGCGTATTTCATCCCAAATGGGACGAGCGGCCGATATTGCTGGTCGTGCGCAAGGGCGGCAGCACGGTGACCGGCGATGAGATCACGGCGTACCTCAAGGATCATGTCGCCAAATGGTGGCTGCCGGACGAGATCCACTTCCTCGACGAACTGCCGCACACGGGATCGGGCAAGATCCTGAAGTCCGAACTGCGCGCGCAGTACAAGGATCACCGGCTGGCCGCCTAGAACAAGCGGCCCTGTGCACCTGCGGGCGGCCTGAAAAGGTCGGTCCGGAGCGGAACCCATTGGGCATCCAGACCATATTTCCGCCGCGCTCGTTTGAACCGCGTCAGCATCAGGTCGTACCACGGCCCCTGACCACGCATCCGGTTGCCGAAACGTGGGTCGTTGTCGCGCCCGCCACGGATCTCGTTGATGATCGACATCACTTTGCCTGAGCGGTCGGGAAAATGCGTATCGAGCCAGGCACGAAATAGCGGTGCCACTTCGAAGGGCAACCGCACAGGGATGAACGAGCATCGGGTCGCACCGGCTTCGGCAGCGGCCTCCAGAATCGCCTCGGTTTCATGATCCGTGATGGAGGGGATGAGCGGGGATACCGATACCTGTACCGGAATGCCCGCTTGGCTGAGCGCTCGGATCGCCTCCAGCCGTTTGCGCGGGGCAGGGGCCCGCGGTTCGAGCGTCATCGCGATCCGCGGGTCGAGCGACGTGACCGATACCATAACGGATGTCAGCTGTTTCGCTGCCATCGGTCCGAGCAGGTCGATATCACGCGTAACCCGGTTGGACTTCGTCGTGATCATCAAGGGATGATCGGTTTCCGCGAGGATTTCGATACACGACCGGGTGATGCGCCAGTCGCGCTCGATCGGCTGATAGGGGTCGGTGTTCGTTCCCATCGCAATCGGTCCGCACCGGTACGAAGGTTTCGACAATTCGGCACGAAGCAGGGCTGCGGCGTCAGGCTTGGCGAACAGCCTGGTTTCGAAATCGATTCCGGGCGACAGGTCGTGAAACGCATGCGTAGGCCGTGCAAAGCAATAGATGCACCCATGCTCGCACCCACGATAAGCGTTGATCGAGCGGTCGAAGAGGATGTCCGGCGACGTATTGCGTGTGATGATCGTCTTCGGCTTCTCCACCGTCACAGTGGTTTGAACCGGTCGCGGTTCTCCATCGACGTGGACGATATCGTCCAGCCAATCACCGTCGATCTCCCTTTCCGGCAAGCCGAACCGTCTGCTCTCGCGGTTTTGCGTGGCGCCCCTTACGACCCGGTTCGACATAGGATGATGAGAACATAAACAGAACATTTATGCAAGTCTCGCCAGCCTGTCTCGTTTTGATCCGAAACCAATTTTCGATGGATTGGAATGCTAAGTTGTTGTAAATGTGCTTCCCGGATCGCGCTGGCCGAACTTGCACACACAGATTTGCAAGCGGATTTTAAAAATACCGTCAGTTTTGCACTCTTTTTTGGCCTTTGGGGGCACAATGAAATCGCATCTGGGTAAGGCAGCGCTGTTGGTTACCGCATCGGTAGGGGCGATCGCGCAACCGGCTGTTGCCGAAATCGTTCACTTACGGATCACTGGTACGTTCACGATCGGCGATCGCCGGGGCGAGGACTTTCTGGTGGAACTCCGTTACGATTCCGATGCGCCGGTAACGGACACGTTGGGGACCACGAGCATCTTCCGGAACGCGGGCGATATTTTCACGATCGGAGACCGCCGGGACGATTTTACGGCGGCGGCGATGAGATCCGCGCTGCCGAACTATGTCAGCACGGTTTACGACCTGGGGCCGCCGCGGGGCGTCGTCGAACAGACGCCGAATGGCCGTCGCGTTAGCTTCACCGATCCGAACGCATCTCTCGGCAGCGTCAGTTTCTTTTACGATACGACAACACCGCCAAGCCTGTTGACGCGATTGCCGACGCTGTCCGAACTGTCGTTGTTCAGCGGGGGTGTCGTTACGTTCGGTAACAGCAGCGGAACATTCCGCTATGAGCCGTTCGCCAGCAACGTTCCGGAACCCGCCACCTGGGGGATGATGATCCTGGGCTTCGGAGTGATGGGGGCAGCGATGCGTCACCGCCGTAGGAAACTTTCCGTCTCCTACGTCTGATTCAGCTTGCGAGGCGGTCGATCGCGCCTTGCAGGATGTAGCTTGCGGCGAGCTTGTCGACGAGATCCGCGCGCCGCGCACGACTGGCATCGGCATCGATGAGTGTCCGGGTGACAGCGGCTGTTGACCAGCGCTCGTCCCATAGAAGGATCGGCAAGCCGATATCTGTCAGATTCCGTGCAAAAGCGCGGGTCGATTGCGTGCGCGGGCTTTCGCTGCCGTCGAGGTTGAGCGGCAGGCCGATGACGATGCCGCGAACCGATTGGCTGGACGCCAGCGATGCCAGCGATGCCTTGTCTATGCTGAACTTGGTCCGCCGCACCAGTTCGGCGGGCGAAGCGATGGTCCACATCGCGTCGCACAACGCCGTGCCGATCGTCTTTGTCCCGACGTCGAGGCCCAACAGCCGTCCGCGCTGGGGTAGCGCGTCGTAGAAAGCCTGCGTGTCGGCCGTGATCAAATCAGGCCGCGGCCTTGCGCCGGTCGTTCAGTTCCGCGTTCAGCATTTCGGCAAGCAGGAAGGCCAGTTCCAGGCTCTGCGCGGCGTTGAGGCGCGGATCGCAATGTGTGTGATAGCGGTCGGCAAGCGACATCTCGGTCACGTCGACGGCGCCGCCGGTGCATTCGGTCACATTCTGGCCTGTCATCTCGACGTGGATGCCGCCGCCGAACGACCCTTCTGCGCGGTGCACCGCAAAGAAACCGCGCACTTCGGACAGGATCCGGTCGAACGGTCGCGTCTTGTAACCGTTGGCGGCCTTCACGACATTGCCGTGCATCGGGTCGCAGCTCCACACGACAGGATGGCCTTCGCGCATCACAGCGCGGACGAGCGCGGGCAGGGCCGCCTCGATCTTGTCGTGCCCGTAACGCGTGATCAGCGTCATGCGGCCAGGCACGCGGCCCGGGTTTAGCGTGTCGAGCAGGCGAAGCAGCACGTCGGGCGTCAGGCTCGGTCCGACTTTCATGCCCAGTGGATTGCCGATGCCGCGCAGGAATTCGACATGTGCGCTGTTTTCGAACCGCGTGCGGTCACCGATCCACAGGAAGTGGGCGGACGTGTCGTACCATTGCCCGGTCAGCGAATCCTGCCGCGTCAGTGCCTGTTCGTACTGGAGCAACAGCGCTTCATGGCTGGTGTAGAACTGCGTACCCTTCAGCTGGGGCACGGTGTCGGGGTTGATCCCGCACGCGCTCATGAAGTCGAGTGCTTCGCCGATGCGATCGGCGACGTCGCGATACTGCTTGGTCCATGGGCTGCGGCCCATGAAATCGTGCGTCCAGGCGTGGACCTGATGCAGGTTCGCATAACCGCCCGCGGAAAACGCGCGCAGCAGGTTCAGCGTCGCCGCCGACTGGTTGTACGCCTGCACCATCCGCTGCGGATCGGGCGCGCGGCCGCTGGCCTCGAACGCGATGTCGTTGACGATGTCGCCGCGATAGCTGGGCAGCGAAATGCCATCCAGGTCTTCCATGTCGGCGCTGCGCGGCTTGGCGAACTGCCCCGCCATGCGGCCGAGTTTTACCGTCGGCAGCTTCGACGCGAAGGTCAGGACGACTGCCATCTGCAGGATGACGCGGAAAGTGTCGCGGATGTTGTTCGGGTGGAACTCGGCGAAGCTTTCGGCGCAATCTCCGCCCTGGAGCAGGAAAGCACGACCGTCGGCGACCTTGGCCAGTTCGCCGGTAAGGTCGCGCGCCTCGCCCGCAAACACCAGCGGCGGAAACGACGAAAGGGTCGTTGTCGCGCGTGTCAGCGCTTCCGCATCGGTGTAAGTGGGGAGCTGGCGCGCTTCATGCGCGGTCCAGCTTTGCGGGTTCCAGTTCGTGGCCATAGTGTCGGCGCCTATGCGCCGCGGTGGTGGCGCGCGCAAGGTTGCGATTCTTTAGGGGTCAATACCCCAGTTTGAGATCGACGACGTGATGCAGCGGTTCGCCGCGGTGCCAGCGGTCGAGGTTTTCAAGGAAACGATCCGCCGAACGGAAAAACATCTTGTCCTGCGCGCGGCCGGACAGGTGCATGGTGATGTGAGCGTTGGGCAGCGCCCACAGAGGATGATCGGCTGGAAGCGGTTCGGGCGTCGTCACATCGAGGAAGGCGGCTGCGATGCGCTTCTTCGATAGCGCCTCGACCAGCGCGTCCTGATCGATGACCTCGCCGCGCGCGATATTCACGACCGCCGCCGACGGCTTCATCGCTGCCAGTTCAGCGGCGCCGATCATGCCGTCGGTCGCGGGCGTTGCGGGCACGGCGATGACGATCCAGTCCATTTCGCCCAGCTTGCCACGCCAGTCGCCGGGCCCGAGTTCGCCGGGGCCGGGTGTACGGCGCACGGTCAGCACCTCGACGCCGAATGCTTCGAGCCGCGTACGGATCAGCGATCCGATCGCGCCCGCGCCGAGCAGCAACGCCTTGCTGCCGAGCAGTTCGACCTTGCCGGGCGAATCCTGCAACCATTCGTGACGGTCGCGTGCGCGGATAACCTGGTCGTATCCTTTGGCGATGGTCAGCATGCCCATCACTGCATATTCGGCAATCGTGACCGCGGTGATACCGGCGCCGTTGGTGTAGGTGACGCCGCGCTCCGCAAGCAGGTCGAGCGGGACGTGGTCGACACCCGCGTAGATGCTGTTGAGCCATTTCACCTCGGTGGCGGCCGTCATCGTGGCGGCGATATCGTCCTTGTCGAACATGTCGAACCAGCCGATCTCTGCCGCCGTTGCCAGTACTACCGCTTCGTCTTTCGTCGCGAACCACCGTGCATCCAGCCAGCCGGGCAGCCGCCCCTCGAGCAGCGGACGGATCATCGCGGGCAGGACGGCGCGGGTCATATATCGATCTTCCAGTCCCAGCCGAGCGGGTCGCCGTCCATCACTTCGACACCGGCGGCGATTAGGTCGTCGCGGATGCGGTCCGAGGACGCAAAGTCCTTGGCCGCGCGGGCGGCTTTGCGCTCGGCGAGACGGGCTTCGATGTCGATCTCATCTATCGATGCAGATGCCGGACGGATGCGCAAACTTGCCCGATCGAGATTTCGGAGACCAAGCCCAAAGACCTCATCAACAGCGAGAATAGCCCGCAGTTGTTCAGCCGGATCCTGACCTTTCATTGTCACGAGCTCATCGAGCCAAACCAGGGCCTGAGAAGTGTTTAGATCATCCTCGGTAGAATTATGGATGCTATCAAAACGGAGCCGTAAAGTGCCGCCGATTCCATCCATAAGTGTGCCGACCCGTCGAGCCTCGTCGTCTCGATATGAAACTACAATAGCCCCATTCGATGCACGTTCTTGGGCATCGTAATCGTCACAAACCTCATCCCATTGTCCGCTCCGGGCGGCTAGTTCCTGAAACGCCTTCACCAGCCGCTTCAACCGTACGAACGCCGCCGCCAGATTGTCCCAGCTGAACTCCAACTCGCTGCGGTAATGCGCCTGTAGGCACATCAGACGGTAGGCGAGGGGATGGAAGCCCTTGTCGATCAGCAGTTGCAGGCGCAGGAATTCGCCCGACGATTTCGACATCTTGCCCGTACGGTCGATCAGGAAGTTGTTGTGCATCCAGAAGCGCGCGCCGCTGTCGTCGCTGTGACAATGCGCCTGGTTCTGCGCGATTTCGTTCGGATGGTGGATCTCGCGGTGGTCGATGCCGCCGGTGTGGATGTCGAACGGCAGGCCCAGGATCGCTTCGCTCATCACCGAGCATTCTAGGTGCCAGCCCGGCGCGCCGCGGCCCCAGGGCGAATTCCATTCCATCTGGCGCGTCTCGCCCGGCGGCGTCCTGCGCCAGATCGCGAAGTCGGCGGCGTTGCGCTTGCCCGCGACCGGATCGATGCGGCTCTCGCCCTCATCAGTCTTGTGGCGCGCAAGGCGGCCGTAATCGGCGACGGTCGCGGTATCGAAATACAGGCCGCTGTCGAGTTCGTAGCAATGTTCGTCCGCGATGCCTTTCGCGAACTCGATCATCGCGGGGACATAATCGGTCGCGATCGACCATTTATATGGCTCGCGGATGTTGAGCGCCTTCACGTCGGCCCAATAGGCCTCCGTATAGTGCTTCGCGATGTCCCAGATCGACTGGGCATTGGTGCGAGCCGCCTTTTCCAGCTTGTCCTCGCCAGCATCGGCATCGTCGGTCAGGTGGCCGACGTCAGTGATGTTGATGACGTGCTTGAGGTCGTATCCCTTGAACCGCAGCACCCTGCCCAGCGTGTCGGCGAAGACATAGGCGCGCATGTTGCCGATGTGGGGGTAGTTATAGACGGTGGGGCCGCAGGTGTAGACGCGGGCTTCGTTGCCGTTGAGCGGCTGAAATACTTCGAGCTGGCGGGTGAGGCTGTTGAACAGGCGGAGAGGGGTGGTCGTCATGCCTGCCCCCTAAACGGTCAGCGCGCCGCGGCAAAGCCGCGTCGTCGGTCCTTGGCTTCGCAAGGCCGACCGCGCTTTGCCGAGTCTTCAAACAAGCTCCGCTTGTTTGAAGCCGGCTCAGCGTTGGAGGCTCGACCGGGAATCGAACCCGGGTGCAAGGATTTGCAGTCCTCTGCGTCACCACTCCGCCATCGAGCCTCGGCCGGGGTGAAGCGCGCGCCTTTCCGGTGCTTTGCCCGTGGCGTCAAGGGCGAAACTTTTCCGAACATCATTAGGGCATTGTTCAGTAAAGGTGCGCCAAGGGGCTGTAGCAAGTTGAAACAGCGTGAAGAATTGCGCCGGGCGGGCCATATCTCTATTGGGCTGTCCGGAGAGCGAAGGATTGGCACAATTGGCGACGTTGCATTCGGGACAAGTGCCTTCCGGGGATAACTCGGGCATCCTTTCACCCATTCAGACCATGCTGGAATCGGCCCGGAAGCTGGCTCCGGCGACATGGGTGCTGATCGCCGGCATTCTTGCCATCGCGATACCGACGATGATCTCGGTCGCTCGCGAGAGCTGGTCGACGGAGCAGGGCGGCCATGGACCAATCGTATTCGCGACGGGGCTGTGGCTGCTGGCGCGGCAATGGCCCACCATCGAGTCCGTGCGAAAACCAGGATCGGTCGTGGTCGTCTCGCTGGCGCTTGCCGTGCTCGTGCCGCTCTACGTGCTCTGCCGCATCACTTCGATCGTCGAGATCGAAGGCTATGTGATGTACGCGACGGTCCTTACCGTCCTTTACGGGTGGATAGGCGGCGCGGCGATGCGGATGCTGTGGTTCCCGCTGTTCTACATGGCGTTCATGCTGCCGCCGCCGGAAACGGTGGTTGCCTTGGTTACGCAGCCGCTGAAGATCGCGATCTCGCAATGGGCGATCGCGTTGCTGTATGCGATCGGCTATCCGATCGGCGGTGCGGGCGTGACGATCCAGATTGGGCAGTACCAGCTCCTGGTGGCTGCGGCGTGTTCGGGCCTGAACTCACTGATTTCGCTGTTCGCGCTGTCGCTATTCTACGTTTACATGCGGCACCGGCTGCACTGGCAATACGCACTGCTGCTCGTTCTCGCGATCATCCCGATCGCCATTTTTGCCAATTTCGTACGCGTGCTGATCCTCATCCTGCTGACCCACTACCAAGGCGAAGCCGTTGCGCAGGGTTTCATGCACAATTTCGCCGGTCTCGCGATGTTCATGGTCGCCATGCTGACCATCTTCCTGGTCGACGTGATCGCGTATCCGGTCTGGACCCGCTTCCACCCAGAAGAAAGCCACGATGGACAACAATAGCCCCGCGTCGGTCAATCGGCGGAATATCCTGATCGGCGGCGCGCTGGTCGCGGCGTCGGGCCTCGCCTACGCACGACGGCCGACGGTCAGCGTCGAGCGGATCAAGAAAGGGCAGCTCGATGCGATGTTGCCAAACAACATCGGCGAGTGGTCATTCCAGTCGTCGAGCGGGCTTGTCTTGCCGCCGCCGGATTCGTTGTCGGACCGGATCTACGACGAGGTCAGCACGCGCGTTTACCAAGCGCGCAACCAGCCTCCGGTGATGCTGTTGATCGCCTACAGCAATCTTCAGGACGGGATGTTGCAAATCCACCGTCCGGAAGTCTGTTATCCTGTTGGCGGCTTCAAGTTGTCGGATTCGCAGATCATTGATGTGCCGGTGGCTGCGAACAAAATTATCCCGTGCCGCTTCTTCTCTGCTGAAAGTGCGTCGCGCAACGAACAGGTACTCTACTGGACGCGTATCGGCCGCATGATGCCTGGCGAGTGGATCGAACAGCGCTGGGCAGTGGTCGATGCCAATCTGCGCGGCGAGATTCCGGACGGCCTGCTTGTACGTATGTCGATGGTCACGCCCGATCCAAAGGCAGCGTTCGCAGGGTTGAGCGCGTTTGCCCGTCAGCTGACCAGCAGCGTCTCGCCGCGAATGCGGTCGCTGCTCATCGGTGCCTGACGGGTTTTAAGATTTGTTGCTCTCAAACGGGCGCAGGACATAGTAAACAAATGCCAGAACGCCGACGAGGACAAGTACAGCGAATATCGTGTACCCCTCATTGCCCAAATAGTTGCAAACGGCGCAGCCGACGGCTGCGACCAAATACTGCCAAAGGCTGTCGCGTTGCACCGCTTCACTCGACCGTTGCAGGAACAACACGATCAAGCCGGCAAACACCGCCATCGTTACCCAGTCGTAAATCGTTTCCATCGATCGCCACGATTGCAAAGCATCGCGCTTATCGCCTAACGCGGCGCAGGACAAGATGAACCGTACGATTACCGTATGTTGTATCAATGTGAGGGGGATAAACCCATGAACACGTCACGTCTCTTTTGGTTAGCCGTTCCGCTGTCTTTGACCGTTGCTCTGGCAGCGTGCGACAAGAAGCCGACCGGTCAGATTGTCGCCGTCGTCAATGGCGAAGAGATTTCGCAGTCGGAGCTCAACCAGGAACTTCAGGGTGCCAACATTCCTGCGGGCGCCGACAAGAAGGCCGTCATGCGTGACGTGCTGCAGCGTGTGATCGACCGTCGCTTGCTTGCTCAGGCCGCGAAGGATCAGGGCATCGACCGCGATCCGGCTTACGTCTCCATGCAGCGCCGCATGAGCGAGGAACTGCTGGTTCAGATGTCGGCGAAAAAGGCGTCGGACAGCATCAAGGTTCCCGATGCGGCCGCGATCGACAAGTTCGTGTCGGAAAACCCGGCAATGTTCGGACAGCGCATGAAGCTGAAACTCGACCAGGTTGCGTTCGAAATGCCACGCAATCCGGAAGCGCTGAAGCAGTTCTCGAACGACCACTCGCTCGATGCCGTCATTGCGACGCTGACGCGCCTGAACATGAAGTACCAGCGCGGCGTGGGAGCGGTGGACACCGGCACCGTGGCACCGCCCATGCTGAAGCAGATCGAAGCGCTGCCCCCGGGCGAGCCGTTTATCGTGCCGGTGCAGGGCAAAGTGGTTGCAAGTGTGATCACTGGCCGCGAGCCGATCGCGCTTACGCCGGAGCAGATCAAGCCGATGGCAGTCGAAGCTATCCGTAGCAAGGAACTCGCAGGTATCGGCACGTCGCGGATCAAGGATGCGCGGACCAAGGCGAAGATCGAATATGCCCCTGATTTTGTGCCCAAGGCAGCGCCGGCGGCCGCCGCAAAATGACGAAAAAACGGCATGACAGCGCAGGCCAACGCTGCGCTGCAACATGTCGTCGTTGCTGTAATCGCCGTTAATCAATTAGTCATGCCGTGGCCGTACGTGCCACGGCATGCACAACAAACTAAATCGCCGCGGGTTCCTTGGATCAACTATTTTAGGGACGAGCGTCATTTCTTTCCCAGTGGTGCTGGGGGGATGCGGTGGTGCTGACGGGTCGTCGGCGCAGTCTTCATCGGGCCTTGCTGCCACACCGGTCGCGCCCGTCGCACCTGCTACACCAACAGTGCCTACCGCAATGCAAACGGCATGGCGCGAGTTGCGCATTGGCGCAGGTGGTTTCATCACCGGCATCGACATTGCCAATGACGGCACCAAGGTTTGCCGCTGCGACACGTTCGGCGCGTATATCTGGGACAATACAGCTGCCGAATGGAAGTTGCTGCTGACACCCACTTCCATGCCCGCGGGCGAATGGGGGCACGAAATTCTTTATGAGATGGGCGTCTATGAAATCGCCGTCTCTCCGATCGATTCCAACCGTATCTATGCCGTGTTCAACGGCTATGTTTACAAGAGCGCGGACAAGGGGAAAACGTTCACAAAGACTGCCTTGGCCCAATCCAGCGCATCGCCCAACGACGACTTCCGGACGCTCGGCCGAAAAATGGCGATCGACCCGGCCAATCCCGATGTGGTTTACTTCGGAACGCCCGATAAGGGCCTTTGGGTAACGACAAACGGCGGCACCAGCTGGTCGAAACAGGCGGACATTCCAGCCTCGAGAAATACCGCCGGCATGGCAATCGCTTTCGATACAACTTCGGGCACCGTCGGCGGACGGACCCGCGGCATCTATGTTTCGAGTTACGGCAACGGCGTTTATCGTTCGACGGATGCCGGCGCGAGCTTTGCGGCGTTGCCTGGCAGTCCGACGAGCCATCGGCGGATCATCTGCGACCTGAATGGCGCGCTCTGGATGACCGATGCGCGTCTCGGGCAGAATGTCTCCCGTTATACCGGCGGCCGTTGGGCGGACGTGCCGGACGCAGGTGACGATACCCATGCGATCGCGATCAACCCGGCCGACAGGCAGCATATCGTCGTCGCGAATGCGGGGGGAAGCATCAACCAGAGCTTCGATGGTGGCACGACCTGGACCGGCCGTTATTACATGACCTATCCGGCGGGGTCCGGCAGGCGCGTTGCGACCGACATTCCCTGGCTGGCATGGACCAACGAGGATTACATGTCGACCGCCGAGATGCGGTTCGATCCATCCGCGACCAACAAGCTTTATATCGCCG
>DDFE01000245.1 GCA_002336985.1 Sphingomonadales bacterium UBA1936
ACCTCGAACGTGTCGAAGAAATCGCAGCCGTTGCCCCGCCAGACCTTCATGCCGAACGCTTCGGCGCGGCTGGCGATGTCGCCGGACGTGCCCACCGCGTAATCGACACCCGTGTGTTCGGAATAATGGTTGTTCTCGAACAGGAAGATGCACGGCGCCTTCACGACGACAGCCAGGTTCATGGCCTCGAACGTCGTTCCCTGGTTGCAGGCACCGTCGCCCGAGAACGCGATCGAGACACGCCCGTCGCCGTCGAGCTTGGCAGAGATCGCCGCGCCGACCGCAATCGGAGCGCCGGCACCGACAATGCCGTTCGCGCCCAGCATCCCCTTGTCGACATCGGCGATGTGCATCGACCCGCCCTTGCCTTTGCACAGGCCCTCTGAGCTGCCGTAGATCTCGCGCATCATGCCCTTCACGTCGCAGCCCTTGGCGATGCAATGGCCGTGGCCGCGATGGGTGGAGATGATGAAGTCGCCGTCCGTCAGGTGTTCGCACACGCCGACGGCCGCTGCTTCCTGCCCCGAATAGAGGTGGGTGAAGCCGGCGATCTCGCCCTTCTGGATCTCGACATGAAGGCGCTCCTCGAACTCGCGGATCACCTTCATTTGCCGATAGGCTTTGAGCATCTGCTCACGGCCAAGCTGCATCATTCCCCTCCTGCGCGACAGTCAGGCCAGTGTGAGCCTAACGCCAGCAATAATCAAGCACGCGTGTTAGAATTGAATGCGCTTGGTCATCGCACCGTCGATGACGATGTTCGTACCGCTGATGAAACGCGCGACCGGGCTTGCCAGGAAAGCGATGGCAGCCGCCACTTCTTCCGGTTCGCCGAGGCGGCCAGCGGGCACCTTTGCGACCGTCGCGTCATAGAATTCGCGGCGACCCTGCTTGATCTTGTCCCACGACCCGTCGGTGATGAAGATCGGCCCCGGCGAAACGGTGTTCACGCGAATGCCTTGCGGCCCGAGCTTCTGGGCGAGCGCCCCGGCGTGATGGGTGATGGCTGCCTTCATCGCGGCATAGGGCTGCGGGCCGAAATTGGGTTCGATCGTGACGTTGGTACCGACGACGATGATCGACGCCGCATCCGATTTTTCGAGGTACGGCAGCACCGCGTCGATCCCCCGCCAGGTGCCCATCACGTCGATCTCGAACGCCTTCGCCCAGCTTTCTTCGGATGCCGGGGGGCCGCCTGCGGACGCGAACGAGATGAAGATGTCGCATCCACCAAGCGCAGCAGCGGCGTCATCGACCCAGGCGCGATATGCGGCGGGATCGGACAGGTCGACGCTCGCCGAATGGACCTTGACGCCCTTGCTGCCGAGCGACGCCGCAGTCTCATCGATCGACGCCTGATCACGCGCGCAAAAGGCGATATCGACGCCTTCGGCCGCGAGCAGTTCGGCGGCATAACGGCCGAGGCCCTTGGTGGCGCCCGCGAGGATGGCCTTGCGACCCTTGAGCTTCAGATCCATCGGTTATTTCTCCTGTGATGCGAGGCGCCCGGCGTGCGGGTCCATGAAGACGAGCGTTTCGGTCTCGATATAGCGGTCGAGCTCGACACGGATTTCGGGATAGTCGGGATGCGCGCGAAAGATGTCGTAGGTCGTCGGGAATTCGGCGTATCCGTCCATTTCCCACAGGTCGACGATGGTGTTCAGTCGCCCGGTCCGCTGGACGAAACATCCGACCAGCCGCCAGCTGCCGCTTTCCATGATCGGGAAGATCTTGGCTTTCAGCAGCGCCAGCAGGTCGGCGAGGTGCCCCGGCTTGACCGTGATTTCTGATTTCATGAACAGCATGGTTTGATTTCCTGTCTTCGCAACGCCGTTCAGTTCCGCCCGCTCATGATGCGGTTGAGATTACGGTGCCAATGCTGAAGTGCGATCTCGTTGCGGCCGAGCACCGTGGCGAACCCTTCCGGTGCCCAGCGCAGATTGTCCTGACCGTCCTTCGACACCGAATAGTCTTCCTCGGTCACGACCTTCTGAATGAAATCGTGCATGTTCGACCACGCCTCGATGTCGACCTCGGCCCCCGAATGCGCGGGCTGGTAGGTCGAAAGCAGCGTGCGCGAACGGTCGGGCGTATCGCCTGCGAAGATCCGCGAAATACCGTAGAACTGCCCGACGCCGATGATCGAGTTCACGTTGATGATCATGTTCGGGAACAGCATGTAGAGCCCGCCGTAGTCGGTATGCGGCCACTCGGCTTCGTCGCGCTCCTGATACTCCATGAACTCGGCGCGCGGAAAAGCGAGCCGCGCATGCAGGCCGTAGTTGTCGTAGATCATCATGTTCGAATGGGCGAGCTGCCCGATGGTCGTCGGATGCAGCGACGCGAAGTGATAGCTTTCGCCATAGGTATCGAGCGCGTATTTCCAGTTGGCGTCGCACGGAATTTCCGAATTGCGGATCGGCTGCGCCTTTTCGAGTTCGAGATGCGCGATCTCAGGTGCGAAAGCGCCCAGGTGCGCATCGACATCGATGGGTTCGCCCAGCGGCGACAGGCGAACGAAGATCAGGCCGTAACGTTCGGCCACCGGCACGGGGACCAGGCCGAGCTCGCTCTTGTCGACCCCTTCGAAGCCTTCCTTGCCCGGTTGCCCGATCAGCTTGCCGTCGAGGTCGAAGGTCCAGGCATGGAACCGGCACGTCATCCGCGTGCGGCGGCTGCACTCCGTCACGACTTTCGCGCCGCGGTGCGGGCACATGTTGAGGAACGCGTTGACCGCCCCGCTCTTCGACCGGGTCAGCAAGATCGACGGCCCCAGCACGTCGAACAGCATCATGTCGCCGGGTTCGGGAATATCGCGCGTCAGGCCCGCGACGATCGGCATGCCGTGAAAGATCGCGCGCCGCTCGCGCTCGGCATAATCGGGGTCGGTATAGACCTTGGGATCGATCCGCATGGGCACATGGTCGAGGTCGGTCGATTTCGACCGCATCCGGTCGAGCGTCCGGCGGCGCAGCGCGTAATGCGACTCACGACGCGCGTCCGCCATTACGGGATCGGTCACGAGATGTTCGGCGACAGCGTCCACGATCATGCTCCCTTTCGTCGTCCGTCAAGCCGCGCTGGATGCGAGCGTAAAGAAGTCCGCACGCGGCGTTCCGGTTTCGTCATAGACCGGCTCGTCGTGGTCGACGCGGTATTTGCGGCTTTGCGACTTGATCGGCCCCGCCGAACGCAACTGCGTCCGCATGTCGAGATAATTGGGCAGGGTGAAATGGTTGGCGAGCGATGCCTCGTCCGTCCATTTCTCGAACACATGGACGCGGCCCGGCGTCAGCGGGTCGAGCGCCCAGCTATAGGCAAGGCAACCGGGTTCGGCGAGCGAGTCCTCGATCAGGGTTCGCGCTTCGAGGATGATGCGCTCCGCATGCGCCGGATCCATGTCCATCATCGCGGTGATCAGGATCGTCAAAGCTTCATCTCCTTGGGGGTAAAGGCGCGCTCGGCGAACCGCCATCCGGCGCCGGTCCGTACAACGCGATCCTTATAAATACCGGACTGCAGCCGGGGCGCTGCACCAGTTGCTGACAAATATTCGAATGTGTGCGTTGTCATCGCGGCGACATCGCCATCGACCGCGATCATGCCGGGAAATGCGGAGAACCAGACCGAGTCGAAACCGGCCATGGCTTTCGTCCAGGTCGCGACAATCGCTTCGCGCCCCTCGACCTTGCCACCGCGGAATACCCAGGACGCGTTGTCCGCCCAGGTCGCACTCCAGGCGTCGGCATCGAGCCTGTTCACCGCATCGCTATAGCGGTCGAGCAGTTCGCGTAATGCCAGCCGATCAGATTCAGAACCGGTGAACACGCCCTTCTCCCTCGTTGGCCGACAATGTGCCTCAAACGCCCATAACCCCCTATGGAAAGTTTGAAAACGACAAAATAGATACGCGCACTACAAAAAGGACTTGATCAATTCTTCAAGATGCATACGCGGTATATGTTCTGATTGAAAACCTCTAGGGCGAGGGGTTGGAGGGCGTTTTGGATCTGACTTTATCGGAGGAGCAGCGGCTGTTCGCAGATGCGCTCAGCCGATTCCTCGAAAAAGAATACGCGTTCGAGCATCGGCGCGCACTGGTGGCGGACAAGGCATGGGGCGATGCCGTGATCTGGAACCAGTTGGCCGAGCTCGGCTGTTTCGGACTGGCCGTGCCTGAAGCCGTGGGCGGATTCGGCGGCGGGGCATTCGATATCGGGCTGATGATGCGGGCCCTGGGCCGCCATCTCGCGATCGAGCCGGTCATGTCCACGATCGTCGCAGGGACTTTGCTCGGCGGTGCACGCGATGCTGGCGAGCATGTCGAGGCATTGATCGAGGGTTCGATCCGCTACGCGCCCGTATTCGGACTGTCGCACAAGGATGGCGTGCTGTCGGGCACGGCGCGTTCGCTGCGCGGCGCATATCGGGCTGACCGCTTGCTCTTGGCGATGGAAGACGGCCTGTTCTTCCTCGACCTGGCGGGTCTTCCGGTCGAACCGGTGCCCCTGCTCGATGATACGGTCGGCATCGATATCGCTTTCGATTCGGTACCGGCCACGCGAATCGAGACCGGCAACGATTGGCAATCCTGGTATGCGCTCGCACTGGGGCGGGCCGAGGTCGCACGCGGCTGGCAGGCGCTCGGCACGATGGAGGGCGCGCTGGATGCGACACGCGATTATGTGCGCGAACGGCGGCAGTTCGGACGTCCCCTTTCCGATTTCCAGACCGTGCAGCACCGCGTCGCCGAAATGATCGTGGCGACGAAGGAAGCAGAGGTTGCGGCAACGCTCGGCGCGCTGGCGCTCGACGCGGCGACTATTGCCCGGGATGCGGACCGGGGGCTTTCCGTGGCAACGGCGCGCATCGCAGCGGCGGCCTCGATCGTTGCCGATAATGCGGTACAGCTTCATGGTGGCATGGGCGTGTCGGACGAACTCGATATCGCAGCGCGCTTCCGGTCGCTTCAGGCTTACCGGGCCCATGCCCGCGCCGTCGATCGACCGGTGGAACGTTATGCCGCGACCGTCATTGCATCGAACGCGCATCACGGCAGCGCCGTGTTGATGGAGGCTTAGGGATGGACCTGCTCCTCGACAGCGATCAGCGTGATTTTCGCAACGACATCCGTGCCTTCCTGGACGAGACGCTGACTGACGACCTTCGCGAAGGCCAGGCGCAGATGATCGGCGTCTATCCCGAACCGGAGATATCGCTCGCCTGGCAGCGGAAGCTGCACGAAAAAGGCTGGGCCGCGCCGATCTGGCCGGTCGATTTCGGCGGGACAGGCTGGACCGCGCTGGAGCGCTTCATCTTCGAAAGCGAGTGCGCACAGGCCGGAGCGCCGCTCGTCTATCCCATCGGCATTCGCCTTGTTGCACCCGTTATCATCGCGTTCGGAACGCCTGAACAGCAGCAGCAATGGCTGCCCCGCATCCTGTCGGGAGAGGATTACTGGTGCCAGGGCTTCTCGGAACCTGGCGCCGGTTCCGATCTCGGCGCGCTCAGCACGCGTGCGGTTCGCGAGGGTGACGAATACGTCATCAACGGCTCGAAAATCTGGACGACGCACGCACATCACGCGAACCTGATGTTCGCACTCGTCCGCACTGCGAACACCGAACGCCGCCAGGATGGTATCAGCTTCGTCGCTATCGAACTTGACCGGCCGGGGGTCGACATCCGTCCGATCATCTCGATCGGCGGCGATCATGACGTGAACGAGGTTTTCCTGACCGATGTCCGCATTCCGGTCGGAAACCGGATCGGCGAAGAGAATCGCGGCTGGTCATACGCCAAATACCTGCTCGAATTCGAACGGGGCGTTGGCCTGTTCAGCGGGCGGTTGCGGTCGTCGCTCAAGCGGGTCGAAGCCACGTTGCCTTCCGCACCCGACATGGCGCAGCAATGGCGCATCGCCGAAGTGGCGATGGAACTCGATGCGTTCGAAATGCTGGAACTCATGACGGTCGGAACGCTGCCTACGGGCGCCGCTCCCGGGCCGATCTCGTCCGTCCTCAAGCTTCGGGCCAGTCGCCTGAAACAGGCGATCGGCGAACTCGCTATCGAATTACTGGGCACCGAAGCTTTGCGTCGAGAAGCTAGTACGCGTAGCAATATTGTGGTATCGGATTACCTCAACAGCCGTGCCGCAACCATTTTCGGCGGAACGGCCGAGGTGCAACTCGGTATCATCGCCAGGAGTCTCGGCGGACTCTAAGTTCAGGAGGACACGATGTCGGTTTCCGTAATCAGCAAGCAACGCCCCCAGTTCAGCGATGAGGATTACCAGGTCCGGTGCGAGCTCGCCGCATGTTACCGGCTGGCACATCATTACCGGATGACCGACCTGATCGCGACGCATATCTCTGCGCGCCTTCCGGGGCCTGGCGAACGCATCCTGATCAACCCGTTCGGCGCGCTGTTCAATGAAGTGACGGCCAGCAATCTCGTCGAGGTGACGCTCGAGGGCGAAGTGAGCGAAGCGGGCGGCGAGATAAATCCCGCAGGCTATCTCATCCACTCGACTGTCCATGCCGCACGCGCGGACGCGGTGTGCGTCATGCACACCCATACCGCAGCCGGTGTTGCCGTGGCGGCGCAGGAACACGGGTTACTTCCAATCAGCCAGCAGGCAGCCGTACTCGGTGACCGTGTCGCTTATCACGATTATGAAGGTGTCGCGCTTGCCGCAAGCGAGCGGGTCACGCTTGCGCGCGATCTCGGCGACAAATCGGTCCTCATCCTGCGCAATCACGGCCTGCTGACGGTCGGGCGCAGCGTCGGCGAAGCGTTCTGGCTTATGATGACGACGCAGCGCGCCTGCGAAATCCAGATCGCCGCCCTGGCAGGTGGGACGCCGCTGCGCATGATCAGTCGCGAAGTGCTGGACGTCGTCAAGGAACA